>MUNG01000575.1:0-1685 GCA_002154585.1 Streptomyces pseudogriseolus
CGGCATCGCCCACACCCGCTGGGCCACCCACGGCGCCCCGTCCGACGTGAACGCCCACCCGCACCTGGACGCCGAGGGCAAGGTCGCCGTCGTCCACAACGGCATCATCGACAACGCCGCCGACCTGCGCCGCAAGCTGGAGGCGGACGGCGTCGAGTTCCTCTCCGAGACCGACACCGAGGTCCTGGTCCACCTCATCGCCCGCTCGACGGCCGAGAAGCTCGAGGACAAGGTCCGCGAGACGGTCCGCCTGATCGAGGGCACCTACGGCATCGCCGTGCTGCACGCCGACTTCCCGGACCGCATCGTCGTCGCCCGCAACGGCTCCCCGGTCGTCCTCGGCATCGGCGAGAAGGAGATGTTCGTCGCCTCGGACATCGCCGCGCTGGTCGCCCACACCCGCCAGATAGTCACCCTCGACGACGGCGAGATGGCCACCCTCAAGGCCGACGACTTCCGCACCTACACCACGGAGGGCACGCGCACCACCGCCGAGCCCACCACCGTGGAGTGGGAGGCCGCCTCCTACGACATGGGCGGCCACGACACGTACATGCACAAGGAGATCCACGAGCAGGCCGAGGCCGTGGACCGCGTGCTGCGCGGCCGGATCGACGACCGCTTCTCCACCGTGCACCTGGGCGGCCTCAACCTGGACGCCCGCGAGGCCCGCCGCATCCGCCGCGTGAAGATCCTCGGCTGCGGCACCTCGTACCACGCCGGCATGATCGGCGCGCAGATGATCGAGGAGCTCGCGCGCATCCCCGCCGACGCCGAGCCGGCCTCCGAGTTCCGCTACCGCAACGCGGTCGTCGACCCCGACACCCTGTACGTCGCCGTCTCCCAGTCCGGCGAGACGTACGACGTCCTCGCGGCCGTCCAGGAGCTCAAGCGCAAGGGCGCGCGCGTCCTCGGCGTGGTCAACGTGGTGGGCTCCGCGATCGCCCGCGAGGCGGACGGCGGCGTCTACGTGCACGCCGGCCCGGAGGTCTGCGTCGTCTCCACCAAGTGCTTCACCAACACCACGGTCGCCTTCGCGCTGCTCGCCCTGCACCTGGGCCGCACCCGCGACCTCTCCGTCCGCGACGGCAAGCGGATCATCGAGGGCCTGCGCCGGCTCCCCGCGCAGATCGCCGAGATGCTGGAGCAGGAGGAGGAGATCAAGAAGCTGGCGCTGGAGTACGCCGAGGCCCGCTCGATGCTCTTCATCGGCCGCGTCCGGGGCTACCCGGTGGCCCGCGAGGCCTCCCTGAAGCTCAAGGAGGTCTCGTACATCCACGCCGAGGCCTACCCGGCCTCCGAGCTGAAGCACGGCCCGCTGGCCCTGATCGAGCCGGCCCTGCCCACCGTGGCGATCGTCCCGGACGACGACCTGCTGGAGAAGAACCGCGCGGCCATGGAGGAGATCAAGGCCCGCAGCGGCCGGATCGTCGCCGTGGCGCACCAGGAGCAGGAGAAGGCGGACCACACGATCGTGGTCCCCAAGAACGAGGACGAGCTGGACCCGATCCTCATGGGCATCCCCCTCCAGCTCCTCGCCTACCACACGGCCCTGGCCCTCGGCCGCGACATCGACAAGCCCCGCAACCTCGCCAAGTCGGTCACGGTCGAGTAGGACGCCTAAGGGGCAGCGCGCCCGTCAGGGGCGCGGGGCTGTATCGATCTGCGGCTCCGCCGCGCGGGCG
>MUNG01000575.1:1744-2720 GCA_002154585.1 Streptomyces pseudogriseolus
GCTGCGCCCGCTTCGCCAACCTCCCCGCAACCGACCCGAAAAGCCGCCCCACGATCCCGTGGGTAGAACCCACGACAATCGCATCGGCGGAGTACTCCCGCCCCACCTCTTCGAGTTCATGGCAGATGTCCCCGCCCCGCTCGACGAGGATCCACGGCACCTCGGCCAGATAGTCCGCGCAGGCCAGTTCGAGCCCCAGCACCTCCGTGCGGTGGTCCGGGACGTCGACGAAGACCGGCGGCTCGCAGCCCGCCCACACCGTGGTGGGCAGCCGGTTGGCGACGTGGACGATGATCAGACCGGACCCGGAGCGCCGCGCCATGCCGATGGCGTACGCGAGGGCCCGTTCGCTGGACGTGGACCCGTCGAAGCCGACGACCACCCCGTGCCGGAAGGCGGGGTCGCACGCATGACGTGACTCCTCCGCCGCCAGGGGTTCGGACGCCGTCGGATCGGCGACCGGCCGCTTGCGGTCCGCGGGTTCGAAGAATTCGTGACCGGCCATGGCTGTCTCGGGGTTGTGATCCTTGTGTGGGACGACAGTGTGCGGCGGAGCTGTGTCCGGGAAGTGCCTTCCCAACCCCATACCCCCAAGGGTACGGCGGCACGCCTCCGTGGCCCAGATCCCGCGCGAACCGGGAGGCGGGTTCCCCGGAGCATGCACGAGGGTCCGCCCATGACGCAACGGTTGCTGGCCTGTACAGGCGGTTTGCGGGGTACTCGCTTGACATCCGAACCATCCGGACCGGCGACCCGCCCCCGGCCGGCTCCCGAGGACGGCCCTCTTCACCGGGCCGCGTCCGGCTTCCCGCCCGCCCCCGCGGTGCCGGGCGTGCGGTGGCGGGCGTCACCGCGGGGGCGGGCGGGAAGCCGGACGCGGCCCGGTGAAGAGGGCCGTCCTCGGGAGCCGGCCGGGGGCGGGTCGCCGGTCCGGATGGTTCGGATGTCAAGCGAGTACCCCGCCAACCGCCTGTAC
>MUNG01000576.1 GCA_002154585.1 Streptomyces pseudogriseolus
GGACGGTGACCGGGGGCGCGACGGGTGCGACCGGCGGGGCCGGAGGTGCGACGGGAGCGACGGGAGCGGCCGGCGGTGCGGCGTGCTGGGGTTCGTCCACGGTGATGCCGTAGTCGGTGGCGAGTCCCTCGAGGCCGCTGCTGTAGCCCTGTCCGACGGCGCGGAACTTCCAGGCGCCCTGGCGGCGGTAGAACTCGCCGAGGACGAAGGCCGTCTCGGTGGTGGCGCCGGTGCTGTCGAAGCGGGCGGCCACGGCGCCGCTCGCCGCGTCCTTCACCTCGATGGAGAGGTCGGGGACCTGTCCGAAGGTGCCGCCGTCGCTGGAGGCGGCCAGGATGACGGTCTCGATGCCGGGCTCGACGCGTGTGAGGTCGACCAGCAGCGTGTCGGTCACCNNGTAGAAGACGAAGTCGGCGTCGGAGCGGACCTTGCCGCCGGCCAGCAGCAGCGCCGAGGCGTCCGCGTCGGGCACCCCGGGGCCGGAGCGCCAGCCCACGTCCACCCGCAGTGCCGTGGCCGGCACCGGCGTGTTCGATCCCTTCGGCATGGACATGCCCCGCCCCCATCACAGGTCGGCCGCGCCGGGCGAGCCCCCGGCATCCGTCGGTGTGCGCGCCCAACCTATTCCCTCGCGCGCGGGACGCCCACGCCCGCGGACGCGAACCACCCCCTGCGACCGCCGGTAACGCCCTCGGAACTCGGCCTTTACACGAAAAGCGCGCGGCAGTACGCCCGTTTTCCATAAATTCGCTCGCATTGGCGATCCCGCGTCACCCAGGGCGCGCAAAACAACCCTCTTATCGGTCTCCCCAACCAGCACATCGTGGGCTTAACTTATGTGCCATGACCTCCCCCCGCTCCATGTATGGCGGCGGCTACTCCTCCGCTGCCTTCCCGGACACCCCGATCTACGACTCGCTCGTTGCCGAGCGGGGCACCCCGCAGATCGCCCCGATCCGGGTCCCCGCCGCGTACGAGGCGCCGGCCAGTCATCTGCCCGCGCTTCCCTCGGCGTTGCCGGCCCTCCCGGCGGCACCGTCCCAGCCGTCCTACGGCTACCCCCAGCCCGCCATGCCGCAGCCCGCCCCGCTCCAGCAGGCGAACACGGCGTACATCCCGCAGCAGGCCACGGCCCCGCGCGGCTACCCCGGCCCCCAGCCGCAGCCGCCGCGCCCGCCGCAGCCCGCCGGGTACGAGGCGATGCGCCCGGCCGCCCCGCGGCCGGCGCCTGCGCCGTACCAGGACCCGTACAACAACCAGCAGTACCGGGGGTACTGAGCGGGCCGAGCCGCACCGATCGGGCCGCGGGCCGTCGTGCGCCGATGGCACGATGACGGCATGAGGAACGCTCGTGTGCGCTCGATCCATGTTCATCCGGTCAAGGCCTTCCGGAGCCTGCCGCTCCGGGAGGTCGCCGTGGAGCGCTGGGGTCCGGCAGGCGACCGGCGCTGGATGCTGATCGACGACGGGGGAAAGGTCGTCACCCAGCGCCGGCACCCGCGCCTCGCCCTCGCCGCCGCCGGGCCGCTGCCCGGCGGCGGCGTCGTGCTGTCGGCGCCGGACCGTGCCCCCGTCACGGTGCCCGTGCCGGCGCCCGGCGCGACCGTCCCGGCCGATGTCTTCGGCGACAAGGTGGAGGTCGTCCCCGCCGAGGACCCGGCCGTGCACGCGTGGTGCAGCGACTACCTGGGCGTATCGGTACGGCTGGTGCACCTCGACGACCCGGCCGTGCGGCGGCCGGTGGACCCCGCGTACGCGCTGCCCGGGGAGACGGTCACGTTCGCCGACGGCTATCCGCTGCTGCTCACCACGACCGCCTCCCTGGACCGGCTCAACGACCTCGTCGGGCAGGGCGCCCACGCGCACGAGGGCCCGCTGCCGATGAGCCGCTTCCGGCCCAACGTGGTGATCGAGGGGACCGAGGCGTGGGCGGAGGACGACTGGAGCCGCGTCACCGTGGGCGAGGTCGCGTTCCGCGTCACCAAGCCGAGCGGACGGTGCGTGGTCACGACCACCGACCAGGACACCGCCCGGCGCGGACGCGAACCGCTGCACACCCTCGCCCGGCACCGGTCCGTCGGCGGCCGTCTCCTCTTCGGCGTGAACCTGGTGCCCCTGTCCCCCGGCGTCCTCCGCGTCGGCGATCCGCTGGAGGTCACGGCCTGACGCTCCCTCAGGCGCGGCCGTGCCGACGCGGGAACCCGGGTCCGCCCCGGGGCGTTGAGCAGCGTGAGGGATCGGTGGGGGAACCGGGGAGGGGGTGCGTGCCGTGCGAGCGGTCAGCGGACTCTGGCGCTGGCGGCGCAACCCGCTGCGCCGCGCCACCGACCTCGCGGAGGCCTGGCTGGCGCTCACCGCGCTCCTGCTGGTCGCGCTCGCCGCGCCGCTGATCGGCGTGCTCTCCGGCAGCGCCGCCCACACGACGCTCCAGCGGTCGGTCCGGGCCCAGCACCAGTCCCGGCACCTGGTCACGGCCACGGTGGTGCGCGAGCTGGACGCCGCCCCGCCGGCCACGGACCCGGAGCTGCTGGGCGGGGACGCGGGCAGCCGCGTCCTGGCCCGCTGGACCGCCCCGGACGGCACCGGCCGGCGGGCGGCCGTGCGGGCGCGCCTGCCCGATCCCCGGCCGGGCGACACCTTCCGCATATGGACCGACCGGCGCGGGGACCGGGTCGCGCGCCCGCTGGACACGGGCACCGCGACGGTGCACGCGGTGCTCGCGGGCGCGGGAGCCGCGCTGCTGGCGGCCGGACTGTTCGAGGCCGGCCGGCGCCTGGTGCTGCGGCGGATGCTCCGCGGCCGGTACGCCCGCTGGGACCGGGAGTGGGGGCGGGTGGGTCCCGACTGGGGCAGGGCGGACGCCGCGGGCTGACCGCGTTCCGCCTCCGGTCAACTCGCCGCCCCTGCGCACGCTACGGTGGACCGGCCGAACCGATCGGCAGCGACTCGGGCGGGTACGAGCCACAGGTACGACGAGGTGGGGGCACGGCAACACC
>MUNG01000577.1:0-1345 GCA_002154585.1 Streptomyces pseudogriseolus
GCTGCCGCGCCACGGGCAGCGGCACGTTCTCCAGGTCGCGTACGTCGATGGCGCTGGCCTGGAGCGCCGAGATGACCGCGCGCTTGAGGGCACGGGCACCTCGGGAGTGGTCGCGGGCCGTGGTGACGGTCGAGCCCTTCTTCAGGGTCGTCGCGTAGGCGCCGGCGAGGCGGACGGCGAGCTCGGGCGTGATCTCGACGTTCAGGATGCCGGAGACGCCGCGCGCGCCGAAGAGGTGCGCCTGGCCGCGGGACTCCCAGATGACCGAGGTGTTGACGAACGCGCCGGCCTCGATGGTCTTGAACGGGTAGACCCGCACATTGCCCTGAACGATCGATTCTTCACCGATCAGGCACTCGTCACCGATGACGGCGCCGTCCTCGATCCGCGCGGCGCGCATGATGTCGGTGTTCTTGCCGACGACGCAGCCGCGCAGGTTGCTGTGCGGGCCGACGTACACGTTGTCGTGGACGACGGCCTTGTGCAGGAAGGCGCCGCTCTTGACGACGACGTTGGAGCCCACGACGGTGTGCTCGCGGATCTCCGCGCCGGCTTCGACCTTGGCGTAGTCGCCGATGTACAGCGGGCCGCGGAGCACGGCGTCGGGGTGCACCTCGGCGCCCTCGGCCACCCACACGCCGGGCGAGATCTCGAACCCGTCGATGTCGACGTCGACCTTGCCCTCGAGGACGTCGGCCTGCGCCTTGACGTAGCTCTCGTGGGTGCCGACGTCCTCCCAGTAGCCCTCGGCGACATAGCCGTAAATGGGCTTGCCTTCCTTCATCAGCTGCGGGAAGACGTCGCCGGACCAGTCGACGGGCACGTCCGGGTCGACGTAGTCGAACACCTCCGGCTCCATCACGTAGATGCCGGTGTTCACCGTGTCGGAGAAGACCTGGCCCCACGTGGGCTTCTCGAGGAAACGCTCGACCTTCCCCTCGTCGTCGACGATGGTGATGCCGAATTCCAGCGGATTGGGCACGCGGGTCAGGCAGACCGTGACCAGGGCGCCCTTTTCCTTGTGGAAATTGATCAGCTCGGTGAGGTCGAAGTCCGTGAGGGCATCGCCGGAGATGACGAGAAAGGCATCGTCCTTCAATGCCTCCTCGGCGTTCTTGACACTCCCGGCGGTACCGAGTGGCTTCTCCTCATTGGCATACGTGAGCTCCATCCCGAGCTCCTCGCCGTCACCGAAGTAGTTCTTGACCAGCGAGGCAAGGAACTGGACGGTCACAACGGTTTCGTTGAGCCCGTGCCTTTTGAGCAGCCGCAGAACATGCTCCATGATCGGCCGGTTGGCGACCGGCAGGAGCGGCTTGGGCATGCTTGAGGTCATGGGGCGAAG
>MUNG01000577.1:1354-2174 GCA_002154585.1 Streptomyces pseudogriseolus
GCGCGTGAAGAAGCGAGTCAATCGGCCATGGCGTCCGCACGGATCAAGCGGCGGACTTGGACCACATAGAGCACTCCTGCCCACCAATAGAGGGTTGTACCCCATCCGGCGAACGCCCAGCCGAAAATCGCAGCGAGTGATGAGATCCAGCCACTTCCGTCACTGAGCAGGAGCAACGGGAAGGCATACATCAGGTTGAAGGTCGCGGCCTTCCCGAGGAAGTTCACCTGCGGCGGCGGATAGCCGTGCCGTCGCAGGATGCCCACCATGACCAGGAGGACCAGCTCCCGCGCCAGCAGTACGAGGGTCAGCCAGAGCGGCAGGATCTCCCGCCAGGTGAGTCCGACCAGGGTCGAGAGAATGTACAGCCGGTCGGCCGCGGGGTCGAGCAGCCGGCCGAGGCTGCTGATCTGGTTCCACCGCCGGGCGAGCTTGCCGTCCAGGTAGTCGCTGACGCCGCTGAAGGCCAGCACCAGGAGCGCCCAGCCGTCGCTCTTCGGCCCGCCGAACTCGGGCCTCAGGATCAGCCAGAGGAACAGGGGTACGCCGACGAGCCGCGCCATGCTGAGCACGTTCGGGATGGTGAGGACACGGTCTGTCTGGACCCGTGTCTCCTGGACCTCCACCCGGGATCCTCCTGTGGGAAACGTTTCTACGATGCCTCTCGACCCTACCGCAATGCGAAAAAGCTCCGGCTCTCGGGCGGGAGCCCAAGAGCCGGAGCTGTAAAGGTAGTTCGGCGGCGTCCTACTCTCCCACAGGGTCCCCCCTGCAGTACCATCGGCGCTGTAAGGCTTAGCTTCCGGGTTCGGAATGTAAC
>MUNG01000578.1 GCA_002154585.1 Streptomyces pseudogriseolus
GCCGCCGGGACGTGACGCAGACGACCGCTGACGTCCTTACCGGCGGGTGTACCCGGAGCCGTACCATCGTCCTTATGGCTACGGAAGACGCGGTGCGCGAAGCACTGGCGACGGTGAACGACCCCGAGATCAACCGGCCCATCACCGAGCTCGGGATGGTCAAATCGGTGGAGATCGGTGCGGACGGTGCGGTCGCGGTCACCGTGTACCTGACGGTCTCCGGCTGCCCCATGCGGGACACCATCACGCAGCGCGTGACGGACGCGGTCTCCCGCGTCGAGGGCGTGACCCGGGTCGACGTGACGCTGGACGTGATGAGCGACGAGCAGCGCAAGGAGCTGGCGAGCGCCCTGCGCGGCGGCCAGACCGAGCGCGAGGTGCCCTTCGCCAAGCCGGGCAGCCTCACCCGGGTGTACGCGGTGGCGTCCGGCAAGGGCGGCGTCGGCAAGTCCTCGGTGACGGTGAACCTGGCGGCGGCGATGGCGGCCGACGGTCTGAAGGTCGGNNCCGTCGGCGCACGGCGTGAAGGTGATCTCCATCGGCATGTTCACCCCGGGCAACGCGCCCGTGGTGTGGCGCGGCCCGATGCTGCACCGCGCGCTCCAGCAGTTCCTGGCGGACGTGTACTGGGGCGACCTGGACGTGCTGCTGCTCGACCTGCCGCCCGGCACCGGCGACATCGCGATCTCGGTCGCGCAGCTCGTGCCGAACGCGGAGATCCTGGTCGTCACGACCCCGCAGCAGGCCGCGGCCGAGGTGGCTGAGCGGGCGGGTTCCATCGCCGTGCAGACCCACCAGAAGATCGTCGGCGTGGTCGAGAACATGTCGGGGCTGCCGTGCCCGCACTGCGGCGAGATGGTCGACGTGTTCGGCACGGGCGGCG
>MUNG01000058.1 GCA_002154585.1 Streptomyces pseudogriseolus
TTGTACAGCTCCAGCACGTCCTGCCGCACGGCCGGCTCGCCGGGAGCCGGGGAACGCGGCCCGGGCACACCGGCCGCGGTCGTCAGGTCGCGCACGCTGTCGCCGTCACGGTCGGTTTCCATCGGGCTCCCGGGGGACGGGTGGGCATCGACGGACGCCATCGTAGTGACGGATCGTCATCGAAAGGTGTCGAACGGTGATCTCGCCACGTCCAGCCGCGCCGCCGGCCCGCGCTCACGGGCCCTTCCCTTTCATCACAGTTGAGCAGCGGGCCGGAAGTGTGGCTTCCGTCACAGCCGAGGTGATCTTGTCCCTGGTGAGATCACGGAATGCTCGGTTTTCTCGTCCGTCTCCTCCCCTTCTGGGTCCGCGAGCCGCTGCTCATCCTCGTCGGGACGGTGTTCGGCGTACGCATCCTGTACTTGGCCCTCGTCGACGACGCGGGATGGGTGGCGGCCGCCATCGGCGCGGTGTTCCTGCTCGGGACGGCGCTGCGCGTGCGCGTGGTCGTCCACGCCCTGCGCGCCCGCCGCCACCCGGCTCCGGCACCCTCCGCGGGCGACGCGGGCGACCGGGGCGTCGCGGCGGACGCGAAGGTCACCGCGCCCGCCACCCCCCAGCCGGAGGCAGCCCCGGCAGCGCGGCGTCCCGCCGAGAAGGAGCCGAACGCCTGGGGTCAGGCGGCCCTGGCCATCGGCCTCTTCGCGGTGATCGGGGCGGCCTTCTGGTTCCAGGACCGTCTGCCGACCCCCGGTGGCGACGACGCCGCCCCTGAGGCCGCGACCTGCCGGCATGACGAGGACGCGAAGCTGCCCAGCGCCTACCGGACCACCCCCGGAGCCGTGACCGGCGAGGATTTGTGCCGGGCGCTCAACCTGCCCGCTCTGCCCGGCCTCCTCGGCACGCCCACGGAGACCGCGACCTACGCCTCCGGCACCGACAACACCGCCCCGCTGACCGACCGGAAGGTGGCCCAGCCGGAGGCCAGGATCGAGTTCGACACGTACACGGTGGAGCTGTCGGCCACGTACAACAAGCTGACGGTCGACCAGTACCAGGGCCTCACCGCGTACGGGAACGAGACGGACGTCAAGGAGCTGACCGTCCTGGGCCGGCCCGCGCTGCTCACCTCGGACCACATGATGAAGATCCAGATCGACCTGGGAAGCGGCGGCGGCTCCGGCGGACCCGTGGAGCAGGGCCCTCTGGCGCGGACGCTGACCGTGGCCTTCGACGCCCAGGACCGGGGCGGTTCCTACGACTTCACCGTGTGGAGCGAGTCCGGGGCGCTCCCGGAAGACCGCGCCGTGATCAGCATCGCGGAGGAGGTCCTGCCGAGGATCGCGCACGGGACGGAGTGAGCGAGGCACGAGACGAAGTGAGCGGGGCACGGCACGGAGTGAGCGGGGCACGGGACCGGCGGGGCGGACCCGGCTCGCTGCCGGGTCCGCCCCGCCGGTCCCCTCTCGGAACAGGTTCCTTTCGTCAGGCCGTACGGCCGGATCAGCGCCGCAGGGTCAGCAGACCCGGGCGGTAGGGCAGCAGGCCGTAGTCACCGCCGGAGTTGGGGCTGCGCCCCTGGTAGAGCAGCTGGAGGTTGCAGGGGTCGACGGTCATGGTCTGGTCGGCGCTGGTGCGCAGCAGCTCGCCGTGGCTGATGTCGTTGGTCCAGGTGGCGCCGCTGTTGGCCTTGCCGGCGAAGGGGTTGGACTCGCTCGTGGCCTGGGGCGTCCACGCGCCGGAGAGGCTCGTCGCCGTGAACGAGCGGAAGTACCGGCCCTGGGAGCCGATCGCCTCGACGATCATGAGGTACCGGTTCTGGCCCTTGAGCTTGTAGACCTGCGGCGCCTCGAACAGGTTGTTCGTCGAGTCGCTCATGACCACGGTCGCGTTCGAGCCGAAGCTGCCCGGGAAGTTCCCGATCGGCATGCTCGCCCGGTAGATCTTGCCGTTGTCACCGGCGAAGAACAGGTACATGTTCGAGTCGTCACCGATGAGCGCCTGGTCGATCGGACCCGTGGGGGAGCCGGAGATGCTCCCGGAGAACAGCACCTTCTCGGACGACCACCCGTTGGGGTTGGTCGGGTCGGTCGACGTCCGGTAGGAGAAGGCGGTGCCGCCCCACTGGTAGGCCAGCACCCAGATGTTCTTCGGCGCGAAGTAGAAGAGACTGGGCGCGACCGTCGAGCTGTTCATCGCGTTCTGGCCGGCCGAGGCCATCTCCGACCAGTCTCCGAACAGGTTGAAGTTCATCGACCCCCACCGCGTCCCCGTGTCATGGGTCGTCGCGTACACGAGCTGCTTGCCGTTGTAGGGGGCGACGGTGAAGTCCTTGAGCGACACCCAGCCCGACCTGGGCTGTGCCAGTGCGCCCGTGGACGACCAGCGGTAGCTCGACGGCAGGTCGCAGGCGCCGGGGGTGTCGGAGCCGACCTTCACCAGCTGCCACTGCTGATTGGCGCCGCCCCAGTCGTCGTACTGGACGACGTTCGCGTTGTCGGCGGTGGACGCGCCCTGCACCTCGAGCGCCTTGCCGCTGTGGCGTGAGATGAGGCGTACGTATCCGTCGGAGCTGTCGGCGAGCCGCCACTGCTGGTTGGCGGCGTTCAGGTCGGTCCACTGGACGATCGAACCGCCGTTCGCCGTCGACCAGTTGTACACGTCCAGGACCTTGCCGGAGTGGCGGGACTTGATCCGGTAGTAGCCGTTCCCGGAGTCGACGAACTGCCACTGCTGCTGGGCCTGGTCGTTCCTCGGCCACTGAGTGATCCGGGCGCCGTCGTCGGTGGCCAGGTTGTACACGTCCAGCGCCTTGCCGCTGTTGCGGTTGACCAGCACGTACGAGGCGTTCGTGTCCACGGTCGCGGCCTCGGCCGGCTGAGCGCCGACGAACGCGGCCAGCAGCAACAGGGGCGCGAGCACGGCGAGCAGGCGTCTCGGACGGACCGGGGACGCGTGGCTGAGCCACATGATGACCTCCTGGAAGTGGGGGTGAGGTGTCGCCGGAGAACGGGGGGAGCGGCAGCCGCGCCGGGATCGAACGTGTCGAATGTTTCGGGGCGATCCCGGCCGCACGACGCCTCAAGCTAGGGAGGAGAGCGCGGCCGGTCAAGGGCTGTGACCGGCCGAAGTGGCAATTCGAAACATTCGACGGCAAGGCAGAAACTCTTTCTGCCGCAGGGCTTGACGGGTCGTCATCAACCCTCCACCATCTGTCTGGCGAACCGATCGCCGTTCGATTTGTCGAACAAGCTCGCCCCGTGAGTCCTGCGAGTCCCGTGAGCCCCGCGCGTCCCCTGAGTTCTGCACGTCTCGAGAGTCCTGCACGTCCCTTGAGTTCTGCACATCTCGTGCGGGACGCTGCCGCACCTCTGAGCCGCGGTGCCCGGTGAGTCCACTTCTCCTTCCTTGGAGGCACAGTCATGGGCTTTCACGCCCTCCCCAGAGCCGCCGCCCGGCGGTCACTCCGCGTCCTGATGCCCGCGCTGCTCGTCGGCGCCCTCGGCTTCGCCGGCGCGGTGGCCGCACCGCCCCCCGAGGCGCAGGCCGCCGAGAGCACCCTCGGCGCGGCCGCCGCACAGAGCGGCCGCTACTTCGGCGTCGCCATCGCCGCGAACAGGCTGAGCGACTCGACGTACGCGTCGATCGCCAACCGCGAGTTCAACTCGGTGACGGCCGAGAACGAGATGAAGATCGACGCCACCGAGCCGAACCGGGGGCAGTTCAACTTCACCAACGCCGACCGCGTCTACAACTGGGCGGTGCAGAACGGCAAGGAGGTGCGGGGTCACACCCTGGCCTGGCACTCCCAGCAGCCCAGCTGGATGCAGAACCTCAGCGGCAGCTCCCTGCGCCAGGCGATGATCGACCACATCAACGGCGTCATGTCCCACTACAAGGGCAAGATCGCGCAGTGGGACGTCGTCAACGAGGCCTTTGCCGACGGCAGTTCGGGCGCCCGGCGCGACTCCAACCTGCAGCGCACCGGCAACGACTGGATCGAGGTCGCCTTCCGCACCGCGCGCGCCGCCGACCCGTCCGCCAAGCTCTGCTACAACGACTACAACGTCGAGAACTGGACCTGGGCCAAGACCCAGGCCATGTACAACATGGTGAAGGACTTCAAGTCACGCGGCGTGCCGATCGACTGCGTCGGCTTCCAGTCGCACTTCAACAGCGGCAGCCCGTACAACAGCAACTTCCGTACGACGCTCCAGCAGTTCGCCGCGCTCGGCGTCGACGTGGCGATCACCGAGCTGGACATCCAGGGCGCGTCGCCGACGACGTACGCGGCCGTGGTCAACGACTGCCTCGCCGTCTCCCGCTGCCTCGGCGTGACCGTCTGGGGCGTGCGTGACATGGACTCGTGGCGTTCGAGCGACACCCCTCTGCTGTTCAACAACGACGGCAGCAAGAAGCAGGCGTACACCGCCGTGCTGAACGCCCTCAACGGCGGGAGCGGCGGCGGCCCGGACCCGGAGGAGCCCGGCGACGGCACCGCGATCAAGGGCGTCGCCTCGGGCCGCTGCCTGGACGTGCCCAACGCGAGCACGACCGACGGCACCGCGGTCCAGCTGTACGACTGCAACGGCCGCACCAACCAGCAGTGGGAGCTCACCTCCTCCGGTGAGCTGCGGGTCTACGGCAACAAGTGCCTGGACGCGGCCGGCACCGCCAACGGCGCCAAGGTCCAGATCTACAGCTGCTGGGGCGGCGACAACCAGAAGTGGCGCCTGAACTCCGACGGCACCGTCGTCGGCGTCCAGTCCGGCCGCTGCCTCGACGCCGTCGGCGCGGGCACCGCCAACGGCACGCAGGTCCAGATCTACACCTGCTCGGGCGGCAACAACCAGCGGTGGACCCGCTCCTGACGGGCCCATCCCACCGACCGTGAGGGTCACCGGCGTACCGGTCGGGGACCCTCACGACCGGCTTCCCCGGCGACGGAGCACGGGGGCGCCGGGCGCCCAGGCGACGCGGCACGGCCCGCTCAGCGGCCGTACGACAGCTCGTACCCGGCCGGGAACAACACCTCGGCCGGGTCGTCGGCGCGCTGCACCGGGACGGGCAGCGTGCCGCGCGGATCGACCCGGCCGGCGATCACCCGCGCCGCGGCGCGCAGTTCGACCTCGGTCCAGCAGTAGGAGGCGAGGGAGGCCCGGACGCCGTCGAGGTGGGCGATGTCGTAAGGGTTGCGCACGGCGAGATGGGCGACGGGGACCCCAGTCCCGAGCGGCCGGAATCCCGCACGGGAGATCCGCACGTGGTACGGCGCGTGCGGCGGCGAGGACGGACCGGCGTCAGGCATGTCGTGGCGTGCCGATCGGGCGGCCGGCCCGGGGCATCCTCCGGTCAGCCCGTGACCGCCATCGCCGGCCGGGAGTCCCGCGCCGGTCCCCGCAGCTGCGGACGAACGTAGAATCTCAAGTCCGGTTCAGGCCGAGCCCATACCGTTCGCCGGGTGCGTTTGTCGGAGATTTCCGGACGACGGCCGAAGCCGTGCGAGACCGGGCAGACTGACGGTGTGTCGGATATACGGACAGTCGTGGACCGCGAGCTGGTGCGCTGTGAGGCGGTGTGGACACCGGACGTCGAACAGCACCTGGCCGACGCCGGGGAGGACCCGGAGAGCTGGCTGCAGGCGGCGGCCGGTCTGCTGCGCGCCTCGTGGAACGAGGGCGGCCGGAACTGCGCGGTGGCCGCGGTGGCCGTCCTGCAGTACGCGCTGGACATGGGGGAGAGACGGGATCCGCGGCGGCACCGCTGGGTACTGCACCTGTGGCTGGCCGAGCGCACCCTGGCGCTGCGGTTCGGGGACCACCGCCTGTCGGACGACGTGCACCGCCACCTCGCCGCCCAGACCCAGGGCCGGCCGGCAGACGATCCGGTGGCGGTCGCGGCGACCTACCCGGAGGAGCCGCCGCCCCGCCACTTCGAGCCGCCCCGGCCGTCGCATCCGCACGCCGTACGGCTGGCCGAAGGGCTTCCGCCGGACGACCTGGTCCGGCCCTGTCTGCTGGCCCGGTTGGCGCAGTCCGCGGCCTTCCGGCTGGAGTCGGGCGACATGTCCGCGCTGGAGGAGACCGGCCGGTGGGCCGACGCGGCGTTCGCCGGCATCACCACCGACCACGTGGAGGCCGGCCTCATCGGCTGCACCGCCGTCCACGCGTCGCTGGCACGCTTCCGCGACCGGCCGAGCGACACCCAGGGCGTACGGTCGGCACTGCGGGCGGGCCGGTCGGCGCTGCGGGCGGTCGAGCACTCCCGGCGCCACGGCACCCGCCCGGTCGACGCCGAGGCCGCCTCGGCCCACCTCGCGTTCTCCCTCGCGCTCGCCGCGTACCTGCCGCTCGATCTGGACCGGGAAGTGGTCGAAGAGGCCATCGTCCAGCTGGAGGCGTTCCGGGCGTCCGCACCGCCCGACGACAGCGGGATCTACGCCGGGAACATGCCGGCCCTGCTGGCCGCGCGGGGCGTCCTCACCGGGTCGCACGCCGACCTCCGGCGCGCGGACGACCTGTGGGCCGCGCTCCAGCGAGACCTGCCGCGGGACCACGCCCTGATGCCGCACATCGCGGCCAAGCGCGCCGCGGGTGCGAAGCTGGCACAGATGCTCAAGACGCTGCCGGGCAACGGCACCTGGCTGTTCAAGCTCGTGGGACCGATGCTGGGGCCGCTGCTGAGCGGGGTGCAGCTGCCGCCCATCCGGATGTACGCCCCGCCGGGGCGCCGGGGAGTGAGCTCCCCCGGCCCCGGCCCGGAGGACTTCGCCCCCTTCACCGGGGTCTCCCGCTCCGCCCCGGCGGACCCCGGGCCCCGTCGAGGCGGGGACGCCACCGTCGTATGGCCTCCCGTGCCGCCCGCGGACACCGGGCCCGCGGAGCCGGCCTCCCCGGCCGACCTCGAGGGGCTGCCGCCGGACGCCGCGGCCGCACGGGACGCCCTGATGGGCGCGGGGGCCGTCGACCCGCGCATGCTGGCCCTGGCCGTGGAGCAGCTGAGGACCGCGCTGGCCGGGCCGCTGTCCGACGGGCAGCGGGGCTTTTTCGCCGCCACCCTCGTGGAGCTGATGGTCCAGCAGTACACCTTCAGTGACGACCCGAAGGACCTGGAGCGGGCCGTGCGGTGCGGGGACGAACAGCTGGCCCTGCTGCCGCCCACCAGCGCGCGGTACGTCGAGCTGCTGTGCGTGGTGGAGATGCACCGGCACAACCACGGGATGGTGCACGAGTCCGAGGCGACGATCGCCCGGGCGGCCGACGGGCTGGCCTGGGCACTCGCCCGGCTGCCGGAGATGTCGCTGAGCTGGCTCTCCTGCGCCACCCTCTACGCGCATGCCCTGTCCGCCGTCTCCTGGTTGCGCAGGGAGGTGGCCGGCACCTCGGAGGCGGTACGGCTCGTCGAGCTGGCGGAGCGGGGCCTCGACGCCCTGCCGGACGGACCGCTGCACCCGCACGAGCCGGCCGGACTGCGCGCACAGTTGCGGCACACCCTGGCAGACATCGCCGCACTGGTCCGCCGCGCCCACGACGAGGTCCTGCAGAACTCCGAGGAGGCGCCGGCCGCCTGGAACCCGGCTGCCGACCGGGTGCTGCCGCCCCGGGCCCGGTTCGAAAGGGCGCGGGTCGCGCTCGGCGGGGCGGTGGAGCGACGGGACTGGGCTCTGGCGACGGACGCCGCCGGGGCCGCGCTGGAAGCGCTGCCGCTGGTGGTGTCCCAGGCGCTGCACCGCGACGACCGCCAGGCCGTGCTGCGCACCGCGCTGCTCGGCCGCCGCTATCCGGGCCCGCCCGGCCCCGGCCGCACCACCGACCTCCCGGACCGGCTCGCCGGGACGAGCCTGGCCCGCACCGCGTGCGCGGTGGCGCTCGCCGCCGGCCGCACGGAGCGGGCGGCGGCGCTGCTGGAACAGGGCAGGGCGGTACTGATGGGGCAGGACCTTCAGGCCCGTACCGATGTCTCCGACCTGGCCGCGGCCCATCCGCGGACGGCCGACGAGTTCACCGCCCTCGCCCGCCGCATGCGGGAGACGGAGACACCGGGTGCGGCGGACGGGCCCGGCGAGGCCGCGCGGATCCGGCAGCAGCACACGGTGGCCGAGGAGTGGCGGCGGCTGCTGACCAGGATCCGGAAGCTCGACGGGTTCGACCACTTTTTGCTGCCGCCGAGCGCCGAACAGATGCGGCGCGAGGCCGCGGAAGGGCCGATCGCCCTGATCAACATCGACGGGCTGCGCTCCGACGCCCTCGTCGTCACGACCGGGGGCATCGAACTCGTGCCGCTCGACGTCACCGAGGGCCGGCTCGCGCTCGAGGCACGGCGGTTCCTCACGGCGGTCTCCGTGGGGGCCGGCCTGCCGCGCGCCCGGCGCAGGGAGGCCGCCGAGACCGTGTTCGACATCCTCGAATGGCTCTGGGACGCCATCGCGGAACCGGTGCTGAAGGCGGCGGGCCTGACCCGGCCGATCCCCGAGGGCACCCCGCGCGGTGCGGTGCCGAGGCTGTGGTGGTCGGCGTCCGGGCCGCTGGCCCATCTGCCGCTGCACGCCGCCGGCCATCACCGGGCGGGCGTGCTCGGCGACGGACGCTCGGTGCTGGACCGGGTCGCCTCCTCGTACACGCCGAGCATCAGGGCGCTGCGCCACGCCCGGCAGGCCCCGGCGGCGGGCCGCACCACCGGGCCCTTCCTGGCCGTGCGCCGGCCCACCGGCGCCGACGGCGGGGAAGGCGCGTCCGTGGACGAGGTGGCGGCGATGGCCCGCGTCCTGGGCGGACTGCGGACCGTGCAGGGCGCCGACGCGACGGCCGCACGGGTGCTCACCGAGCTGTCCTCGGCGTCCGTCGTGCACTTCGCGTGCCACGGCCTCAGCGACGCCGAGGACCCGTCCCGAAGTCGTCTGGAACTCGCCGACGGACCGCTCGGGGTGCTGGACGTGGCCCGCGGGCATCTGCCGCACGCCCGGCTCGCCGTCCTGCTGGCCTGCCACACCACCCGCGCCGACCGCCTGCCCGACGAGGCGATCCACCTGACGTCGGCGTTCCAGACGGCCGGATATCCGCAGGTGGTGGGGGCGCTGTGGGAGGCGACCGATCTGGTGTCGGTGCGACTGGCGGAACGCCTGTACGACAGTTTGCGGGCGTACGGCGGCGGCCTCGACGTCGGCGACACCGCGCGGGTCGTGCACGGGATCGTACGGGAGCTGCGGGCGCGGCACGCCGGGTCGCCGCGCGTATGGGCGCCGTACGTCCATACGGGGCGTTGACGGGTGAACGGGAGGACGACGGCGTGAGCACATCGGACAGGGCGGCCATGATCGACCGGAAGACGGCCGGCGCGGCGTGCCGGGCGCTGGAGCTGATGCGGAAGGAGTGGCGGCTGCCGCCCGAGGCGTGGGAGGAGATCACCGAGCTGCTCGACGACCTGTCGGCGGCCGTCACCGCGGGGAACGCGGCGGAGGTGGACGCGCTTACCGGCGAGCTGGAGGAACTGTCCGGCAGCAGGGTCACCCCGATCACCGGCGAGCGGGACGGAAGAGTGCCGCTGCCCGAGCAGGAGCGGGAGCGCGTGGTCGCCCTCGTGCACCTGCTCGACCCGGACTCCGCGCCCGACGAGCCGCGGCCCGTGCCCTCCGAGCGGCCCTGAGGGCCGGCCGATGCTGTCGGTCCTCGTCAACGTCGCGGTCGGTCTGCTGACCAGCCTCGTCGGCCTCGGCCTGGGAACGCTGTGGGAGCGGGCACGGCGGACCAGGGAGCTGTACCGCAAGGCCGCCTTCTTCGGCACCCGGCCGGGCGAGCACTGTGTGATCGTGGTCGGCACCAAGCACGGACAGCAGGGCACCACCCAGCAGCGGGACCTGCGGGCGGTCGTCGAACTGACCGTACTGCTGGGCGAACTGGGTTGCCCGGTGAGCGTGGAGTCCGGTGATCTGCGCGGCAGCAACGGCGACCGCACCGAGTTCTGTGTCGGCGGGCCGGTCGGCGGGTCCAATCCGCGGACCGGCGGCCATCTCGCCGCCCATCTGCCCGGGGTGACGATCGCTCCGTTCGGCGACCGTCCCGACTCGGTGGCGATCGTGGTCGGCGGGGAGCGCTACTACTTCGACCGGGGGCACCAGGAGTACGCGCTGGTCGCCAAGTTCACCCCGCCGGAGTCGAGCCGGCCGGTCCTGCTGGTGTGCGGGCAGAGCTCGGTGGCGAACCAGGCGGCGGTGCACTTCCTGCGGCGCGAGTACGCCGAGGTGGCCCGGTCGGTGGCGTCGGTGGAGCGGTACTGCCTGTTGGTGAAGGTCTCCCACATCGACGTCTACGCGTTCCACCGGTCGGTGCTCGAACGCGACGTGTCGGCGGAGGCGTTCGCGGCGGCCGGCTGAGCACCCGGAGCCGCGCACACGGGGGGCGCGGGTACGGCACGGGCACCCGGCCTCCCGCGCCGGGCGCCCGCCGGGCCTCGGGAGCCGAGGGCCCGGCCGGTGGGACCGGGTCAGATCCCTGAGTACTCCATGGACGGATCGAGGTCCGCCAGCGTGTCGACGTACCGGCGGATCTTGCGGTTCGCCTTGATGCCGAAGGAACCGATGTTGCGGCCCACCCCGAGCATGATCTCGCGGTGGCCGCCCCGGTCCCACATGTACATGTGGACCGCGGACTTCTGGATCTCCGCTCCCCGGCCGCCGAGCAGCGCCAGCACGGCGAAGTCGGGGGGGTCCTCGGCCAGGGTGTCGAAGGCCGAGCCTCTGGGCTGTTCGAAGGTGGTGCCCGCGCCGGTGACGGTCTCGTGCCACCAGCTCACCCGCATCGCGTCGCGGAAGGCGTCCGCCGCGTCTGCCATCGACAGTCGGGTCGTTATCTCCACCGGGGACTTGGCCATGCTCTGTGCTCCTCGCTCGTTCCGCTCGCTTTACTTGTCCTCGAAGACCTTTTCGCTGAACCGGTGGCGCCGGCCGCTGTCGATCCAGTTCCGGCAGGCGGGGTTGTGGCACTCGTGGACGACCCACGAGCCCATCGGCTGCCGCTGTTCGCTCCTGACGCTCATACGCTGCCGGCAGACCTGGCAGTTACGGCCCTTGGCCATGTCGTTTCCCTCCTCGGGAGTCGGCTGCCTCGGAAACAGGACGGAGGCGGGGGATGAACGGGCGCGGTGCGCCGGCGCCCCGGTGGACGGGTGTCCGCAGCGTCTCGCCGGCCCGGGCGCGGAGGCCGTGCGGTGTGTCCACCGGCGCCCGGCCGAAGCGGACCCGGGCGGGCTCGTCGTCACCGGCCCGCGCGTCGGTGACCCGGCGCGGCTCCCCCTGGCGCGGGAGGCGCGGTCCGCGCCTCCCAGGGTGTCGGCCGGTCCACGGGCCAGGGCTCGGAGCGGTGCTCCTGCCAGAACCGCAGGTCGTCGGAGGGCAGCCGGTCGCTCGGCACCCCGTTCGCCCGGAAGAACTCCAGCGCGGCCATCCGTACGGCGTCGTGGGCCGGGCTGCTGAAGTCGGAACCGACCAGGTTCCACACCGTGCGCGCGGCGCCGAACAGGGCGAAGCCGCCGGCCGGCAGCACGGCCTTGGCCAGCGCGCGGGCGAACCCCTCCGGGTCCGACTGCGCGAACGGCAGGAACGGGGCCTGAAGTTCGCCCCACACGTCCGAGGCGTCGATGTCGGTGCCGGCCGGGTCGAACTCGAAGCGGCCGAACCGCTCCATCCGCGACACCACGTCACCGGGCAGCTGTGCGGCGCGGGGCGTCCTGGGAAACCGTGCCATGTTTCTCTCCTGGCGCAAGGGCGGTAACCGGCCGATGCGGGCGCACCGGAACCGGGGCACCCTGTGTAACAAGGGCCAAGTGCTGCCTTCAACGGTTCTCCGGTGAACCGGACGATCCCCGGAAAACCGGGACGGCCGGTGGGCAGTCCTACAAGATCGGGACGACCCGCCCCGCCGTGTGCGAAACTCGGCGGCACCGCCGATGGGGAGAAGGGGGCGCGCGATGGGACGTCCGCAGAAGGAGATCGTCCTGGACGGGTCACCGGTCCGGCTCTTCGCGTACTGGCTGCGGGACCTGCGCGGATCGGCCGGACTTACCCTGGACCAGCTCGCCCGCCGCGCCGGGTACGGCAGGACGACCGTCAGCGACGCCATGCGGGGCGACAACTTCCCCACCCGATCGGTCGCCCTGGCGGTCGTCGGCGCGTGCGGGGGTGATGTGCGGCGGTGGGGCGAGTACTGGGCGCAGGTGCGCCGGGCACTGGACCCCGACTGTCCGGAAGGCCCGGCCGGGGTCGTCCCGCCGCCCTGGGACGCCCCGGCGGACCGCGTGGGAGGGGCGCGCCCCGAGCGGTGCCCGGCGGACTGCGCGCGCGTCGAACCGCACGGCTGGTACACCGAGTCCGTGTCTACCCGGCTCAGGCTGGACACCCCGGTCCCCGAGGCGCTGGAGCGCCGGGCCGTGGTCGTGACCTGCGACGGTCTGGCCCGGATACCGGTCGGCGTCAGCGTGCCCCGGCGCGCCGGTGACACGACGCCCGGACACGGACTGGAGATTTCCGTCGTCCAGGGAGGACGGCTGGAGGGCGGCGGGCCGCGTTACGAGAGCTACTTCGAGCGGTTCCTGGTACCGCCCGCCCCGCTCGCGGCCGGCACACGGCACGTGTACGAACTGCGGCTGCGCATCCCGCCGGCCCAGCCGATGGCACCGCACTTCGTGCACGTGCCGCTGACCCGCAGCGAGCACTTCCGGCTGCGGGTCCGCTTCCACCGGGCGAGGCCGCCGCGCACGGTGTGGCGGCTGGCCGGGGTGCCCACCGCCGTGATCTACCAGCGGAACCCGGGCACGCCGACCCTGCGCCCGGACGAACAGGGCTTGGTGGACGTCGAGTTCGGGGGGATGAAGGTGGGCTACGGCTACGGGCTGTGCTGGCTGGAGGCGGGCACCGGAGAGTAGTCCGCCGCCGGTGCGCGCAGTTTGCCGCGGACTTGTCCGGCGTCGGGATGGTGCAGACCGTCGAAGAGTGCGAGGGCCTTCTCCCACAGGGCGCGCGCCTGCTCGCTGCGGCCGAGCGCCGCGTGGGCGTCCCCGAGGTGCTCCAGGGCGTGGGCCTCGCGGTAACGGTCGCCCAGCACCCGGTCGAGGTCCAGGGAGACCTCGTAGTGACCGATCGCGGCGGCGGGACGGCCGAGTCCCTGTTCGGCGCGGCCCATGTTGATCAGGATGCCCGCCCGCCCGTCGAGGTGGCCGAGCCGGGTGTAGAGGGTCAGGGCCCGGCGTGCGTGTGCGAGGGCGACGGTGTGCTCCCCCAGCCGTTCCCACTGCTGGGCCACGGAGGTGAGGCCGTCGGCGAGCGCGAGCGGGTCCTCGGTGCGCTCCGCCATGGCGAGGGCGAGCCGGGCGTGCGGCAGCGCCCTGCGGGGGTCGCCGCAGGAGCCGTACACCCGGACCAGGGAGAGCCGTACCTCCCGTACGCCCTCCTCGTCGCCCAGGTCGCGGCAGGCGCGCAGTGTCTCGTGCAGCAGGCCGAGCGCCTCCTTCGTGCGGTTCAGGCGGGACAGGGCGTCGGCGAGCCGGCGGGTGGCGGTGGCACGGGCGGCAGGGTCTCCCGCCCGGCCCGCCGCGTCGCGGGCCAGCGCGTGCACGGCGGCCCGCTGGACGCGGCGGCCGGAGCGGCGCAGATGCACGGCGCAGGCGTCGGCCAGCCGCCAGGCGTACGGCTCCAGGCCCGGGGTGGCGGCGGCCCGCTCGACGAAGGCCTGCAACGAGGGCAGTTCGGCCTCGAACCAGCCGGTCGCCGCGGCGCGGCCGTCGATCGGCCGGTACGAGGCGGCGGGCCCCGGCGCCCCGCCGGCCGCCGGGCGCCAGGGTTCGAGGTGGTGGTCGGCCAGGCGCGCGGTGTCCAGGTAGTGCCGCAGCAGCCGCTCGGTGCCCTCCCGGCGCTCTTCCGGTGGGCCGTCGTCGAGGAGTTCGGCGGCGTAGAGCCGGAGCAGGTCGTGCAGGGTGTAGCGGCCGGGGGAGTGCCGGCGGACGAGGTAGGCGGCGGTGAGGGTGTCGAGGAGAGCGGTGGGCGGGTCCGCGGCACCGATCAGTCCCGCGCAGGCCATGACGTCGATCTCGGGCCCGGGGTGGCAGCCGAGGAGCCGGAAGAGCCGGGCGGCGGGCGGCGGCAGCAGCGCGTACGAACCGTGGAAGACGGTCCGCAGGTCGACGTCCGCGTCCTGCGTCCCGAACAGGTCCAACGGCTTCCGCGAGTACCGCAGTTCGCGGACCAGGGCGCTGGCAGAGCCGGCCGGGGCGGTGGCCGTGCGGGCGGCGGCGACGCTCAGGGCGAGCGGCAACCGGGCGCACAGGTCGACCAGTTCGTCGGCCTCGCGCGGCTCCAGGGCGAGCCGCTCGGCGCCCGTCTGCCGCTCCAGGAGGGCGCGGGCGGCGTAGCGGGGCAGCACGTCGAGGGCGATGCGCAGGGCGCCCTCGCGTACGATCAGGCCGTCGAGGCGGTTGCGGCTGGTGACGACGGCGACGGAACCGGAAGCGGCAGGCAGCAGCGGCCGTACCTGGCCGGTGGAGCGGGCGTTGTCCAGGACCAGCAGCACCCGACGGCCGGTCAGCACGGTGCGCAGCAGACCGGAGGCCGCGGCGGGGTCGGCTGGGACGGCGCCGGGGGCGACGCCCAGGGCCTGGAGGAAACCGTGCAGGGCCTCGCCGGGGTTCATGATCGTGTCGTCGCCGAAGCCCCGCAGGTCGACGTAGAGCTGGCCGTCCGGGAAGCGGGCCCGCGCCCGGTACGCCCAGTGCAGGGCGAGCGCGGTCTTCCCGACACCGGCGGTGCCCTCCACGACGGCGACGACGGCTCTGTCCGCGGCGGGGCCGCCGGCGGTGCTCGGTAACACGTCCAGGCGGGCGAGTTCGGCTTCCCGTCCGACGAACACCGAATGAGTCAGGGGGAGTTGGCGGGGAACGGCGGAGAGGCCGTGAGTGGTGGCGGGGCGCAGCCGCCGGGCGGCGTCGACCTCGTCCCGCAGGGTGGCGAGCCGGCCGGCCTCGGGCCCGGTGACACCCAGCTCGGTGAGGAGCGCGTCCAGGACTCCGGCACCCGGCAGGGTGGTGCCGTTGAGGTAGGCGTACAGGCTGCTGGCGGAGACGTTGAGGCGGCCGGCGAGTTCTCTGCGGTCCAGTGTTCTGCCGGTCCGTTTCTCGGCCCGGACGACGGCGCGGGACAGCTCGGCCGCCAGCCGCCGTCCCAGTGCCTTTCCGTCCTGGCCGGGCGGCAGGGGGACTTCGTTCATCACCGTTCCTCCGTGGGGATGTCCACGGGTCCGCACCGCGCGGATCCAGACGTTTCCAGTGTGTTCCAGGACCGCGGGCGGCCGGACGGATCCGGGTGTTTGCCTGCGGATTCCACGCCGGGGGGATACCGGCCCCCGGCCGGCCGCAGGAGGACGACAGCCGTGCAGACCCACTGAACCGCCACGCCGCGATCCGGCCCTCCACGTCCTCAAGGATGTGCGGGGCCGGGCAGGGGTCAGGGGGCGTCGCGGGGACGGGCGCAGCCGAGCACGGTGGCGGCCGCCATGGCCCAGGTGTAGCGGGCGGCCATCTCCTCGCGCAGCCGGGCCGCGTCCTGGAAGGCGGCCTCCGGATTGCGTGCGACGGCGTGGATGGCCCGCGTCCAGCTCTGGACGTCGGCCTTGTGACTGCCCCGCGTGGCCTCCACGTCCACCACGGCCCGGTCCGCGGCCCCGGACCGCTGGGCGCGCAGCAGCATGCCCAGTCCGCTGCGGCCGCTGACCAGCACGGGCACCCCACAGGCGATCGCCTCCGCGCCGGCCAGGCCGAAAGCCTCCGCCCGGGAGGGCATCAGGACCAGAGTGGCCCGCGCCAGGTCGTTCCCGATCCGCCGGGGGTCGGCGGAGTAGCGGCGGGGAATGACGTCCACGGCCGAGTTGCCGACCCACTTCTCCACCCGGGCCGCCAGCGCCTCGGACTCGTCGTCGGGCACCCCTCGTACGAACAGATGCCACGAGCCGGGCCCCGCCGCCTTGGGGACCGCTTTGCCCAGCGCCCGGGCGGCGATGTCCAGCCCTTTCAGATCGGCGTCCTCCAGCCGGCCCAGCAGCAGGATCTGCGGGATCTCCTCAGGGCGGGGCGGAGTCACCGGTGTCCCGCCGTCGAAGCCCGGGACGACGGGCACGGGTGCGGCCAGGTCCTGGTACTCGGGCGTGCGCAGATGCGGCAACAGGGCCCGCTCCAGCCGGGGGCCGACCGGCATCGGGTGCAGCGCGCCCCGGCAGAGCCGCAGTTCCAGGTCCGTGCGGTCCTCGGCGCGAGCCGCGAAGTCCCCCGCGGAGTGCGGTTTGCGGGCTTCGGCCTGGTCCGGTTCGACGTGCAGGAAGTGCAGCCGCCCGGCGTTCTTGAAATAGCGCTCGACCAGCGCCTTGGCCGCCGGTCCCGTGACCCTGCCGTGCCCGAGGACGAGGTCGGGCACGAACCCGTCGGCGAACACCGGCGGCACCGACAGTGCCGCGTCCCTGCTGAGTCCCTCCTGGGCGGTGTCGATCAGCCGCACCCCGTTCTCCGCGGCGTCGGCGCGCTCGGCGGGGGTCGAGGACACGACCATGACGCGGACGTCCGCCTTCTCCCGGGCGAGGGCGACGCACAGTCTGCTGTTGAACGCGCTCAGACCGCCGCGTGCCGGGAACCACTCGTCGGCGACGGCCAGTACCCGCACCGGCCGGCCGGGCTCCCACCGGGGGCCGGGCAGGGGATCGCCGAGACCGGCCCGCTTCAGCTGGGCGAGCATGTCGTTCAGCCACCGGAGGAACGACGAGGCGAACCGCCGGTCGCCCTCCGTCACGGCCCCGCCGTCGAGGCCCGACGACTCCAGGGCCCGCCGGGCGTTCTCCCAGACGCCGTCCACCGACTCCCGGATGAAGTGGAGTTCGGCCGTCGAGGGCAGCTCCCGGTCCGTACGGCCGTCGGGCCACCGCAGCACGGCCAGCGGCCCCGTCGTCCCCGCGTTCCTGGCGTCCGCCAGCCGGCGGTACGTCCTCCACTGGTGACGGATCGCCGTCATGTGCATCAGGTACCGGACGAAGTGCGGCATCTCCGGGTGGCCGCCGTCCGACCACGCCCACGCTCCGAGCCGGTCGCCCGTACCGGCCCGGCCGATGATCCGCACCAGCCGATGTCGGCCGGCCTCGTCGCCCCGCTCCGGCTCCGACACGTCCGCATCGCCCGGTGTGTCCGCCGGCGCCTTGCCCAACTCCAGCGTCACCGCGCCCAGATGGCATTCCCCGAGCGGTCCCGTGACCGACTCAAGCCACTCGCGCAGCCCGGACCACTCCCGGTCCGGAGCGGTACGGAACAGGACCGACAGATTGAGGATGTCCTGGTGCCGGCGCAGGATCGCCTGGTCGAGCAGGTCGGCGGACTGCACGCCCGCCACTGCGACCGAGCCGTGCACGGACGGGGCGGGCAGGACGTCCGGCATCGGGACCGGCAGCGTGGGGTACAACGCCAGGTCCGCCCGCCGCAGTTCGCGAAAGCGCCCCCACATGGCCCGCAGGGAGGCGATCCCCTCCTCGACGTGTGTGCCGTCCAGCGGGACGAAGACGTGGACCGCGACCTCCTGCTCCGTCACTTCTCTTTCTCTCACGTGCCGGTGCACCCCCGCCTCGCGCCGCCGTCCCCGGCGTCCTCGCTACAGTTGAGTCCATGCAGTCTAGGGCGGAATCACCCGGAACGGGCATGGAGGCGTAGTTGCTCACGCGGCCCGCGTGTTGCTCGGCGACGTCCCACCTGACGGCTCCCGCCGGCCGCCTGGTCGCGTCCCGCAGCCGCGGGCGAGGCGCTCGCGGCGGCGTACGGGGCCGGGGGCGGGGCCGCTCTCCACGTCGCCGTCGCCCGGCTCGAAGTGCTCACCCCCACCGGGTGGAACGCATCGTCGACCCGGCCGACGTCCCGCCGCCGGAACCCGTGCGGGAGCGGGTGACCGTCCTGGTGCGCCTCATCGCCGAGCCGGGCGAGGGCGCGGCGGGAGAAGCCGACGGTGACGACGCCCGACGATGAGACGGGACCGCCGGCTCCGGTGAAGCCGTCGCCGTACCGTCGTCCGCGTCCTGCCCTGGCACTGCGGCGCGCCCGCCGGGCGACCGTGACGTCCGCTGCCCGCGCCGCCTCGACCGGGCCGTCGGCCTTCTGGAGGCCGCTCTCGGGAACGCCGGGCGGGAGGACCAGGTGGCGCTGCTGGAGGTGATCGCCGCCCTGCACACCGAGTCGGCCCGCGGCGGCGCAGGTCCGGAAGTGGGGGAGCGGGCGGCGCGGACCGCGTTGTCCCTGGCCGGGGAGACGAACAGCGCAGCGCGCGCCGGCGCGCTCGACGCCCCGGCCGACGCCCGCGACGAACCGGCCGTCGCACTTGTCCGTACGGCGCGCCAGGTCCGCGCCCACCACGGCGAAGCCCCGGCGGCATGGGCGACCACCACGTCGGCGTCCAAGGACCCGACTCCGGCGGCGCCGTAGGACCTTCGTGCCCGCCGGCGTCTCAGGCCAGTCGCCACAACCGGGTGAGCGCCGCAGGGGTGAGGACCTCGCCGGGATGTCCCTGTGCCGCCAGACGTCCCGCGTGCAGCAGGAGGCAGGCGTCGGCCGCGCGGGCCGCGTCCAGGTCGTGCGTGGCGTGGACGACGGTCACGCCGTCGGCGACCAGTTCCGTCAGCAGCGCCGCGATGCGGTCCCTGGCCTCGGGGTCGAGTCCCGTGGTCGGCTCGTCGAGCAGGAGCAGGTCCGACTCCTGGGCGAGCCCTTGGGCGATGAGGGCGCGCTGCCGCTGTCCGCCGGACAGGTCCCCGAGCTGACGGGCGGCCAGGCCGGCGACGCCCATGCGCTCCATGGCCGCGTCCACGGTGGCGTGGTCCCGCCGGGTCAGCCGGCGCCACGGGCCGCGTTCGCCCCAGCGTCCCATCTCCACGGTCTGCCGGACCGTCAACGGCAGCGCGTCGCCGACCGCGCCGCGCTGGGGGACGAAGGCCGGGGGCCGGCTGCCGGTGTGGTGCAGCTCGCCCGCTGTGGGCCGGATCACTCCGGCCAGGACGCCGAGCAGGGTGGACTTCCCGCTGCCGTTCGGGCCGACGAGCGCGGTGGTGGCCAACGCCGGTATGTCCGCCGTCAGTTGGTGGAGCACCGGATGGCCGGCGTAACCCGCGGACAGCTCGGTGAAGCGGGCGCGGAACGCCGTGTCCTCGGGAGCGGGGGAGGAAGGGCGGGATTTTTTGAACATGATTTTCATTGTAGTGTGCTCGCATGGAGTGGTTGACAGCCCCTTTCGAGGCGACCTTCGTTCAACGCGCCTTGTGGGGCGGGATCCTGGTGTCGGCGATCTGCGCCCTGGCGGGCACCTGGGTGGTGCTGAGAGGCATGGCCTTCCTCGGTGACGCCATGTCGCACGGGCTGCTGCCCGGCGTGGCGCTCGCCGCGCTGCTGGGCGGCAACCCGATGGTGGGGGCGCTGCTGAGCGCGGCGGTCATGACGGCCGGTGTCACCGCCCTCGGCCGCACCCCGAAGCTGTCCCAGGACACCGGTATCGGGCTGCTGTTCGTGGGGATGCTGTCGCTCGGCGTCATCATCGTGTCGCGGTCGCAGTCCTTCGCGGTGGACCTGACCGGCTTCCTCTTCGGTGACGTCCTCGCCGTGCGCGAACAGGACCTGGCGCTGCTGGGCACGGCCCTCGTGCTGGCCCTGACCGTCTCGGTCCTCGGCCACCGCGCCTTCCTGGCCCTGGCGTTCGACCCGCGCAAGGCCCGCACCCTCGGGCTGCGCCCGCGTCTGGCCCACGCGGTGCTGCTCGGCCTGCTGGCGCTGGCCATCGTCGCCTCCTTCCACATCGTGGGGACGCTGCTGGTGCTGGGCCTGCTCATCGCCCCGCCGGCGGCCGCGCTGCCCTGGGCACGCGGCGTACGGGGTGTGATGGTCCTCGCGGCACTGCTCGGCGCGGCCGCCACCTTCTTCGGCCTGCTGCTGTCCTGGCACCTGGGCACCGCCGCCGGCGCGACCGTCTCCGCCCTGGCCGTGACCCTGTTCTTCCTCTCCCACCTGGCGTCCGGCATCCGCCGCCGCAACCGTCCGGCCGGCATCCGTCCGCCGGCGACCGACTGAGAAAGACCTGAGAGGCGATGTCCTTGTCCGTCCGAAGAAACGTCACTGCCGGGGCGCCTGCCGCACTCGTGGCCCTCGCGCTGCTCACCGCGGGCTGCGCCGGGCAGGACGACGACACGTCCTCCCCACAAGGGAGTTCCACGGCCTCCGCCACCCCGCACGGATACGTCGAAGGAGCACAGGAGGCCGCCGAGCAGCAGTCACGGCTGGTGCTCAACGACCCGGTCACCGGGGACACCCGGACACTGGACCTGATCACCGGCAGGACGCACGAGACGTCCCGGACTGCGGGCGCCACGGACCTCACCACGGACGGCCGGTTCGGCTACCTCCCCGCCGAGGACGGCACCCGCGTCCTCGACACCGGCGCCTGGACGGTGGACCACGGCGACCACGTGCACTACTACCGCGCCGCGATACGCGACGCCGGCACGTTCCCGGCGGGCCCGGGCGCGCGGGTGCGCGGCGACGCGGCCGTGACCGCGGTGACCGGTGAGGACGGCCGGGCCGCGGTGTACCGCCGGGCCGACCTGGAGCAGGGCCGCGTCGGCTCCCCCCGCACGCTCCCCGGAACCCACGCCGGTGCAGTGGTGCCGTACGCGGAACACCTGCTGACCCTCACCCGCGACGGGAGGAACGGCACACCGAAGGTCGCGGTGTACGACCGTGCGGGCGGACGCGTGACATCCCCGGACGCCACCTGCGAGGACCCGGCGGGCGACGCCGTCACCCGGCGCGGCGTCGTCTTCGGCTGCGCCGACGGCGCCCTGCTGGTCCGCGAGGACGACGGGCACTTCACGGCCGAGCGGATCCCGTACGACCGCGGCCTGCCCGCGGGGGAACGGGCGTCGTCCTTCCGCCACCGCGCGGGCAGCGACACCCTCACCGCACCGGCCGGGGACCGGGCCGTGTGGGTGCTGGACGTCACCGAACGCACATGGACCCGCGTGGAGACCGGCCCGGTCGTCGCCGCCAACACCGCAGGAGAGGGCTCCCCGCTGCTCGTCCTGGAGACCGACGGGGCACTGCACGGCTACGACATCGCCACCGGCGAGCCGGTCGCCCGGACCGGGCGGCTTCTCACCGGAGACCCGGGGGCGGTCACCGGCGGACACGGACCCGTGATCGAGGTCGACCGCAGCCGCGCCTACCTCAACGACCCGGAAGGCAGCCGCGTGCACGAGATCGACTACAACGACGGCCTGCGCGTCGCCCGCACCTTCGACCTGGACATGAAGCCGGCGCTGATGGTGGAGACCGGACGATGACGACACCGAAGCGAACCGTTCTGCGGCTGCGCCGCCTCCTGGCGGCCCTGATCACCCTCGCCTGCGCGAGTACGGCCACCGCCTGCGCGAGCGGCGACGAGCGGCCCCAAGTCGTGGTGACGACCAACATCCTCGGCGACGTCACCCGCGAGGTCGTCGGCGACCAGGCCGACGTCACCGTACTGATGGAGCCCGGCGCCGACCCGCACTCCTTCGGCCTGTCGGCCGTGCAGGCCGCCGAACTGGAACAAGCCGACCTGGTCGTCTTCAACGGCCTGGGCCTGGAGGAGAACGTACTGCGGCACGTGGAGGCCGCCCACGAGGCCGGCGTCGCCACCTTCGAGGCCGGCGAGGCGGTGGACCCGCTCACCTTCCGGAAACAGGCCGACGGAGGCCCCGAGGAGGAGGCCGGACAGCCCGACCCGCACTTCTGGACCGACCCCGACCGCGTACGCAGGGCCGCCGGCCTGATCGCCGGCCAGGTGATCGCGCACGTGGACGGCGTCGACGAGGAGGCGGTCCGTGACAACGCCGAACGCTACGACGCCCAACTCGCCCGCCTCACCGCCTGGATGGAGAAGTCCTTCGACCGTATACCCGAGAACCGGCGCGCCCTGGTGACCAACCACCACGTCTTCGGCTACCTCGCCGACCGCTTCGGCTTCCGGGTGATCGGCGCGGTCATCCCCAGCGGCACCACCCTGGCCTCACCCAGCTCCTCCGACCTGCGCTCACTCACCGAGGCCATGCGCGAGGCGGGCGTGCGCACCGTCTTCGCCGACTCCTCCCGGCCCACCCGCCTGGCCGAGGTCCTGCGCACGGAACTCGGCGGCGAGGTACGCGTCGTCGAGCTCCACTCCGAGTCGCTGACCGGGAAGGGCGGGGGCGCCGACACCTACCTGCGGATGATGCGCGCCAACACCGAGGCGATGACCGCCGGTCTGACGACGGGCTGAATCCGCGCCCTCCTGCCGGGCAACACGACTGCCCGGCACTACCCATCACCACCCACCACACAGACGCCGCGTCCGCGCGGCCGAAAGGAATCACCCACAGTGAACATGTCGATACGCAACCGAGCCGTCTCCGTCACGGCCCTCGCCCTCGCGGTGTCCGCGGTCCTCACCGCCTGCGGGGGAGGGGACGGCGCCTCGTCCGACACGAAGGCGGCGAAGACGACGCCTGGAGCCACACCCGCCGGCGACGTCAGGGAACCGCTGGTCGCCACCTTCGACGGCGGCCTGTACATCCTGGACGGCAAGAGCCTCGAACTCACCAGCACCATCGAGCTGCCCGGCTTCAACCGGGTCAACGCCGCCGGAGACGACGACCATGTCATCGTCTCCACCGACACGGGTTTCCGCGTCCTCGACGCCACCGGCCAGACCCTCACCGGCATCACCTACGAGGGAGCCAAGCCCGGACACGTCGTACGGCACGCCGGCAGGACGGTGCTCTTCACCGACGGCACCGGAGAGGTCAACGTCTTCGACCCCGCCGACCTGAGCAGCGGCAGGAAGCCGGAAGGACGCACCTACACCTCCGCCGAGGCGCACCACGGCGTCGCCGTCGCACTGAGCAACGGCGAACTCCTCACCACACTCGGCACCGAGGAGAAGCGCACCGGCGCGCTGGTGCTGGACAAGAACGACAGGGAGATCGCACGCAGCGAGAACTGCCCCGGCGTCCACGGCGAGGCCGCGGCCCAGGGCGAGGCCGTCGCCGTCGGCTGCGAGGACGGCGTCCTGATCTACAAGGACGGCGAGTTCACCAAGGTCGACGCCCCCGACGACTACGGCCGCATCGGCAACCAGGCGGGCAGCGACGCGTCACCGGTCCTCCTGGGCGACTACAAGACCGACCCGGACGCCGAGCTGGAGCGGCCGACCCGCGTCTCCCTCATCGACACCCGGACCGCGGAGCTGCGCCTGGTCGACCTCGGCACCAGCTACTCCTTCCGCTCACTCGGACGCGGGCCGCACGGCGAGGCGCTCGTCCTCGGCACGAACGGCACCCTCCACGTCATCGACCCCGGGACCGGCGAGGTGGAGAAGAAGATCCCCGTCGTCGGCGCGTGGCAGGAACCCCTCGACTGGCAGCAGCCCCGGCCCACCCTCTTCGTCCGCGACCACACCGCGTACGTCTCCGAACCGGGCGAGCGGAGGCTTCACGCCGTCGACATCGAGACCGGCGAGAAGCTGGCGTCGGTGACCCTGCCGAAGAGCACGAACGAACTCTCCGGCGTCATCGCCGGCCACTGACGGTCGGCCCGGCACCGTGACGTCGCCCCGGTCCGCCGGACCGCTCCGGCGGGCCGGGGCGAGGACGCCGCGTCCGCCGGCTCGGGCGCCTCACAGGTAATTCGTGTAGAAGGCGGTGAGCCGTTCGACGGCGGCGTCGACGTACACGGGTTCGTCGTACATCTCGTAGTGGCCCGCTCCGTCGATCACCATGAGGTCGACAGGGTTGGGGGCGAGCTTCCACAGCCGCATGCCGGCGTCGTAGGAGCCGGTGTTGCCGATGCGTCCGGCGAGGATGACCTGGAGTGGCTGGGTCATGAGCCGGTCGGCCAAGTGGAACGCGTCGTAGCCCAGGAGCAGCGAGTCGCCGCGCGCGAGGCGCCTGTTCGTGGAATGTTCGTTACGGCCGCGCTCGGTGCGGTAGTAGGTGACGGCCTGAAGGGTGTCGATGTCGGTCAGGCCCGCCGCCGCGGCGTCCTCGAGGGTGTCGGGCAGCCAGTTCACGCGGGTCGTTTCGCCGGAGCTGGCCTCTTCGACACGTGCGTCCGCGAGGGCGTCGAGTGCCGCGACCGGGCCGTCGGGCTGGAAGCCGCGGAACGCGGTGCCCATGTCGGCGGGGACGACCGTGCCCACCGCCTTGATGCGGTGGTCCGTGCGGGCGGTGTGCACGGCGTATCCCCCGCCGGCGCAGATGCCGAGGACGCCGATGCGGCGCGGGTCGATGCCGGGGACCGTGGTGAGCAGGTCGATGGCGTAGGAGATGTCCTCGCCCCGGCGGTAGGGGTCTTCGAGGTCGTGGGGCTCGCCTCCGCTCCGCCCCTGGTGGGCGGGGTCGAAGACGAGCGCCGCGATGCCGCGGGCGGCGAGACGGGAGGCGTAGTTGGCGCCGATCTGCTCCTTCACGCTGCTGCCCGGGGTGGAGAGCACCACGGCGCGCAGCGGTATGCCGCTGTCGGCGTCGTCGGGCAGGTGAAGGTCGGCGGCGAGTTCGAGGGGACCGCGCGGGATCGTGAGGTGCTGAAGCATGCGTGCTCTCCTTCACGAGGTTGTTGTTCCATAGGAACCCAGTACGAAACCATGACTGGTACAGTGTGGAACTAATACGAAACGGTATCACCTCGTGCGGGAGCTCGTATGTCGGTCGACGGGGCGCAGTTGTGGACACTGAACCAGCGGCTGCTGGCCGTGGTGCTGGACGCCTGCGCGCGGGAGCTGGCCGAACTCGGTCTGGAGACCAAGGAGTTCTTCGTCCTGGCCGAGGTGGAGGCGTCGCCGTACCCGGCGGAGATCGCCACTGCGCTGCTGCTTCCCAAGGCGAGCGTGACGGTCTACGTCCGCAACCTCGTCGCCAAGGGCTTCGTCCGCCGTGAGATCGACGAGGCGGACCTGCGGCGTCATCGGCTCGTCGTGACCGACGAGGGCAGGGGAGCGCGCGATCGAGCACTCGCGGCCCTCGCGGCGGAGTACGACCGCAGGCTGGCGAGGGTCACTCCCCAGGACCGGGTCGAGTTGCGGCGCATCCTCAACGTGATGCTCGGCCGGACCGAGTCGGATCGTACGGGCGAGTGACGTCCCGGTCCGGTGCGCGCTGCCGGACGATCGAGGTGCGGACTCATGGACGCGTCCTGTCTGCTGGACGCGTCCGGTCGGCGGGCGTCCGCCGTCTGCCCGCGCGGGCGCCCATCCGGCGGTCAGGCCTCGACGCAGCCTCGTGACACGGGACGCAGTCCGTCCAGAGTGAGGTCGATGAGTCGCTCGGCCTGATCGCGCTGGTCGGGCTTGCCCGAGGTGAGGGCGATGCCGGTGAGGGCGGCGAACATGTCGGCCGGGCTGATGTCGGAGCGGATCTCACCGGCCGTGGTGCCGGCCTCCAGGAGGGAGGTGAGGGCCGCCTGGATCATCCGGTGGCTCTCGTTGTACGGGTCCGAGCCCGAGGCGACGACGGCTTGCAGCGCGTCGGCCATGCCGAACTTGGCCGTGACGTAGTCCATGAAGTGCCGCGTCCACGCGCGCAGGGCCTCGAAGGGTGGCATCGCGGCCAGCAGGCCGGGGACGGCGTCGCACAGCCGGGCCAGTTCACTGCGGTAGGCCGCCTCGACGAGGGCCTCGCGTGTGGGGAAGTTGCGATAGAGGGTGCCGCTGCCGACTCCCGCTTCCCTGGCGATGCGTTCGAAGTGGGCGTCCAGTCCCTCCTCGCTGAAGACGCGCACCGCGGCGGCCAGAATCCGGTCCCGGTTGCGCTGGGCGTCGGCCCGCAGCGGACGGTGGGGGTCGCGGGGCATCGAGGGCCTCTCATGGTCGCGGTTGCCAAGTGGAGGCGTCGCCACTTATGGTGTTTCTAAGTGGAGGAGCCCCCACTTTCATTCTAGGGCACGCGCATCGCGGCCCTCGCGCTTCTTCTCACCACACCCCTCCGAAGGGACTCGTCAGCATGACCGGAATCGCAGGCAAGGTCGTGGCCGTCACGGGCGCGGGCGGTGGCATCGGTGAGGCGACCGCGCTCCTGCTCGCCGAGCGAGGCGCCAAAGTCGTACTGGGAGCACGCCGTGCGGAGCGGCTTCAGGCGCTCGCCGCCCGTATCGAGCGAGCCGGCGGCCAGGCCGCCTGGGCCCGCACGGACGTGACGCGTCGCGCGGATCTCGCCGGCCTCGTCCGCGTGGCGCGCGAACGCTTCGGACGGCTCGACGTCCTGGTCAGCAACGCGGGCGTCGGCCTGATCTCTCCCCTGGACGAACTCCGCGTCGAGGACTGGGAGCAGATGATCGACGTCAATCTCAAGGGCGTGCTGTACGGGATCGCGGCCGCGCTGCCCGTCTTCCGTGAACAGGGGTCCGGGCACTTCGTCCACACGGCGTCCGTCGCGGGGCTGACCATCAGCCCCACGATGTCGGTGTACGCCGCCACGAAGAACGCCGTCCGCGCCGTCTCCGAGGGACTGCGGCAGGAGGCCGGGGACAGCCTGCGGGTCACCGTCGTCTCCCCGGGATTCGTCCGCACGGACTTCGCCGACTCCATGCTCCCGGCGCTGCGGGAGCGGATCGTCGAGCAGATGGACCGGATGGGACTGCCGCCGGACGCGGTGGCCCGCGCCATCGCGTTCGCCGTCGAGCAGCCGGAGGGCGTCGACGTGGGAGACATCGTCGTCCGCCCCACCGCCCAGACGTGAAGCGCGGTGCGGGAAGCGCCCGATGACCTCTGGCGCGTCCTCGCCGAGGCGGACGTCCACCCGGCACGACGGCGACCCGTTCAGTCGGGAGAGGGTCCGGCTCACCGGGACGCCGCCGCGAGACGACCTAGGATGAATGATGATCGTTCCGGTCGGCCGGAGGGCCGGCTCGACAGGGGGGGAGCATCAGATGAGCGG
>MUNG01000579.1:0-286 GCA_002154585.1 Streptomyces pseudogriseolus
GCCCCCGCCGGCGTCCGTGCCGCCACCCCCGCCGATGTCAGCAGCAACGCGCCCAGCATGACGAACGGCGCCGCCACGCCCGCCACTCCGGCGATCAGGCCCGCCGTCGCCGGGGCCGCGACCTGGCCGAGGCGGTTGCCGGTCAGGCGCAGGGCCAGGGCGGTGGAGCGGGCCGCGGGGGGCGCGGCCTGGACGACCGTCGTCATGGACAGCGGCTGACCGACGCCCAGGCAGAAGCCGAGCGTGGCGAGGACGAGCGCCAGTACGGGCACCGGCAGCGGCAGCG
>MUNG01000579.1:369-3649 GCA_002154585.1 Streptomyces pseudogriseolus
CACCGGCAGGTACGCGGTGAGGATGTCGGTCGCCGACAGCACGGCCACGCTGATCAGCATGCCCGCCGGCACGCCCCGCGCGCGCAGGATGCCGCGCACCGGGACCCGGTCGCCCCGCGCCGTACGGGGTTTCACCGCCCCCGCCTGCTCGATGCGCCACAGCGAGGTGAGCGCGACGGCCCCGCCCGCGCCCGCCGCGACGAGGGCCACCGCGCTGGTGCGGACCATGTCCGCGCCGATCAGCGCCCCCGCCGCGACGGGCCCCGCGAGCTGCCCGAGCGAGGCGCCGATGGTGAAGTGCCCGAAGTTGCGGTCCTGTTCGTGCGGCGCGGACTGCCGGGCGACGAGCGACTGCGCGCCGATCACGAAGCACAGGTGGCCGAGGCCCATCACCCCGCTCCACAGCGCCATGGCCCACAGCGAGCCGGCGACGCCGCTGAGCGCGCAGCCCGCGGAGATCAGCACGACGCCGGTCGGCAGCAGCGGGGCGCAGCGGCCGTGGTCGGTGCGCCGGCCGAGCGGCACGGCGGCGAACAGCGGCAGCAGCGCGTAGACGCCCGCGATGACGCCGACCGCCCGCTCGTCCGCGCCGAGGGCGAGCGCCCGGTAGGAGACGGCGGGCCGGGCCATCGACACCGCCGCCTGCGCGAAGCCGAAGGCGATGACGAGCCGGAGCAGCCAGCCTCGGTTCACGCCGGGCGTCATGACGTGGTCCTCCCTGGACAAGAAGCGGTCAGATCGTGCCGAAGAGGATTCCGGCCGCGAGGATCAGCAGGCAGGTGAGCGCGGCCCACTTGACCACGAACCGGGTGTGGTCGCCGAACTCGACCCGGGCCATGCCGACGAGGACGTACACCGCGGGGACGAGCGGGCTCGACATGTGCAGCGGCTGGCCGACGAGGGAGGCGCGGGCCATCTCCAGCGGGGTGACGCCGTGCGCCGCCCCGGCCTCGGTGAGCACGGGCAGGACGCCGAAGTAGAAGCCGTCGTTGGACATGAAGTAGGTGAGCGGCAGGCTCAGCACCCCGGTGACCAGGGCCATGTGCGGGCCCAGCCCGTCGGGGACGGTGTCCACCAGCCAGCCGGCCATGCTGTCGACCATGCCGGTCCCCTGGAGGACGCCGGTGAAGACGGCGGCGGCGAAGACCATGCCGGAGACGTTGAGCACGTTGTCGGCGTGGGCCGCGATGCGGGCCTTCTGGTCGGGCAGACGCGGGAAGTTGACGGAGAGGGCGAGCGCGGCGCCGAGCAGGAACAGCACCGGGATGGGCAGCAGCTCCAGGATCATCGCGGTGATCAGCACGCCGGTGAGCAGCGCGTTGAACCAGTACAGACGCGGCCGCAGGGTGGGCCGGTTCGGGTCGAGGCCCTTGAGGAGGTCCCCGTCGTCGTCCCGGCCGTCCCCGGCATCCACGCCGTCGCGCGTTCCGTCGCCGCCCTCGTCCGTTCCGTCCACGGCGTCCGTGCCGCCGGCCCCTGCGACGGCCCGCTTCTCGAGACGCCCGGCACCACCACCGGCTCCCGCGCCGACCAGCACCGCCTCCTTCGTCTCGACGGACTCCTCGTCCTGGAGCCGCAGCGCGCCCAGCCGCCTCCGCTCCCGCAGGCCCAGCACGTAGGCGAGGCCGAAGACGCCCAGCAGGCCGGTGAGCAGCGCGGGGATCATGGGGACGAAGATGTCGGCGGCGTCGAGCTTCAGCGCGGTGGCCGCGCGGGCCGTGGGGCCGCCCCAGGGGACGGTGTTCATGACGCCGTTGGCCATGGCGGCGACGCCGGTCATCACGACCAGGCTCATCCCCAGCCGTTTGTACAGCGGGTACATCGCCGAGACGGTGATCATGAAGGTGGTGGAGCCGTCGCCGTCCAGCGACACGATCGCGGCGAGCACGGCGGTGCCCACGACGACCCGCATGGGGTCGGCCTTGCAGAAGCGGAGGATCCCGCGCACGACCGGGTCGAAGAGCCCGACGTCGATCATGACGCCGAAGTAGACGATCGCGAACATCAGCATCGCCGCCGTCGGGGCGAGGCTGGACACTCCGTCGATGACGTAGTCACCGAGGTGGGCGCCCTTGCCTACGGCCACGCAGAACAGCGCGGGGATCAGCACGAGCGCCGCGATCGGCGACATCTTCTTCGTCATGATCAGGACCAGGAAGGTCGCGATCATGGCGAAGCCGAGGATGGTCAGCATGAATGGGACACCTAACGTTCACCCTTGAACATCCGGCCGGGGCCGGCGGTGTGACGACGTTAGGTACGGCCAGGGGGCGTCAACAAGACGTACGACCGTGAGCAATAAGCGCAAAACCCCAGGTCAGACGTTTGCTCAGGTCAGCACGGTGAGCGTTTCGGGCTTCTCGGCCCGCTCCGGGGACACCTCGACGGGGACGCCGTTGAGCACCGCGTTGCCGGACAGCGGGTCGAGGAGGCTGCCGTCGAGGAGCTGGTTGACGTTGACGCCGGGGTCGACGGAGGCGTGCCGGGTGCGGGTGCCGGGCCGGTCGTGGCCCCAGCCGTGCGGCAGGCTCACCACCCCCCGGCGCACGGCGTCGGTGACCTCGGCGGGGACGGTCACCTCTCCCCCGGCCCCCTTGACCCGCACCGGCTGCCCGTCCGCCACGCCGAGGCGTGCGGCGTCGTCGGGGTGGAGGTGCAGGGTGCAGCGGTTGGAGCCGCCGGTGAGGGCGGGCACGTTGTGCAGCCAGCTGTTGTTGGAGCGCAGATGGCGGCGGCCGACCAGGACGAGGCCGGCGGGACGTTCCCGGAGGGCGGCCCGCAGCCGGGGCAGGTCGGCGGCGATCGGCGCGGGCAGCAGCTCCACCTTGCCGCTGCGGGTCTTCAGCGGCTGCGGCAGACGGGGGCGCAGCGGTCCGAGGTCGATGCCGTGCGGGTGGGCGAGCAGCTTCTCCAGGGTGAGCCCGTCCGGGTCGGCGCCGAAGCCGTCGCCGTAGGGGCCGAGGCGCAGCATCATGTCGAGGCGCCGTTCGGGGCCGTTGTCGCCGGTGAGCAGGGCGGCGAGTTCCTTCGGGTCGCGGCCGTGCACCGGGGAATGGGGCTCGCCGACGGCCTTGCCGAGGGTCTGCAGGATCACGAGGTCGTCCACGGCGGACGGGTCGGCGCCGTGCATGCCGGTGGCGGCGAGGACGAGCCGGGCGAGGATCTCGGTCTCGGCCATGCGGCCGGGTTCGAGCGGCACGGCGGGGCGGGTGTAGCGGACCTGGTTGCGCACGGCGAGGGTGTTGAACGCGAAGTCGTGGTGCGGGCTCTGGGCGGGCGG
>MUNG01000580.1 GCA_002154585.1 Streptomyces pseudogriseolus
GGCGTGGGGTGGCGGGGTGGCCGGGGCCGTCGATCTAAGGTGCCCGCATGAGCATCATCGGAGTCGGGATCGACGTCGCCGAGATCGAGCGGTTCGCCGCGTCGCTGGAACGCACGCCCGGGCTGGCGCGGCGGCTGTTCGTGGAGAGCGAGCTGCTGCTGCCCAGCGGCGAGCGGCGCGGCATCGCCTCCTTGGCGGCGCGGTTCGCCGCCAAGGAGGCCCTGGCCAAGGCGCTCGGTGCGCCCGCGGGGCTGTACTGGACCGACGCCGAGGTGTGGTGCGAGGACAGCGGGCAGCCGCGGCTGCGGGTCAAGGGGACCGTCGCCGCCCGGGCGGAGGAGCTGGGCGTGCGCTCCTGGCACGTGTCGCTGAGCCACGACGCGGGGGTCGCTTCGGCGGTCGTCATCGCCGAGGGATGAGCCTTCGCGGCCCGCGGAGAATTTTTTTGAGGGAAGTGCGTGTAACCCGGAAGTGGGGGTACAGGCAGGGAGCCGGTATCGGAGCGGGGGCATCAATGAGGGAGGGCTTTGCTGTGACGTCGACAATGGCACGGACGGACCAGGCGCAGAGCGTGACCGAGCTGCCGGAGGTCGTGAATCCCGGCCAGGTCGCGCCGCAGGACGCGCGTGAACTGTCCCGGCAGTTCTTCCGTCGCCTGACGGAGCTGGAGGAAGGTACCCACGAGTACCAGTACGCGCGCAACACGCTGATCGAGATGAACATGTCCCTGGTCCGCTACGCGGCCGGCCGGTTCCGCAGCCGCGGTCCGGAGGAGATGGAGGACATCGTCCAGGTCGGCATGATCGGTCTGATCAAGGCCATCGACCGGTTCGAGCTCTCCCGCGAGGTCGAGTTCACCTCCTTCGCGATCCCCTACATCGTCGGCGAGATCAAGCGCTTCTTCCGTGACACCTCGTGGTCCGTGCACGTGCCGCGCCGGCTCCAGGAGGCCCGGGTGCAGCTCGCCCGCGCCACCGAGGAACTGCGCAGCCGGCTGGGCCGCACCCCCACCACCGCCGAGCTGGCGACCCTGATGAGCCTCACCGAGGCCGAGGTCAACGAGGCCCGGCTGGCCGCCAACGGCTACAACTCCGCGTCGCTGGACGCCGCGATCGGCAGCGAGCCGGACGGGGAGTCCGTGCTCGCCGACTTCATCGGCACCGAGGACGCGGCGCTGGGGCTGGTCGAGGACTTCCACGCCCTCGCCCCGATGATCGCCGAGCTGGACGAGCGGGAGCGGAAGATCGTCCACTGGCGGTTCGTGGAGGAGCTGACGCAGGCGGAGATCGGGGAGCGGCTGGGGTGCTCGCAGATGCATGTGTCGCGACTGCTGTCGCGGACTCTCAAGCGGCTGCGGGCCGGGATGCTGTGCACCAACTGACGGGTTGAGCGTCAGTCCTTCAGCTGAGACGAGTGTTGCGGGGTGCGGTGCCTTCGGGTGCCGCACCCCGCTGCGTTGTGCGTAGCTAGCAGATCGACTGTGTGCTGTTCACCAGGCGGTTGTTGCGGAACGTCGTGTTCTCGCCGCACGGGCTCTCGCGGATGGACGAGTTCGTCACTGTGAGGTTCTGGATGGTGATGTCCTTGTTGTTCGGGAACTCCGAACGGGCCGCCAGACGGATCTCGCCGCCGCCGGTGACCGTCCCGCTCTGCGCCGCGAGGTTCACGTTGGAGCAGTTCTCGATCAGGATCGCGTTGTTGCCGGTGTCCGAGAGCGTGATCCGGTCGATCGTCGCCCCGCCGCTCTCCGAGACGCAGAACACGCCGCGTCCGCCGCCGCGCGCGATCACCTCGCCGACGCGGATGTTCGTGGGGTAGCCGCTGCCGATCCGGCCGTTGCGGTTGGCCATGCGGAACGCCGCGTAGCCGGTGCCGGCGCCGGCGTTCTCCGCGTCCACCTTCGTGACGGTGGCGTTGATCGTCTGGTTCAGCAGCAGGCCCGACTCGCCCACGTTGCGGGCGGTCACCGTGCCGACGGTCAGGCCGTCCACGCCGTACGTCTCCACGGCGTGGCTGGACGCGCCGGAGACGTACACGTTGTCGATGCGCACGTTGCGCGTCCACTGGCTGGTGTCGCCCCGGTTGTCGATACGGACGCCGAGGCCGCGGGAGAGACGCATGTCGATCTGGCCCAGGACCACGTTCTGCACGTTGCGCAGGAAGACGCCGTAGAGCGGGGCGCCGGTNNACCGGCGCCTGGTCGCCCGAGCCGGTGCCCGTGACGTCGATCGTGCCGCACACGTCGAGGACCGTGTAGCTGGGGAGGGAGATGCGGGAGCCGGCGGAGACGGTGCCGGAGCCGCGGACGACGACGCGTTCCTTGCTGGTGCGGCCGGAGGACAGGCTGCTGATCGCCGCCTGGACGGCCGCGCGCATGTCGGTGCCGGTGTGGACCGTGCTGCCGCCTCGGCGGGCGGTCCAGGTGGAGCCGGAGCGGACGGCTTCGGCGTGGTAGGTGCCGTCGCCGCAGGCCGCGGCTGTTGCTGCGCGGGCGGAGGCGGAGGCGGAGGCGGTGGGGGT
>MUNG01000581.1 GCA_002154585.1 Streptomyces pseudogriseolus
CGCCCGGCCCGCGTCGACCTTCTCCTTCTCACCCTCGTCGATACGCATGGGCACGGGCAGGACGCGGATGCGGCGGGGCCGGTAGCCCTCCTCGATGTTCCGGGCGACGGCGGCCGCGCCCTCGAGGGACTGGTCGCTGAGGGTGAAGCAGTCCACCAGGACGTCCGGCATCTGCATGGTGCAGATGTCCGCGTTGTCGGACAGGCCGGTGCGGCTGTCGATCAGGACGTAGTCGTAGGTCGCCTTCATGTCGGCGCGCAGGGCGTCGAGGAACTTGCCGCCGCCGAGACGCTCGTAGAAGTTGTCCCATTCGAAGGACGTCACCGTGGTCGAGTACGCCCGGTCCTGGCGTCCGGCGGAGAGGAAGTCCAGCGAACCGCCGTCCTGGAAGGTCAGGTCGAAGCGTTCGGGGTTCACGGACAGCGCGTGCTGTTCGACGCTCGCGTAGGGCAGGTGCCAGTCGTCGGGCCGTTCGCGGGGGCCCGTGGTCGCGGCCCAGGCGTAGTCCTCGATGATGTTGATGACGCCGGGCGTGGCCGCCAGCGCCTTGAGGTCCATGAACGGATGGAAGAAACGGTGGAGTCCGGGCGCCTCCAGGTCCCAGTCGACCGCCAGCACCCGTTTGCCGTTGGCGGCGAGGATCCACGCCGTGTTGGCCAGGGCCATGGTCCGCCCGGTGCCGCCCTTGTACGAGTAGAACGTGATGATGCGTCCGTCCCGCGCGGCCGTCATGCTTCTCCTTCGTCGTCGGGTTCGCCTGCCGGGTACGGCGGCTGGACGGGGCCCATGAGCCGTGGCCTCGGTACGTGGGGGCCGGGCGGCGGATGGGCCTCGGCGTGTTTCAGGTACTGCCGGGTGGAGTGCGCCACGACGGCGGGGAGCACGTCGGTGAACGCCTTCAGCGTGGGGACGCCGTTGACGGCGATACGGCAGTCGGTGCGTCTGCCGCGTTCCAGGATGTGCGGCAGCGTCTCCTCCAGGGTCGCGGTCAGTTGCTTCCCCCGCTCGCCGTGGCACTGGAGGTCCGCCCGGTTCCACGGCACGACGGCGCTGATCCAGGGGCGTGACACCCGGTCGAAGTCCCGCAGCCGACGCCGCCGTTCGTCGTCGGTGAGGGCCCAGCGGTCGACCAGCAGGATGCCGGGGCGGGCCTCCGCCTTGCCGTCCGGACCGGGGCCGGCCTCCCCCGGCGTGGTGTCGGTGTCCTCGTCGTCGAAGGAGGAGACGGTGATCCGGTAGTCCAGCGAGCGGATCAGCTCCTGGGCGATGGCGGGCAGCGGCCGCGTGGACTCCGAGTGGTACGGGTTCCAGTCCTGGGCGTCGTCGCCGTAGGACCCGGGGTCGCGGTCCTCCGGGAGGGTGTGGCGGGTGGGCGCGGCCACGGTGAGGTGGATGCGCCGGGGCCCCTCGCCGCGTGGCCGGAAGGCACTGGGCGTGTGTTCGTAGTCGCGGGGTCTGCTGGGCGGCAGCGCCGTCTGCTCGGCCACCTGGACGATGCGCTGGGCGAGCGTGA
>MUNG01000582.1:0-287 GCA_002154585.1 Streptomyces pseudogriseolus
CCGGCAGGCTCGTCGTCGGCGCCGCCACGATCGCCCCGGTCGGCGCGTACGTGAGCAGCTTCAGGGTGAGCGCCGAGCGGTGCACCATCTCCCGCCAGCGGCCCCGGTAGCGGGACGCGGCCAGCCAGTTCCGCCAGTAGCGCACCGTCGCGGAGAACTCCTGCTCGGCCTCCTCGTGGGCGCAGCCGCGCGGCGTCAGCGCACCGCCGACCTGGTCCAGCGCGAACACCGCCGTCTCGCCCTCGGCCAGCTTGAACTCGGACCGCACGTCCTGCCCGTCCGGGTCC
>MUNG01000582.1:308-1204 GCA_002154585.1 Streptomyces pseudogriseolus
TCGGTGAAGTACCGGGTGATCAGCACGTTCGTGTCGGGGAAGTAGAACTGTTTGGTGCGGGCCGGCACGGCCGCCCCCAGCTCGAAACAGCCCCCGCGGCCGGCGTCCAGCAGCGCGGCGAACACGCTCGGCGCGTCGAAGCGCGGCGCGCAGTACCAGTCGATGGTGCCGTCCGTCGCCACCAGCGCCACACTGCGCAGGTCGCCGATCAGCCCGTGGTCGGCGATGGGCATGTACCGCCGCGCGGATCCGTCGCCCGGCCGGTCCGTCGTCCCGTCCATCGCAGCCTCCTCGGCCGGCGCGTGTCCTCCTGCCAGCTTAGGCAGCGGCAGCTGGGCCGGCCTTCCGGCGGGCGCGGGACCTACCGGCGCACGGCCCTGAGGATCACGAACTTCGGGTCCGACGCGACCACCTCGCTGTTGCCGAACAGGCGGCGCAGCTTCACGTGGTGCCCGAGGTGGCGGTTGCCGACCACCCACAGCTCGCCGCCCGGGCGCAGGGTGCGGCGGGCGCCGGTGAACATGCGCCAGGCCGTGGCGTCCGTGGTCGCCTGGTGGGAGTGGAAGGGCGGATTGTTGAGCACCAGGTCGACGCTGCCCGCCGGGACGCCCGCCAGACCGTCGCCGACCCGGAACTCGGCGTGCCCGCTCACGTCGTTCGCCCGGTAGGTGTCCTGCGCCGACGCCACCGCCTGGAAGGACTCGTCCACGAACAGCACCTCGGCCTTCGGGTCGGCCAGCGCCGCCGCCGTCCCCACGACGCCGTTGCCGCAGCCCAGGTCCACCACCCGGCCGCCGCCCCGCGCGCCGGGCAGATGGCGCAGGAAGAAGCGGGTGCCGATGTCGAGCCGGTCCGCGCAGAACACCCCGGCGTGGTTGACGACCGTACGGCCCGAC
>MUNG01000583.1 GCA_002154585.1 Streptomyces pseudogriseolus
GCCCCCAGCCCCCCGGACGCGCCCGTACCGCGCCCCAGCCGCAGATCGACCCCGGTGACCGCGAGGTCGCGGGTCAGCACCCGCGCCCAGTTCTCCAGCCCCGCCGACAGCTCGACCACCTGCCGCGGGGTCGCCCCCTTCTGCGGCCCGAACACCCGCGCCACGCCCCGCTCCCCGCACAGCACGTTGTACGGGTTGCAGGCGACGACCAGCTCCACCTCCCCGAGACGCGGGTCGAGCCCGGCCGCGTCGACCCGCGCCAGACGCAACAACTCCCGTCCACCGAACGGCAGTTCCGCACCGTCCGCGTCCAGCAGCCGTGCCCCCAGCGCCTGGAGCGCCCCCGCACCCCCGTCCGAGGTGCCCGAGTCGCCGCAGCCGACCAGGATCCGCCGCACCCCGTGGTCCAGCGCGGCGCGGATCAGCTCCCCGACGCCGTACGTGGTGGTGGCGCCCGGGTCGCGGCGGGTGCGGGGGACCAGGGAGAGACCGGCGACCGCCGCCATCTCCACCACCGCGGTGTCCTGCCCGCCCAGCAGGGCGAAGTGGGTGCCGACCGGTTCGCCGACCGGCCCGGTGGCGGCCAGGGCGACCAGCCGGCCGCCGGTCGCCCGGGCCAGCGCGGCGGCGGTTCCCTCCCCGCCGTCCACCAGCGGGACACGGTCGATCTCGGCGTCCGGCAGCACCCGGCGGACACCCGCCGCGATGGCGTCGGCCGCGGCCGGGGCGGACAGCGACTCCTTGAAGCCGCTGGGGGCGACGACGACTCGGTTCAGCATGGTTGCGTACTCCTCAGGGGGTCACCGGCACGCCCAGCGCGGGCCACACGGTGACGGCGAACAGCAGGACGAGCGCGGCGGTGAGCGGCGCCAGCACGGCGGACAGCCGGAGCAGGTCGCGCGGGGTGTAGGTGGGGGTGCCGGGGATCTCCGCGAAGAGCGCGACCGGCTTGGCGGAGGCGGGCAGGGTGTGGCAGAAGCCGGCCGCGGCGGTGGACGCGAGCGCCGCCGCCACCGGGTTCACCCCGGCCGTCACGGCCGCCGCGACCACCAGCGGCACCAGGACGGAGGAGCGCGCGGACCGGGACTGGAGGACCAGGTGGGCGGCCGTGCTGACGGCGACGACGAGCGCCAGGAAGGTCAACGGGCCGATGTCCGCGGGCAGTCCGCCGACCAGCCGGTCCGCCGCACCGGACTCGGCGAGCGCCACGCCCATCGCCATCGTCGCCGCCATGAACAGCAGCAGCGACCACGGCACCGTCTTCAGCGCGTCCTTCAGACGGACCGTGCCGAGCGCCGGGGAGGCGGCGACGACCGCGCCGATCAGCGCGACCACGGCCGGGGACACCCGGTGCAGGGGCTCGCTGCACCACAGGGCGACCACCGTGGCCAGCAGCAGGGCGCACCGCTTCTCTCTCTGCGTCCAGGGGCCGGTGACCGGGCGGTCGCTGTGCCGCTGGATCTCCTCGGCGGTGATCCGCACGGGGCCGGTGCGGTCGGCGCGCCGGGTGGTGGTCAGGAGCACGGTCTCGGCGGCGAGATGGGAGGACGCCACGGCCAGCGGCAGCCCGAGCAGCAGCCATTCGGTGAAGCCGACCCGCTCCCCGGTCGCCTCCCACAGCACCGACACGGTGATCAGATGGGCGCCCGCGCCGATCAGGGTCGCCACCGCGGACAGCAGGATCACCGTGGGGAACAGCAGCGCCAGCATCACCACCAGCCGCGTACGGTCGGCGAGGGCCTTGGCGAGGGCCAGGAACACCGGCAGGGCGAGCGCGGCCCGCCCCGAGGTGGCCGGCACCGCGAACGCCGTGACGACCAGCGCCGCCGTCGTCAGGTGCGTCAGCTGCCGTACCGTGCGCGCCCCGCCGACCAGGAAGGCCGCCGCGCGGCCCGCGAGCCCGGTCCGGGCGACCGCGGCCGCAAGCACGAACGCGCAGATCAGCAGCCACACCGTCGAGTCGCCGAGGGTGCCGAAGAGGGTGTCGCTGCTGATCACCCCGGTCACCGTCAGCGCGAGTCCGGCGCCCAGCGCGATGTACGTGTCGTCGATCGGCGTACCGATCCAGGCGCAGGTCGCCAGCGCGAACACGGCGAGGGTGAGGCGCGCGTCCCCGCTCAGGCCGGGGAAGGCGCCGGGCACCGCGAGCAGGGCGCACAGCGACAGGGCCACGCACAGGGCGGCGGTCAGCCGGGGGGTCAACGTCACGTCATCGACGATCCACCCGGGCCGTGAGCCGTCGATGAGCCGAAGATGAAGGGAACTTCACCCGGGGAGGCGGTAGCCCATCCCGCGGACCGTCTCGACCCGGTCCGCGCCCAGCTTCTTGCGCAGCGCCCGCACGTACACGTCCACGATGTTGGAGCCCGGGTCGAAGTCGTAGCCCCACACGTGGGAGAGGATCTGCTCGCGGGACAGCACCTGGCCCGGGTGCCTCAGGAACAGCTCCAGCAGCACGAACTCACGCGCCGTCAGGTCGACGGTCCGTCCGTCCGCGCGGGCGCGCCGGGTGCGCAGGTCCAGGCTGAGCGAGCCGGACCGCAGCACGGTCACCTCCGGCGCCCTGGCCGCCGTGCGCAGCCGCAGCCGGATCCGGGCCAGCAGCTCCTCGAAGCGGAACGGCTTGGTCATCCAGTCGTCGGCGCCGCCCTCCAGACCGGCCACGGTGTCCCGTACCGAGTCCCGGGCGGTCAGCACGATCACCGGGGTCGTCACCCGCGCCTCACGCAGCTCGCGCAGCACCGTGAAGCCGTCCCGGCCGGGCAGCCCGATGTCCAGCACCACCAGGTCGAAGCCCCCGGTGAGGGCGTACTCGTGGCCGGCCTCGCCGTCCCCGACGACGGTGGTGGTGAAACCGTTGGCGCGCAGCCCCTTCTCCACGAAGGAGGCGATGCGCTCCTCGTCCTCGACGATCAGGATCCGGTTCATCCGCGGGCCTCTTCCAGGGTGAGTACGAAGGTGGCGCCGCCGCCCTCGGTGTCGTGCAGCCGGACCTGCCCGCCGTGGCCCTCCGCGATGGCCTTGACGATGGACAGGCCGAGACCGGCGCCGGAGCCGCGCGCCCCGCGCCGGGACGTGCCGCGCCGGAAGCGTTCGAAGATCAGCTCCCGGTCGTGGGGGCGGACGCCGGGTCCGGAGTCGGCGACGTACAGCTCGACGCGGGAGCCCTCCGCGCGGGAGCCGATGCGGATGGTCTGCCCGGCCGTGGTGTGCTGCACCGCGTTCTGCGCGAGCTGCACCATCGCCTGCGTGATGCGCTGCGGGTCCAGCTCCGTCTCCCGGTCGGCCGTCTCGGTGAGCCGCCAGTCGCGGTCGCCGAGGGTGCGGGCCTTGACGTAGACGTCGGCGGTGAGTTCGGCGAGCTGCACCGGCTCGGGGGTGACGAAGTCGGGCCGTTCGGCCTTGGCGAGCAGCAGCAGGTCCTCCACGATGCGGCTCATCCGGTCCAGTTCGTCGGTGACCAGGCGGACGGTCTCCTCGCGTTCGGCCGGGTCGTCGCCCATCAGCTCCAGATGGCCGCGCACGATGGTGATGGGGGTGCGCAGTTCGTGGCCGGCGTCGTCGACGAACTGGCGCTGGGCGGCGAAGGCCCGCTCCAGCCGGTCCAGCATGGCGTTGAAGGTCTCGGCGAGGGCGGCGATGTCGTCGTGGCCGCGCACCGGGATGCGGCGGGTGAGGTCCTGCTCGGTGAGCTGCGCGGCGGCGGTGCGCACCAGCCGTACGGGCTGGAGGATCCGCCCGGCGACCGCCCAGCCGATGCCGGTGGTCAGCAGCAGCGCCACCCCGGAGATGGCGAGCAGCACCCGGAACACCTCGTCCACGCGGGCCACTTCGCGCTCGGGGTGGAAGGCCACGACGAACGCGGCCTCGGGATCGCCGTCGCCGTGCCGGGCCACGGCCACCTTCGCCCAGCGGATCTCGCCCTCGGGCCGGTGCAGCACCCCGGACGGGTCGGGGGAGTCGAAGATACGGCGGCGGGCGTCGGCGTCCCGGTGCAGCGGCAGCGCGACGGGCAGGTCGCGGGGCTGGATGAACTGCGCCGGGTCGCCGCCGGGCCGGGCCACCAGGCCGATGAGCTCCTCGTCGGGGTCGGCGTACTGCCGTTCCAGGAACACCTTCAGCAGCCGGTCCGGCTCGGTGAACGGACGGCCGGTCTCCGGGTCCAGGCCCCTCTCCTCGAACGCGGCGAACTCGCCGCTCTCCTGCGCGAGCAGCCCGTTGGAGCGGTGGTCGACGTCCCGCAGCAGGAAGGAGCGGGTGGTGGCGGCGACCGAGGTGAGCGCGACCGCCATCACGAACAGCAGCCACAGCAGGATGCGGACCCGGGCGGAGAGCCGCCTGCGGCCCCGGTCAGCCGTCGTCCCGGTCGCGTCCGTCGTCCGCGGGGTCCCGGCCCTGGTCGTCGTCATCGTCGTCGTCCGTCGGTCCGTCGGTCACCGCGGGCGGGGACACGATCTCGTCGCTGGGCGTGGGATCGGGCCGGGTCGCCGCCGGCGTCGGCGCGGGCGACCCGCTGTCCAGCTCGACCCGCGGGGGCACCTTCGGCGGTTCGGGGCTGTCGGCGAGCGCGAAGCTGGTCGCGGCGACGCCCAGGGGGATCAGTACGACGGCGGCGAGGGCCGCCATCCGGCGAGTGAAGGCCATGACTCCACCCTGTGCCGCGTACCCGGGGCTCTGGATGAGGCCCCGATGAAGAACTCTTCATCTTCGGCCGCGATCCCGGGCCGCGATTCCCGGCTGCGATCCCCCGCCGCACTTCCCGGCCGAGCGAGGAGCGGGTCCAGGGCGGCGCCCCGCGAGGGCGTCAGCTGTCCAGGCCGATGGCGAACGCCGCCTCCAGGTCGTGCTGGGAGTAGGTGCGGAACGCCACGTGCGTGTCCGTGCCCTCGACGCCCGGGATCTTGCTGATCCGCCCGGGGATGACCTCCGCCAGGTCCTCGTGCTCCCGGACCCGGACCATGGCGATCAGGTCGTAGGTGCCGGTGACGGAGAAGACCTCGCTGACGCTGTCCAGCGCGGCGATCTGCTCCGCGATCTCGGGGATCCGGTCCACGCTGGTCTTGATGAGGACGATCGCGGTGATCACGGCTGGTTCTCTCCCTCGGGGGCCGGAGCAGGGGCGGACTTCACTGTAGTCGCCCGCCCCTGCCACACCCACGCGCAGCCGAACCCCAGGCCGAAGCCCACCAGGTGCGCCAGATACGCCACCCCCGGCCCGCCCTCCGCGGTGCGCCCGGCCGCCGCCCACTGGAGCGCCGCCCAGAACGGCAGCACCGCCCACGCGGGCAGCCGCACAGGCAGGAAGAAGGCGAACGGCAGGAGACTGGTGACCCGTCCCCGGGGGAACAGGAAGAGGAACGCCCCGAGCAGCGCCGAGATCGCTCCCGACGCCCCGACCAGGGGCCGCCCGGAGCCGGCGTTGGCGGCCGCGTACCCCAGCAGGGCGAGGTAGCCGCAGCCCGCGTAGCACAGGGCGAACCGCACCCGGCCCATCCGCGCCTCGGTCAGCGGCCCGAACACCTGGAGGAACAGCATGTTGCCGAGCAGATGAACCCAGCTGCCGTGCACGAAGAGCGCCGTGGCCGGGGTGAGGGCCGCCGCGGGGGACCCGTCGAACAGGTCTGCGGGGATCACGCCCCAGCGGCGGAAGAAGTCCCGCTGCGCGGACAGCAGCTCCTCCCCGGAGCCGTACGCCGGGTGCAGCCCGGAGGCCGGCCCGATCAGGAAGACCAGGCAGCACAGCACGATCAGGGTGCGGGTGACTGGGGCGGGCGTGGTCCTCAGCGCTCCGGCGGCCGCCGCGGTCCAGTTGCGGATCATGGCTACAGAGCATGACGTAACCGGACGTAACCGTGCGGATCGCCTCGCCGCCGTGGACGGGCGGGCGGCACGGGTCCGGCAGGCCGTAGGGTTACGAGCCACACGCACCGGCAGCCCGGTGCGTCACGGACACTGGAAGGAAGGCGAACAGCCACGATGACGGTTCCTCTGCCGACCGCCTCGACGCGGTGGCGCTGCACCCTCTGCGGCAACCTCACCCGCTTCGACGTGACCCGCTCGTCGAAGGTCGTCGAGTACGTGCACCTCGACCTGGCCGGAGAGCCCAGGGTCGAGGAGCGCGAGGTGCTCGACGAGACGGTCGAGTCGGTGCGGTGCCGCTGGTGCAACGCCGTGGACCAGGTGGAACTCGTGGACAGGCCGGGCGCCGGCTCCTGAGAGGGAGCGGCCCGCTGACGGCGGCCCCGCGGACGGGCCGCACACAGGCATTGGGGTGTTGACGGATGGTGGAGACCACGGGCGGGGGGCCGCAGGACGGCGCCGCCGAGGTGCTCGACCGTCCGCTGCCCGACGGGGTGCGCCGCAGGGTCGTCCAGATCGTCGCGGACGGCTTCGGCGGACTCACCGTCGCCGAGCTGCCCGCGCAGCTGCGGCAGTACGCCCGGTTCACCCCGACCCGCCGCGCCAAGTTCGCCGGGAACGCGATGGCGGCGGCGCTGGAGACCGATCCGCTGTTCCGGCAGCGGATCGGGGAGAAGCTCAGAGAGACCGAACCGGAGCTGACCGGCGCCCTCGACTCCGGCTCGCCGCCCCCGGCCGCGGACCCGCTCGACGTGGCGGCCGCGGCCTACGTGCTCCGCCCGCCGGGCTGGGTCAAGCTGGTCACCGCCGCCGGCGAGGAGGCGCAGCGCGCCGACGCCGAGCGCGCCGACGAGGAGACCCGCGCCGAGCTGGAGCGGCTGCGCGCCGAACTGGACCGGGCCCGCGACCACACCCGCGCCGAGACCGAGCGGCTGCGCGCCGAGCTGGACGCGGCGAAGAAGGAGACCGACTCCCTGCACCGCAAGCTGCGGTCCGCCCTCGCCGACGTCAAGCGCGGCGAGGCCGCCCTGCGCAAGCTGCGCGGCGAGATGGAGGCGGTGCGCGCCGAGGGCCAGGCCCAGGTGTCCGCCGCCGAGAGCGAGACCCGGCGTTTGAAGGCCCGGCTGGGGGAGACCGAGGCCGCGCTGGAGGCCGCCCGCCGCGCCGCCCGCGAGGGCCGCAGCGTCGAGGACATGCGCGTACGGCTGCTGCTCGACACCGTGCTGGACGCCGCCCAGGGGCTGCGCCGCGAACTGGCACTGCCGCCCGTGTCCGTACGGCCCGCGGAGACCGTGGACGCCGTGGAGCCGGGCCGGATGACCCCGAAGGACATCGCCGCCCGCGCGCTGTCCGAGGACGACCCGGCCGTCCTCGACCAGCTCCTCGCCCTCCCGCAGGCGCATCTGGTCGTCGACGGCTACAACGTCACCAAGACCGGCTATCCGCAGATGCCGCTGGAGAAGCAGCGGCTGCGGCTGCTGGGCCAGCTCGCCCAGCTGGCCGCCCAGACCGGCGCCGAGGTCACCTGCGTCTTCGACGGCGCCGAGCTGGCCGCGCCGGTGCTGCTGGCGCCGCCGCGCGGGGTGCGGGTGCTGTTCTCCAAGCCGGGCGTCACCGCCGACGAGCTGATCCGCCAGCTGGTGCGCGCTGAGCCGCCGGGGCGGCCGGTCATCGTCGCCTCCACCGACCGCGAGGTCGCCGACGGGGTCGCGCGCGCCGGCGCGCGCCCCGTCGCATCCGCCGTGCTCCTCAAAAGGCTTTCCTAGTACCTGATGCACATCCGTCCCTCGTGCAACGTACAGGGGTAATGCCTGAATTGACGGAACCGTCACGCAACGTAGCGTCAAGGCGGCGTCACTGCAGGTGAGTTGTCACGTAATAAACGCGCTGTAGCGGAGATTTTGCGCCCAGGGATTTGAACTGATCACAAGAGAATCACTAGGGTCAGCCTTCGAACCCTCGCTCGCGCGATCACTCTCGAGAAGGAGCTCGTCTCCGTGGCGTCCCACCGTCGTCCCAAGCAGCCGAGCCGCGCACGCGTGACCGTGCTCACCACGGCCGCCGCTGCCGCCGTCGTCATGAGCTCGCAGGCCGCCAACGCGGCCCCCAGCGAGAAGCCGAGCAAGGACGAGGTCAAGGCCAAGGTCGACAAGCTCTACGAGCAGGCGGAGCAGGCCACCGAGAAGTACAACGGGGCCAAGGAGAAGCAGGAGAAGCTCCAGAAGGAGATCTCCACCCTCCAGGACAACGTCGCCAAGGGCCAGCAGGAGCTCAACGACCTGCGCGACGGCCTCGGTTCGATGGCCAGCGCCCAGTACCGCAGCGGCGGCATCGACCCCTCGGTCCAGCTCTTCCTCTCCGCCGACCCGGACGACTACCTCGACAAGGCGTCCACCCTGGACCAGTTGAGCGCCCAGCAGGTCGACTCGCTGAAGAAGATCCAGGAGAAGCAGCGCGAGCTGGCCCAGCAGCGCGCCGAGGCCGCCGAGAAGCTCAAGGACCTCTCCTCCACCCGGGCCGAACTGGGCAAGAAGAAGGAGGAGGTCCAGGGCAAGCTCGCCTCCGCGCAGAAGCTGCTCAACAGCCTCACCGCCGCGGAGAAGGCGCAGCTCGCCGACGAGCAGAACCGCGCCACCCGCGCCAGCGAGCGCGACGCCCTCTCGGTCAACGTCCCGGCCGGCTCCGGCCGCGCCGCCGCCGCCTTCGCCGCCGCACAGAGCAAGCTCGGCACCCCGTACGTGTACGGCGCCACCGGCCCCTCCTCCTTCGACTGCTCGGGCCTGACCTCCTGGGCGTACGCGCAGGCAGGCGTCGGCATCCCGCGCACCTCCGAGGCTCAGACCGGCGCCGGCACCAAGATCTACTCGGTGGACCAGCTCAAGGTCGGCGACCTGGTGTTCTTCTTCAACGACCTGCACCACGTCGGCCTCTACGCGGGCAACGGCCAGATCATCCACGCCCCCCGCACCGGCACCGTCGTGCGCTACGAGTCGATGAACACCATCGGCGGCCCGTTCATGTTCGGCGTCCGCGTCTGACCTGACCCGACCTGATCCGACCCGGCACCGCCCCGGATGCCCCCGTTCGAGGGATTCCGGGCGGCCCCGCTCCGCCTCCACGCCCCGCCTCGACCCAGGTCAACGGCGGGGCGTCACCGTGTGTGCCGCCCTGGCCGTGACTCTCATGGGGGTCCCGGCGGCTACTGTCTGCCGCGTTTCCCTGTCCGCCAGCGGAAGGAGCGCGACTTCCCGTGGGGTCCCATCGCCGTACCGCACCGTCCTCAGGGCCCGAGCGGGGCACCGCCCTCGCCCTGGGCCTGCTCTCCGTGGCCGCCACCGCCCTCGGCGCGGTACCGGCCACGGCCGCGCCCCAGGAGGACACCCGGGCCGAGGTCGACCGCCTCCACCACGAGGCGGAGAAGGCCACCGAGGCCTACAACGCGGCCGACGAGCGCGCCGACGCCCTGCGCCGGGAGATCGCCGACGCCCAGGACGCCATCGCCCGCAAGCAGCAGCGGGTCAACACCATGCGGGAGGCGCTGGGTTCGCTCGCCGGCTCCCAGTACCGCTCCGGCGGCCTGGACCCCGCCCTCGCCCTGCTGCTCTCCGAGGACCCGGAGGACTACCTCCGGAAGGCCTCCGTCCTGGACCGGATCGGCGTCCACCGGACCGCCGAGCTGAAGAGGCTCCGCGGCACCCTGCGGTCGCTGTCCCAGGACCGGGCCGAGGCCGCGAAACGCCTCGGCGCCCTCGAACGCAGCCGCAAGGCCGCCGCCACCCACAAGCGGACGGTGGAGAAGAAGCTCGCCGAGGCGCGCAGGATGCTCGCCGCCCTCCCGGCCGGCGAACGGGCCGCCTGGGACCGCGCCTCCCGGTCCGGCCGCACCGACCTGCTCGGCCCCGGCGGCGCCCCCGCCTCCGGACGCGCGGCCGCCGCCGTCGCCGCCGCCCGCTCCGCCCTCGGCAGGCCCTACGTGTGGGGCGCCAACGGCCCCGCCGGCTTCGACTGCTCCGGGCTCACCCAGTGGGCGTACGCACAGGCCGGGGTCGCCCTGCCGCGCACCTCGCAGGCCCAGCGGTACGCCGGCCGGCAGGTCCCGCTGTCCGAGGCCCGCCCCGGCGACCTGGTCCTCTACCGCTCCGACGCCTCCCACGTCGCGATGTACATGGGCGACGGCCAGGTGATCCACGCGCCCTACCCGGGCGCCCCCGTGCGCTACGACCCGGTCGGCATGATGCCGGTCTCCTCGGTCACCAGGGTCTGACTCCCGCGGGCCCGCGCCCGTACCCTCGGAAAGGTGGCCGGTCGAACGCGGGTGTCGCAGGCGGCGGTGGCGGCGTTGTGCCTGCTGCTCGCCGCCCTCGTGGGATGCGGCGGCGGCCCCGCCGTGGACGCCGCCCGCGCGGAGGTGCAGTCCCTGCTCGACCGGCGCGCCGAGGCGGTCCTCGCCCGGGACGCCGCCGCCTACGCCCGCACGGGCACCCGCGACGGCTTCGACAACCTGCGCGCGGTGCCCCTCGCCGACTGGTCCTACCGCCTCACCGACCTGGACCGCACCGGTGACCGCGCCACCGCGGCCGCCGACCTCCGCTACCGCGTCGACGGCCACGACCGCTCCCCGGTCGTCACCGCCCGCACCCTGAGCCTCAGCCGGGACCGGGACGGCCACTGGTCGGTCGAGTCCGACCGCCCGGCCGAGAAGTCCGGCCAGCAGCTGTGGGACCAGGGCCGCGCGCAGGCCGTACGCGGCGAGCGCAGCCTCGTACTGGGCGTCGGACAGTCCGAGCGGGTCCTGCGCGACTACGCGGAGCTCGCCGACCGGGCGGTGCCCG
>MUNG01000584.1 GCA_002154585.1 Streptomyces pseudogriseolus
GAGCAGGTTCGCCGACGCCGAGGCCACCGCTATGGCGCCGACCCCGGCGAGCGCGGCCCTGCGCGGGCGGGAGCCGGCCAGGGACAGCGCGCCGGCGATGGCGAACGAGATCTTGGAGTGGTCGGCCGCGTGGGAGAGCCGGCGCAGGGCGCGGTCGAGCGTCGGCGTCGGGGTGGCGGCGACCGCCGCGTACAGGGCGCCGTCCACCGCTCTGAGGTCGCTCAGCACCTCGGCGGCGATCCTGCGCAGTCCGTCGGCGGCCGGTACGGGTCTGGTGAGCTCGCTCATCTGTCTCTCCCAGGTGACGTCGTCCTGGGTGCCCACGGTACGCAAGATCCACGCGAAGGGCCCACCCGCCCCGGCCGGGAATTGACAGGGTACCCCCCGGGGGTATGGTGGAGTCATGAGGACTGGAGCGAGGATCACCGCGTTCGCCGCCGCGCTGGCCGCCACGTTCGGCACCGCCTACGGGGTCGGCCAGACCTTCGACCCGGTGGTCGCGGACCGGCCCCCGGCGCA
>MUNG01000585.1 GCA_002154585.1 Streptomyces pseudogriseolus
ACGGCTGCGCGACGACCAGTGGCGGGCGATCGAGGCGCTGGTCGCCGAGAAGCGCCGGGCACTGGTCGTCCAGCGCACGGGCTGGGGCAAGTCCGCGGTGTACTTCGTGGCGACCGCGCTGCTGCGGGCCCAGGGCAGCGGCCCGACCGTGATCGTCTCCCCGCTGCTGGCGCTCATGCGCAACCAGGTCGAGGCCGCGGCCCGGGCCGGGGTCCGCGCCCGGACCATCAACTCCTCCAACAGCGAGGAGTGGGACGCCATCCGGGCGGAGATCGAGGCGGGGGACGTGGACGTGCTGCTGGTCAGCCCCGAGCGGCTGAACAACCCGGACTTCCGCGACCAGGTGCTGCCCCGGCTGGCCGCCGCGACCGGACTGCTCGTGGTCGACGAGGCGCACTGCATCTCCGACTGGGGCCACGACTTCCGCCCGGACTACCGGCGGCTGCGCACGATGCTGAGCGACCTCCCACAGGGGGTACCCGTCCTCGCCACCACCGCCACGGCCAATGCCCGGGTGACCGCCGACGTCGCCGAGCAGCTCGGCACGGGCGGTTCCTCGGACGCGCTCGTGCTGCGGGGCCCGCTGGACCGGGAGAGCCTCAGCCTGAGCGTGCTGCGCCTGCCGGACGCGGCGCACCGCATGGCCTGGCTCGCCGACCACCTGGACCAGCTCCCCGGGTCGGGGATCATCTACACGCTGACCGTGGCCGTGGCCGAGGAGGTCACCGCGTTCCTGCGCCGGCGCGGACACACGGTCGCCTCGTACACCGGCCGGACGGAGAACGCCGACCGGCAGCAGGCCGAGGAGGACCTGCTGGCCAACAAGGTGAAGGCGCTCGTCGCCACCTCCGCCCTCGGCATGGGGTTCGACAAGCCCGACCTGGGCTTCGTGGTCCACCTGGGGTCGCCGTCCTCCCCCATCTCCTACTACCAGCAGGTCGGCCGCGCGGGCCGCGGCGTGCGGCACGCGGAGGTGCTGCTGCTGCCGGGCAAGGAGGACGAGGCGATCTGGGAGTACTTCGCCTCCCTCGCCTTCCCGCCGGAGGAGACGGTGCGGCGCACGCTCGACGTGCTGGCGCGCGCCGAGCGGCCCCTGTCGCTCCCCGCGCTCGAACCGCTCGTGGAGCTGCGCCGCTCCCGCCTGGAGACGATGCTGAAGGTGCTCGACGTGGACGGGGCGGTGCGGCGGGTCAAGGGCGGCTGGACCGCGACCGGACAGCCCTGGACGTACGACGCCGAGCGGTACGCGTGGGTGGCGCGTCAGCGCGCGGCCGAGCAGCAGGCGATGCGCGACTACGTGTCGACGACGGAATGCCGGATGGAGTTCCTGCAACGGCAGTTGGACGACGAGGGCGCCAAGCCCTGCGGCCGCTGCGACAACTGCGCGGGCGCCCGCTACACGGCCGAGGCCTCCGCCGTGGCCCTCGACGCGGCCCGCGCCGACCTCGGCAGGGCAGGCGTCGAGGTGGAGCCGCGGCGCATGTGGCCCACCGGACTCCCCGCGATCGGCGTGGACCTGAAAGGCCGTATCCCGGCCGGGGAGCAGGCGGCGCAGGGCCGGGCCCTGGGCCGGCTGTCGGACATCGGCTGGGGCAACCGGCTGCGTCCGCTGCTCGCGCCGAAGGTGCCGGACGGCCCCGTGCCCGACGACGTCGCCCGGGCCGCGGTGGGCGTGCTCGCCGACTGGGCCAGAGGGCCCGGTGGCTGGGCGCCGGGGGTGGACGACGCCCAGCCTCGGCCGGTCGGGGTGGTCACCGTCGCCTCGGGCACGCGGCCGCAACTCGTCCGGTCGCTCGGGGCGCGCATCGCGGAGACCGGGCGGCTGCCGCTGCTCGGGACAGTGCAGAGCTCGGGCGAGCAGCATCAACTCCCCCGCAGCAACAGCGCCCAGCGGCTCAAGGCCCTCGCCGGCGCGCTGGCCGTCCCGCCCGAGCTCGCGGAGGCGCTCGCGCGGGCCGGAGGCCCGGTGCTCCTGGTGGACGACTACACGGAGACAGGGTGGACACTCGCCGTCGCGGCCCGGCTGCTGCGGCGTGCGGGTGCGCAGGGAGTGCTGCCGCTGGTACTGGCCGTACAGGGCTGACCCGGAGCCGTCGTCCGGCGGGTGGGGATATTAGCCGCGGATCCATCGATAACGGCCCCCTGCCTCAATTGCTCGTTGCCGCATCCAAGTTCGACAGGAAGAATTGAAGGACGCACCCGCACGGCTCGCCCGCCGACCAGGTAGGGCTCTGTTGCGTGCGCGCTCCCCCGAATCCGACCCGCCCGCAGAGTGGGCGTAGCCGAAGGGAGGACCGTGACCTTCGGATTCGCTCCGTCCTCGGCGGCATCGCTGTCGACGCCCGCCGCCGCATCCGCCAACCGTGTGCTCGAGCCTGCGGAGTGGGCGGCCGCGGGCATCCCGCTGCTGCGCAGTCCGCGCGAGGTCGTCAGCGGACTGCACGCCCGGCACCGTCCCGGCCCGGCGACCGCGGTCGTCGCCGTGCTCGATCCGGACGAACGCCTGCGGGCGAGCGCGTCGTTCACGCGACGATCCACCGGCGCCGACGGCTGGATGTACCGCAACGCGCTGCTGGCCCAGCTGCGCCGGGTCATCCCGCACGACCTGCGGCGCCGCACCCCGGTGCGCACCGCCGTCCTGCTCTACTGCCGTGAGGGCGACGCCCGCTGGACGGAGGAGGACGGGGCCTGGATGTGGGGGCTGCGGGACGCCTGCACCCTGCACGGGCTGCGCTGCGGTGCGTACATCACGCTGACCCGGGACGGCTGGCAGGTCCTGGGTGAAGGGCGGGGCGGCCGCCATCCCAGCGCCGGTTCGGAGCCGGAGCCGGTCGCCATGTCCGAGGCGCCGCCGCGGATTCCGCGCACGGGCGGAGCCGCGTCGGACGTACTGCGGCGCGCGGCGGCCCGCTGACACCGGGCCGTCCGTCAGAGACGTCCGCCACGGGGTCCGAGAACCCGCGCACTTCGCCCGCGTGCCGTGCGCCCCGCGTCGTCAGCCGCCCGCGGGGGCACCGCGCCCTCACCCTTCCCCGGGCACACCGACGGGCCGGCGGTGCGGGCATCGCGACCGCCGGCGTTCACGTACGGGCGGCGGCCCCGCCCGAGTGCCGGACGGTGCCGTGGCGTCGGCTCAGACCCCGGCACCCAGCACGGAGTTGATGCGCTGCGGATCCCCGCAGACGATCAACAGCGCGCCGGCCCGGGCGTGGGCGGACTTCAGGGCGGAGGCGGTCACGGACTCGGGACCGCCGTTGACGGCGACCACCACGACGGGACGCGTCCGGGCACGGTCCGCCACCTGGGCGTCCGTGTAGAAGACGTCGTCGCCGGCGTCGTGCTGGGCCCAGTAGGACGCTTCACCGAAGGACAGCTCGTGGGTGGCCCACGGGTGCTGTTCACCCGTGGGCCACCCACGAG
>MUNG01000586.1 GCA_002154585.1 Streptomyces pseudogriseolus
ACGGGCCCTCGCCGAAGCCCTTGATGGAGGCGTAGACGATCCGCGGGTTGATCTCCTTGACGCGGTCCCAGGTGAACCCCATCCGGTCGATGGCGCCGGGGCCGAAGTTCTCGACCATGACGTCCGAGCGCCGGATCAGCTCGGTGAGGATCTCCTTGCCGCGCTCGGTCTTGGTGTTCAGGGTGATGCTCCGCTTGTTGCAGTTGAGCATCGTGAAGTAGAGGGAGTCGACGTCCGGCAGGTCGCGCAGCTGCCTGCGCGTGATGTCACCGGTGGGCGCCTCCAGCTTGACGACGTCCGCGCCGAGCCAGGCCAGCAGCTGGGTCGCGGAGGGGCCCGACTGGACGTGGGTCATGTCCAGGACGCGNNCTTGCCCGACTCCCGGGCGCGGCGCAGCGCGGGGCCGATGTCGACGGGGTCGCGGACCTCCTCGCCGTGACCGCCCAGCATCCGCGCGAACTCGTCGTAGCGGACGTCCCCGAGGGTGTTGCCGACCCGCTCGCGCTCCTTGCCGTACTTGGCGGCCTGGCCGTAACGGATCTGGTTCATCGAGGAGTTGTTGCCGACGATGCCGACGAACGGCAGGTCGTAGCGGACCAGCGTCTCGAAGTCCCAGCCGGTGAGGGAGAACGCGCCGTCGCCGAACAGCGCGACGACCTCCTTGTCCGGCCGCGCCTGCTTGGCGGCGAGCACGAACGGCACGCCGACGCCGAGCGTCCCGAGCGGCCCCGGGTCCATCCAGTGGCCGGGCGACTTGGGCTGCACGACCTGCCCGGAGAAGGTGACGATGTCGCCGCCGTCGCCGATGTAGATCGAGTCCTCGGTGAGGAAGTCGTTGATCTCGCTCACCAGCCGGTACGGGTGGATGGGGGAGGTGTCCGACCGCAGCTGCGGCAACCGCTTCTCCAGGGCGGTCTGTTCGGCCGCGCGCAGCTCGTCCAGCCACTCCTTCCGCTTGGACGCCCCGCCGTTGACCCGCCCGGAGGCCGCCTCGGTGACCGCCTTCAGCACCAGCCCCGCGTCCCCGACGATGCCGAGGTCGATGTCGCGGTTCTTGCCGACCGTGCGGTAGTCGAGGTCGATCTGCACGACCGTCGCCGCGGGGGAGAGCCGCTTGCCGTAGCCCATCCGGAAGTCGAACGGCGTGCCGACGATCACGATGACGTCGGCGTTGGAGAAGGCGTACCGGCGCGACAGCTGGAAGTGGTGCGGGTCCCCGGGCGGCAGCGTGCCGCGCCCCGCGCCGTTCATGTAAGCGGGGACGTTGAGCGTGCGGACGAGTTCGACGGCGGCCTCGGTGCCCCGGGTGGTCCACACCTGGCTGCCGAGCAGGATGGCCGGCTTCTCCGCGTGCACGAGCAGGTCGGCCAGCCGCTCGACCGCCTCCGGGTCGCCGGGCGAGCGGGTCGAGGCGCGGTAGGCGCCCGTCTNNGGTCGCCGCGAACTTGGTGATCGGGTTCATCATGTCGACGTGCGGGAGGTCCTGGAGCGACCCCATCTTGTGCTGGGTGAGAGCCCCTTGGCCGCCGATCAGCAGCATGGGCGACTCCGCGCGGAAGGCGTTGGCGACCCCGGTGACGGCGTCAGTGGTGCCGGGGCCGGCCGTGACGACCGCGCAGCCGGGCTTGCCGGTGATGCGCGCGTAGCCGTCGGCGGCGTGCGCGGCGACCTGTTCGTGCCG
>MUNG01000587.1 GCA_002154585.1 Streptomyces pseudogriseolus
GCATCGTGTCTCCTGGTGTCATATGCATGACAGCTAGGCGGGTCATCCGGGCCTCGGGGGCGCGGAGACACGTCAGGTGGGGGGCGGACGGAGCGGTGCACGGGCCGCCGCTCGCGGCGAAGCGCTTACTTCATTTCGTGATTTAAGGAGTGAGGGAAACGTGTGTCAAGAGGTTGGTCCAGTCCAAGTCGGAAACGGGCTGGTGAGTTGACGGCGGGCCGGACCGGGCTGGGCCGGGCCGTGGTGTGGGGGCACGGCCCCGTCAGAAGCCCAATGGGTGACTGGAAAGCCAGTCGGCATGCCGGTCGCGCATCCGGTCCCGTTCCTCGGGCGACGTGAGGAAGACATCGGCGCCGCCGTCGTAGGGGTGATAGAGGCGACGCATCTGAGCTGACGAACCGCCTCGGCTCATCACAACGGATCCGATTCCAGGAAGGTGCGCATCTCGATGGCAAGGCGGCGCATGTCTTCTCCAGGGGCATGGACGGTCGTCGTCTCGAAGCGCCACCCCTCGTCGTCGAGGAGCCGTTCGTGCAGCTCCCACGTCAACCGTACGTGTGATCCCGCGTGCTCGGCGGCCAGGGTCAAGTCACCTTCCAGTGACCGCCAGGTCCTGGTGCCGTTCCATCCTCGGAATCCCTCCGCCAGTTCGGCGAGGAAGACGTCGAGGCCGTCACCGTCCCAGGTCTTCACCATGACCTCGAGACGCGCCCACTCACCTTCAGCTGTCACGAGGAAGTCGCGCATCAGGTCATCGCGCACCTCCGGAAAGGAGCGTGTCAGCTGATGGAAGCGCAGGCTGATCGTTCGATACCCGTCGCCTCCGACGCGGACAACCGGGCAGGTGTCGTCTGCTTCCCTCACGTACGCAGCCTACGGACACGGGACCCCGTGCGACCAGCGGTTTGTTCCCCTCCTGGCCGCCCATCAGTTGCCTAAGTTCAACCTCGGCACCTTCCGGCGATTCCCGTACGTCAGCACACGCTCGAGCCCCGCTCGCAACGCGTCCAGGTCGACGCTCGGTGTAATACCCAACGGGATGATGCGAGAAGGGAGCTCCAACGCCTCCACGGCTTCGGTCCTGAAGCTCAGTATCAGAAGGTCAGGCAGCAGCGAAGCTCCCTTGAGGCCGCCGTAATGGACACCCCCACTCTCATTCACGACGCAGTAGCTGTCCGTCCCGTTCCTCACATTTTGCTCATCTGGCTGTTCAGCCACGAAGCGTTGGAGGTCGAAGTAGAAGCCCTTCTCCGCTGCATCCACTCCATCGGCGATAAAGACGGAGAAGACGCCCGGAACCTCCTCCCCGATCAGCAGTGTCGAGATGTTCCAATAGGGTGACAGGTTCCTCATGCGCCCCAGCTCTGCTCCGTACCAGCTCGTTGCCGGCCGAAGGCTACTCCCACCTCCCACCTCCCACTCCGCTTTCCTTCCTCGCGCCTGACAGGAATCACAACCCCGCGTACAGCGAAGCGCCGTCCGCCCCTCGGTGTGAGGGGCGGACGGCGCATCAGGCGTGACCGGTGCCGGTCAGCTCACGCGTTCAGCGGGCGCTGTCAAGAATCGACGCACCCGATCGTCCCCACCGGGAAGTTGTTGCCGGTGGACGTCGCCGTGAAGCCGAACGACACACTGCCGTCCGGCGCGATCACTCTGTTGTGGTCGGCGTTGCGTACCGTCACCGTGCCGTCCGAGCCGGTACTGAGGGTGCCGTTCCAGGCGCTGCCGATCCTCGTGCCCTGCCCGGGCTTCCACTGCACGGCCCAGCCGTTGAGCGGCGACGTGCCGTGGTTCATCACCTCGACAGAGCCCTGGAAGCCGCCGTTCCAGGAGTTGGTCACGCTGTAGACGGCCATGCACTCACCGGTGTGCGGGTCGGTCGGGTCCGGGTCCGGTTCGGTGCCGGGGTCCGGGTCGCCGCCCGAGCCGCGGATGCCGGTGACCTCGCCGTTGCCGCCGTCGAACACCACGTCGGAGCAGGAGAAGAAGTTCTCCTGGCTGTCCGAACGCACCCACTGCATGAAGATCAGCGCGTCACCGGAGCGGCCCGAGGGCAGCTGGAGGTTCCAGTAGTAGTGGCCCCCGTTGGCGCCGGGGGAGCCCTGCTGAGGCGGGTTGGTGACGGTCTGGATCAGCTGCAGGTCGTCCCACTTCAGCTGCGAGGTGGGCGACCAGCCGGGCTCGGTGATGTACACCCGGAAGTCGCCCGGGTGCGCGGCCCAGTTGCTGTACTGCACCTTGATCGTCGAGCCGGACGTCAGGTGGGTGCGCGGCCAGTCGGATCGGGCCGCGTTGTACGCGGAGAAGTCGTACGGCGACCGGTCGCCCGCGCTGCACAGCGTGCCGTCCGGGACGTAGCCGGGGCCGCGTCCGCCGGCCCGGGAGTCGAGGACGGCGAACCAGTTGTAGAGGGCCGTGGCGCCGCTCTGGTTGAGCGCGGCCTCGCAGGCGGGGTTGGTCGGGTCGAGTGCGCCGGTGCCGGTGATGGCGTCCAGCTGGCACAGGTAGGTGCGCGAGCCGGGCATCATCGCCACGCCGTGCGCCTGGGCTTCCGTCTGCCAGAGGAAACTGAGACCGAGCCCTCCGAGGAGGGTCGCCAGTACCGCTGCCAGAGAGACCAGTCTGCTTCTCAGAGCCATGGAGTCTCCAGTCCCGATGCTGAGTTCCTGAGCTGAGTTCTTCAGTGGTTCTTCAGGGTTCTTCAAGGGATGTGCGAGAGGGGTACGACAGGGGGTGGAACCCCCGCCCGGCCGGGGAGGGCGCCAGCCGGACGGGCGGGGGTTCCACCCCCTGTCGTACCCCTCTCGCAC
>MUNG01000588.1 GCA_002154585.1 Streptomyces pseudogriseolus
AGGACGTAGGAGACGTAGAACTCGGCCTGGATGTCGACGGGCTGGGCCAGCATCACGGTGCCGACCGTGTGGCCCTTGATGTCCATGCCGAAGATCTGGCGTGCGGTGAGTTCGGCGGCGGCCGGGTCGGCGGCGAGCTTGACGCCGCCCGCCTTGCCGCGTCCGCCGGTCTTGACCTGGGCCTTGACGACGACGCGTCCGCCGAGGCGGCGGGCGATCTCGCGGGCCTGTCTGGGCGAGCCGGTGACCTCGGCCCGCGGCACCACGATGCCGTGGTCTGCGAAGAGTTCCCTTGCCTGGTGCTCGTACAGGTCCATCTCGGCTCCTGTCTGTGACGTCGCCGGAAGGTCCGGGGAGGGGCCCGAGGGGCCGGGGACCGGCGACGGAAAAGTCCCGCGCACCCCCTGGACACCACCCATCGGATGCGGGATAACAAGCTTCATACAGTATTCGTCGACTGTATGCAATGTACCGCGAGAGCGTTCCCCGCCCCCTAGGAAAGGGACAAGGACTTCGCCATGCCCGACGACACCCAGGACGTCATCTCCGGCGGTCATCTCGTCGCGAAGGCCCTCAAGGCCGAGGGCGTCGACCGCATCTACACGCTGTGCGGCGGCCACATCATCGACATCTACGACGGCTGCGTCGACGA
>MUNG01000059.1:0-15340 GCA_002154585.1 Streptomyces pseudogriseolus
CGGCGCGCCCCGCCGACCCCGCACAGCCCGCGCAGCCCGAGGAGACCGAGGAGACCGGCCCCACGGCCGACACCCCGCACGCCGCCCTGCCGCCCGGTCCCGGTACCGGACGCGCCGCACGGCGGCGGCAGTTGGCGCGCTGGAAGAAGACGCAGCGGCGCGCCCTGGTCGCCACGGCGGTGGCGCTCGTCGGCGGCGGCATCACCCTCGCCTCGACCGACCGGGGCGGCAGCGACCGTACCCAGGCGTCCGCCGCCCCCGACCTGCACGGCATGGGCGGCACCTCCGGCACCGCGGACGACACGGCCGGCGCCCCGTCCGCCGCCCCGGACCGTACGACCGCTCCGCCGCAGGCCGACGCCCGCCGGGACCAGGCGCGTCCCGGGGCCGCGCCCGCCACCACCGCGCCGCCGTCCGGCACCCACACCGACGGCGCCGCCGCCACCGAGGTGCCCGCCGGGGGACGTGCGGACGCGTCCGAGCCGGTCTCCCGTTCCGGCAGCCGCTCGGAGACGAGCCAGGACACCGGCACCGGCACACCCGCCACCGGCGACTCCGGCACCGCCACGCGCCCCACCACGCCCCCGCCCACCGCCGACGACGGCACCGGGACCGGTGACACGGGCAGCGGCGACGGCGGCTCGGACCAGGGCGACGGCTCGACCGCGCAGCCGGCGCCCAGCACCCCGCCGCCCGCCGACGAGCCGCGCGACCCCCGCCTCTGCCTGCTGGTGATCTGCGTCGGCTGACCGGTCCGCCCCGACGGGCGGCGCTCGTGGGGGCTGCGGGACAATCGCGGCATGAGCGTCGTGAAGATCAACGTACTCACGGTTCCCGAGGACCAGCGCGAGACCCTGGAGAAGCGGTTCGCCGCGCGGGCCGGGGCGGTGGAGAGCTCGGACGGCTTCGAGTGGTTCGAGCTGCTGCGCCCGGTCGAGGGCACGGACACCTACCTCGTCTACACGCGCTGGCGCAGCGAGGAGGACTTCCGGCGCTGGATGGAGGGACGCGGTCAGGCCGCCCACGCCGGCGCGCAGGGCGACAAGCCGCGCCCTGCGGCCACCGACGCGACCCTGTGGTCCTTCGAGGTGGTCCAGCAGGCGGCGCCCCGCCAGGACTGACCGGCGGACGTCACCCCAGCACGTCCAGCACCCGCCGCGCCGCCTCCGCCACCAGCTCGTCGCTGGGGGAGGCGGCGCGGTCGGTGCGCTCGGTCAGCACGGACAACACCAGCGGGGGTCGTCCGGCGCCCGGCCACAGCACGGCCACGTCGTTGCCCCGGCCCCACTCCCCGCCGCCGGTCTTGTCGCCCACCCGCCAGCCGCGGGGCACGGCCGCCCGGATGCGGCGGTCGCCGGTGGTGTTGCGCACCAGCCAGTCGGTGATCAGGGCGCGCCCGGCGGCGGGCAGGGCGTCGCCGAGGACCAGGGCCCGGTAGTCGGCGGCGATGGCGCGGGGCGAGGTGGTGTCACGCGGGTCGCCGGGCGGGTTGCTGTTCAGCTCGGGCTCGACGTGGTCCAGCCGCGTGACCCGGTCACCCAGCCGGCGCGCGTACGCGGTGAGCCCGCCCGGCCCGCCGATGTCCCGCAGCAGCAGATTTCCCGCGGTGTTGTCGCTGTACCGGACGGCGGCGTCGCAGAGCTGACGCAGCGTCATGCCGTCAGCGGTGTGCTTCTCGGTGACGGGCGAGTACGTCACCAGGTCGGCCGTGCTGTACGAGACCCGTTCGTCCAGGCGGGCGCCGGGGCGGCGGTCCACGACCGCGGCGGCGGCGAGGGTCTTGAAGGTGGAACAGAGCGCGAAGCGTTCGTCGGCCCGGTGCACGACGGTGGCACCGGTCCCGGTGTCGACGGCGAACACCCCGAGCCGAGCACCGAACTCACGCTCCAGCGCGCGGAGACGGGGAGGGCTGACCGGGTCCGGGGTCCGGCGCCCTGGTGTCGCGGAACCACCGGCGGCGGGAGCCCGATCCGGAGCATCGGCGGCACACCCCGCGACGGGAACAAGGGCGGCGGTCAACAGGAGGGCACGGCGGGAGAGTCGTGCGGTCACAAGGAAACATCCTTCCAGGAAAGGGCCCCACAGGGGCGCGGGGAGCTACGCGAAGAGGACCCAGGGGCGAGCGGCCCTGTAGGGGCGCGGGGAACTGCGCAACGGGACCCAGGGGCGAGCGCGCCTATAGGGGCGCGGGGAACTGCGCAACGGGACCCAGGGGCGAGCGCGCCTATAGGGGCGCGGGGAACTGCGCGAAGGGGGTCCGGGGGCGAAGCCCCCGAGAACGGGAGGTCAGGACACCGAACGTGTCCAGTCGGGCCGGCCCCAGAAGGCGAGGCGCGCCTCAAAACCTGCGCGGGCCTCAAGACCGGGGCGCCCCCGACAACACCCCGTACACCACAGGCCCCGCCGACCCACCGCCCGTAACGCCCTCCTCCACCACGCACGCCACGGCGACGCCACCCCGATGGGCAACCATCCACCCGTTGTTCTCCTGCTCCTCGGACACCTCGGCCGTCCCGGTCTTCCCCCCGACCTCGCCGCCGAGCGGCGCCAGCACCCGCGCCGTGCCCTCGGTGACCGTGGCCCGCAGCAGCGAGCGAAGCCGGCTGACGACCCGAGGCGGCAGCGGCTCGGTCACGGTGGTGTCCTCCGTGCCGGTGGCGACGAGGGACGGCTGGTGGAAGCGGCCGGAGACGGCCGTCGCGGTGACCGACGCCATGATCAGCGGGTTGGCCTGCACCCGGCCCTGCCCGATCATCGACGCGGCCTTCTCCGTCGCGTCGCGCGGCTCGGGCACGGACCCGTCGTACGAGGGGACGCCCACGTGCCAGGTCTGCCCGACGCCGAAGTACTTCTTCGCGACCTCCCCGAGTTCGCCGTCGCCGAGCCGGTCGCGCAGGCCGATGAAGGCGGTGTTGCAGGACTCGGTGAACGCGGTGCGGAAGGTGGCGCCGGGGTGGGCGGAGGTCTCGACGTTCTGGAACCGCTTGCCGACGGTGAGGTAGCGGGGGCAGTCCACGACGTCGTCCGGGGCGACCGCGCCCTTGAGCAGCAGGGCGCCGCTGGTGACGATCTTCCAGGTGGAGCCGGGGGCGTACGTGCCGGAGACGGCGCGGTTGAAGCCGTCGGCCGGGGAGTTCGCCACCGCGAGGACCTGCCCGTCGGTTACGCGCAGGGCGACCAGTGCCGCGTTCTTCCCGCCGGCCTTCCTCAGGGCCTGTTCGGCGGCCGACTGCCAGCGTGCGTCGAGCGTCGTGCGCAGGGGGCCGTCGTCCCGGCGGGCGGGGCCGCCGAAGGCGGCCTCGGTGCGGCGGACGTCCCCGGTGGCGCGGTCGACGAGCAGCACCGCCCCGCGCGGCCCGCCGCCGTCCCTGCCGCGGGCCAGCTGGGCGAGGACGGGGCCGAGGGAGGGGTGGGCGTCCGCGGACAGGGCGCGTCCGGCGCGGTCGAGCGCGCGGACCGGTTCGGCCTCCTCACGCTCCAGGCGGAACTTCTCCGTGCCGCTGAGCCGCGGGTGCACCAGCGACAGCCGCCAGTCCACCTTCCACTCGCCGTCGCGCTCCCGCAGCGGCAGTTCGGCCCCGTAGGTCCAGGTGCCGAGGCCGGTGACGGGCATCCGCGCGGTGTACGGGACGGTGACGGCGTGTCCGCCGGACTCCTCGTCCTCCACGGGCCTGCCGGCGGTGAGTACCGGCCGGTCGATGTCGAGCCCGGAGGTGAAGCTGCTGAGCACCTCCTCCGCGCGGTCGGGTCTGGTGGTGCGGGCGGCGGCGGCCGGGAGGCGTCCGGCGGCCCAGTCGGCGAGGAACGCGCGGGCCTCGGCCACCGCCTCCGGGTCGGGTCCGGACTCGCCGGCGAAGGGGCCGAGCCCGGCGCCCCAGGCCCCGCCGACGGCGACCGCGGCGACCGCCGTGACGGCGACGAGCGCCTTGACCGCCGCCCGCGGGCCACGGCGGGGAGCGGAGGGGGAAAGGTCGGGAAACGTGTTCATGCCCCGACCACAGCAGCGCGGAGGCCCCTCCGTCCAAGTCCGCTATCGCTCATGGACCGATAAACACTCGATATGGTTACTGATCGTGGACCTGGTGCGGCACCTGGAGTGCTTCGTGGCTGTTGCAGAAGAGTCACACTTCGGCCGTGCCGCCGCCCGTCTCGGCATGGCCCAGCCCCCTCTCTCGCAGCGCGTCCAGCGCCTGGAACGGGAGCTGGGGGTGCGGCTCTTCGAGCGCACCAGCCGTCAGGTGCGGATCACGGAGGCCGGGACACTGCTGCTGGCCGAGGCGCGGGAGGTGCTGGCCCGCACGGAGTCGTTCCTCACCGCCGCCCGCCGGGTGCGCGACGGCGAGACGGGGCTGCTGCGCGCCGCGCTGCCCCCGGACCTCTCCGGCGAGACGGTGGCCGCGCTGCTCGCCGACTTCGCCGGACGTCACGCCGGTCTCGAGCTGGAGCTGCACGAGCTGTCCACGGCGCAGCAGCTCGACCGGCTCGCGGCGCACGACCTGGACGTGGGGGTCGTCCACCATCCGTGCGACGTGACGGGGCTGGAGCTGGGACCTGTGCTGCGCAGGGAGCTGGGCGTGCTGCTGCCCGCCGGGACCGCTGCGGCCGCACTGGAGGAGGTCCCGCTGCCCGCGCTGTCCGGGCGCGACCTGATCCTCTTCCCGCGCACGGCGGCACCGGCCCTGTACGACGAGCTGCTGACCACCTGCGCACGCGGCGGCTTCACCCCCGCCGCCGTGCGCCACGGCCAGGGCGCGAGTTTCGTGCGCGGGCTGGTGCTGTCCTCGGGGGCGGTCGCCCTGTGTCCGCGTGATGCCGCCCCGCCGGGGCAGGGGGACGGCGAGGGGGACGCCGTGTGGCGTCCGCTGACCGGAGGGGCGCCCGCGCTGCGGCACTCGGCGGCCTGGCCGAAGGGGCGCGGCGACGCCGCCGTGCAGGCGTTCGCGGAGGCGGCCACGCGTGCCCTGCGCACCGCCGCGGGCGCGGTTCCCGACGTGCCGGACCGTCCCCTGCACCTGCGACCGGCATCGGAGTACTGGCTGTGACGGACGCCGTCGCCCGCATCCACGCGGCTTTCGCCGACGCCGGGGTCACCGGCCGGCTGCACGCCCTCGACATCGACTCCGGCGACCAGCTGGGCGCCGGAGCGGACCAGCCGGTGTGCACGGCGAGCGTCCACAAGCTGTGTCTGCTGGTCGCGCTGCACGAGCGGGCGGCGCGGGGCGTGCTGGACCTGGCCGAGCAGCTGGAGACCGTGCCGGGGGAGCGCACGGCGGGGCCCACGGGGGTTGCGGCGATGCTGGACGCGGCCCGTCTGTCCCTGCGGGACCTGGCCTATCTGATGATGGCGGTGAGCGACAACGCGGCCGCCGACCTGCTGCTGCGCCGGGTGGGTCTGGACGCCGTGAACGCGACGACGGCCCGGCTGGGCCTGACCCGGACGCGGGCGGTGCACTCCTTCGGCGACATGCTGGCCACCGTCAAGGAGGACGCCGGGCCGGACGGGGCGCGGGCGCTGGCCGACCCGCGGGTCGTGAGCCGGCTGCGGGCGCTGGACCCGGCCCGCACCAACCGCAGCACCCCACGGGACATGACGCGGCTGCTGGGCGCGGTGTGGCGGGACGAGGCGTGCACTCCGGAGCACGGCGCGGCGATGCGGCGGATCATGGGGCTTCAGGTGTGGCCGCACCGTCTGGCCTCGGGTTTTCCCTTCGACGACGTGCATGTCGCGGGAAAGACCGGCAGCCTGCCGACTCTGCGGAACGAGGTGGGGGTGGTCGAGTATCCCGACGGCGGCCGTTACGCGGTGGCCGTCTTCACCCGGACCGCGCACACGGCGGCGACCCTTCCGGCGGCCGACGCGGTGATCGGCACGGCGGCGCGGATCGCGGTGGACGCGCTGCGCGCGAAGGCGTTCCGGTCGTCACGCTGAGCGTGGCCGGAAACGCGGGGGAAAATCCCCGGAAACAGCGAGGAGCGGGTGCCCGCACGAAACGTGCGGGCACCCGCTCCTCAAAACCTGCGTGCAGGTCAGGCAGGTCAGGCGGGAACGATGTTCTCCGCCTGCGGGCCCTTCTGGCCCTGGGTGACGTCGAAGGTCACCTTCTGGCCTTCCTGGAGCTCGCGGTAGCCCGAGGTGGCGATGTTCGAGTAGTGGGCGAACACGTCAGCGCCGCCGCCGTCCTGCTCGATGAAGCCGAAGCCCTTTTCCGAGTTGAACCACTTGACCGTACCGGTGGCCATAATTATCTCCTGAGACAGTGCCGGGAAACGCACTTTACGAATCCCTACATCGTCGCGATGATCACCTGCCCGGAGAACCGGTTCAAACTGGCAACCACAACTGCAACTGACGTCAGCCTAGCACGGAAAATATTCTCGGCAAGCGAGGAAAATCACTGGAATAAACCCGCACGGCGTGTTTAGAGAAAAGAATTTCGCGCCGGCGGGGCGGAAATACTGTCCCGGCGGGGACAGATTTTCAGCGGTGCCTCGCCGGTGCCTCACCGGTGCCCGTGGACCGGGTCGGCGCCCTGCCTGCGGAGCTCCTCGTTCGTCCGCTCCGCCTGCTCCAGCTGGTCCTCGAGGCTCACGATGCGGCACGCGGCGTCCACCGGGGTGCCCTGGTCGACCAGCTCGCGGGCGCGGGCGGCGAGCCGCAGCTGGTGGCGCGAGTAGCGGCGGTGCCCCCCGTCCGAGCGGGTCGGCGTGATCAGCCGCGCCTCACCGAGGGCACGGAGGAACGCGGGTGTGGCTCCGACCAGTTCGGCGGCCCTGCCCATGGTGTAGGCCGGGAAGTGGTCGTCGTCGAGCCGGTCGGCGACGGGGAGCCGGTCCTGGTCCGGCTGCCGGCCGTCGGCGTACGGCTGACTTTCCGAGGGCATACGCACCTTTCCGCGGACCACAGCGGGCACGGTCCGCCACGGGGACAGGTTCCCCACCGTCAAACTCTAGTCGCCTCGGCGGAAAATCTGTCGCGGCGCGTACAGATGTCCTCAGCTGTTCACGCCGGCGCCGTGCCGCCCGCCGCGGCCCCGCCGGTTGAGCCGTCCGTGGGCCTGGTCCGGTGCGGACCCATCTCCCCGAGCACCCGACCCAGTTCCTCCTCGTCGAGCGGCCGTCCGGGCAGCGGACGGGGCCCTGCCGCGGGACCGCGCAGCCCTTCGAGGAACAGGGCGAGGGGGCGGCGCCAGGCGTCGGGTCCCGCGGCGGCGGCCAGCGGCGGCACGGCACGGCCCAGTGCCGCCAGGGCGAAGAGAAGGTCCTCGGTGGTGACGTCGGCGCGCACGCCGCCCTGCGCGCGGGCGCGCTCCAGCAGCACGTCGACGGTCTCGCGGTTGTGCGCGTGGACGGCGTCGAGCGTCTCGACGTCCGGCAGACGGGTGGTCATCAGGTCGTTGGTCCCGCGATCGGCCGCAAGGGTGGCGAACACGGCGTCGAGATAGTCCGCCAGACCGGCCCACGCGTCGGCCGCGCGGCGCGCGCGTTCCCCGGCCTGCATCGTTCCCGTGAGCTGGCCGCGGAACACGGCGTCCACGAGCGCCGCCCGCGTGGGGAAGTGCCGGTAGAGCGTCGCGTTGCCGACCCCGGCGCGCCGCGCGATCACGTCCAGCGGCGCCTCGAGCCCCTGCTCGGCGAACACGGCGTGCGCCGCCTCCACCAGCCGCTCCCGGTTCCGCCGCGCGTCCCGCCGCAGCCGGGGCGGAACGGGCGCCTCAGATCCCTCACCGACGGTCATGCATCCCTCCGTACGAACCGGGGAGCGCTCCCCGGGCGGATGCTATCGTCCCGGCGACAACTGGGGAGCACTCCCCGTTTACTGCTCGCCGAGAGGACACACCATGCGCGCCGACGGATCCGCGCCCCTGGGATGGGCGCCGACGCCCTTCCCCTTCGACCGTCTCGCGGCCCTGCGCGCCGAGGGGCCGGTCCACCGGGTGCACGTCCCCGGCAGCGGGGACGCCTGGCTGGTGGTGACCCGGGACGCGGTGCGCGCGGCGCTCACCGATCCCCGGCTGCGCAACGACATCCGGCACTCGGCCGGCTGGGAGACCGACGGCGGGCAGGCGGTCGGCCGCAACATGCTCCAGAGCGACCCGCCGCACCACACCCGGCTGCGACGGCTGGTCGCGGGCCACTTCACCCCGGGCCGGATCGCCGCGCTGCGCCCCCGCGTCGAGGCCGTGGCCCGTGACTTGCTGGACCGGATGCCGCGAACGGGGCCCGCCGATCTGGTGGGCGCGTACGCGCTGCCGCTGCCGGTCACCGTGATCTGCGACCTGCTCGGCGTGCCCGCGGGCGACCGCGGGGACTTCCACACCTGGTCGAACGAGCTGGTCACGCCCACGGACGCGACCACGGCCGCCGCCTCGGCCGCCGCACTCGCCGGATACCTCACCGGCCTGATCGCCCGGAAGGCCCGCACTCCCGACGGCACCCTGCTCGCGGACCTCGCCGCCCCGGGCGCGTCCGGCGCGCTGTCGTCCGAGGAGCTGCTCGGCATGGCCTTCCTGCTGCTGGTCGCCGGGCACGAGACGACCGTCAACCTGATCTCCGCGACCGTGCTGAGCCTGCTCACGCACCCGGACCAGCTCGCCCTGCTGCGCGCCGACCCGGGGCTGACGGGCGCGGCGGTGGAGGAGTCGCTGCGCCTCAACTCGCCCGTGCAAGCGGGCGCGTTCCGGTTCGCGGCGGAGCCGCTGGAGCTGGCCGGCACCCGCGTGGCCGCCGGGGACGCCGTGCTGGTCTCCCTGGCGGCGGCCTCCCGTGACCCGCTCGCCTTCCCCGACCCGGACCGCTTCGACCTCACCCGCCGCCCCCAGGGCCACCTGGGCTTCGGACACGGCGTCCACCGCTGCCTCGGTGCCCCGCTCGCCCGCGCTGAGGCCGCCGTCGCCCTGCGCCTGCTGCTGGAACGGCACCCCCGTCTCGCCCTGGACGCCGACGCGGAGTCCCTCACCTGGCGCGCCGGCACGCTGCTGAGGGGGCTCGCCGCGCTTCCCGTCCGCCTCGGCTGACACGGTCCTTTTCGGGGCCTCCCGGAGGCGACCCTGAGGTGTCCCCCATCGGACCCTGAGATGTGTCAGAAATCTTTGACAGGTGCCCGGACCCCCTGTCAGCCTTTTCTGACAGGTACGAGGGAAAGGGGCCCTGATGCCCGAGGTCCCGCCGCCGGCGCCCGAGGGTGACGCCCTGCTGAAGATCCTCACGGCGCTCGGCAACCCGCACCGGATGCGGATCGTGGCGGCGCTCGTGGAGAACCGCACGTACGTCAGCGCGCTGGCGCGCGAGATCGGCATCAGCCGCCCGCTGCTGCACATGCACCTCCAGCGGCTGGAGGCCGCCGGCCTCGTCACCGGCACGCTCGAAGCCGCGGACGACGGCAAGACCGTCAAGTACTACGACGTCACGCCGTTCGTCTGCGAGCTCACCCCGCACACCGTCGCCCGCGCGGCCTCGACGCTCACCGACGTCGAAGCGGGCACCGCCGACCGCGGCACGGGCCGCTCGGACCGAGGCGCGAAAGAGGAAGCGAAGTGAACGACGAACTGGTGACGCAGGCCGCCGGCGCCGACGAGCTCGGCGTGCTGGTGGGGGCCGTCGGCGCGGCCGGGTTCTTCACGCTGTTGATCGTGATCGTCTGGCAGGTGGCGGCCACCTGGCGCGCCCGCATGCTGGCCGCGCGCGAGGAGCAGTACAAGGAGCTCGCCACGCGGTACGCGCATCTGCTGGAGGACACCGTTGAGTTGCAGCGCCGCACCACGGAGGAGCAGCGCCGGCTGCTGGAGGAGCTGACACAGACCCGGCTGGCCGTCGGGTCGATGGAGAAGATGATGCGCGAGATCGAATGACCCCGTCCGCGTGTGCGCGGAGGTGTACGGCCGGGAGCGGCAACTCCCGGCCGTACGGAGGAAGCACACGCCCCGGACACACCCCTACCCGTGCACCACGGCAGGTCGTCACAGCCTGAGCGCCGTGGTGCGGGATCCGTGCGCCCCGCGCCGGCCGTCACCGGCCGGCGGTGCGCTTCACATCAAGGAGAGTACTCATGCGTGCCCTGTTGCAGCGCATCGCGCGTGCGCCCGGCGGGCGACGCGGGAAGTGGGCCGTGCTCGCGGCCTGGCTGATCGTCGCCGTCGCCCTCGGCCCGCTGGCCGGGAAGCTCGGCGACGTGGAGGACACCGGCCCCAACGCCTTCCTTCCGCACGGCGCCGAGTCCGCCCGCGTCAACACGGAACTGGAGAAGTTCCGCACGGACACGGTCATGCCCGTCGTCGTCGTGTACACCGGCGCGGGCGCCCGGGAGGCGGCGGACGCCGACCGCGCCGCGCTCGACCGGTTCACGGCCCCGGGTCGGCGGATCACCGGGCCGGTGCCGTCGGACGACCGCGAGGCGCTGATGACGGTGGTCCCGCTGGACGCGGAGGACGAGGTCACCGACACCGTCGACGCCCTGCGCGACATCGCCGGGGCCAACGCCCCGCCCGGCACGGACGTCGAGGTCGGCGGCCCCGCCGCCTCCCTCACCGACAGCGTGGCGGTGTTCGACAGCCTCGACGCGACTCTGATGATCGCCACCGTGCTCGTCGTGACCGCCCTGCTGCTGATCACGTACCGCAGCCCGGTGCTGTGGCTGTTCCCGCTGCTGTCGGTCGGCTTCGCCGCCGTGCTCACCCAGGCGTCCACGTATCTGCTGGCCAAGCACGCCTCGCTGCCCGTGGACCCGCAGAGCGCGGGCGTGCTGATGGTGCTGGTCTTCGGCGTCGGCACCGACTACGCGCTGCTGCTCATCGCCCGCTACCGGGAGGAGCTGCACCGCCACGAGGACCGGCACCGCGCCATGCGGATCGCCCTGACCCGCTCGGGCCCCGCGGTGCTCGCCTCGGCCGGCACCATCGCCGTGGGCCTGGCCTGCCTGGCGCTCGCCGACGTCAACTCCTCCCGCTCGCTGGGCCTGGTCGGCGCGGTCGGCGTGGTGTGCGCGTTCCTCGCCATGGTCACGGTGCTGCCCGCGCTGCTGGTGCTCGCCGGGCGCTGGGTGTTCTGGCCGTTCGTCCCCCGCTTCGGCACGCCCGCGCGCAAGGAGCGCACGGTGTGGGCGCGGGTCGGGAGCGCCGTGGCGCGGCGTCCGCGCTGGTCGTGGCTGATGTCGGTGGCGGTCACCGGGGTGCTGGCGCTGTCCGCGGCCGGCATCTCCCTCGGGCTCACCCAGTCGGAGATGTTCCAGGACAAGCCCGGGTCCGTCGTCGCGCAGGAGCGGATCTCGGAGCACTTCCCCTCCGGCGCCTCCGACCCGGCACAGATCGTCACCCGCACCGCCGCCGCCGGCGAGGTGCGGACGGCCGCGGCCGGGGTGGACGGGGTGGCCCGGGTCGAACCGGGCGGCGACCGCACACCCGACGGCTCCCTCATCACGCTGTCCGTGGTGCTGGAGGACGCCCCGGACAGCGACGCCGCCAAGGACACCGTCGACGCGCTGCGCACCGCCGTGCACGGCGTGGACGGCGCGGACGCCCTGGTCGGCGGGACCACCGCGGAGAGCCTGGACACCGCGCGGGCCGCGGACCGGGACCTGACCACCGTGGTGCCCGTGGTGCTGCTGGTCGTCCTCGCCGTGCTGATCGGGCTGCTGCGGGCGCTGGTCGCGCCGGTGCTGCTGCTGGCCACCGTGGTGGTGTCGTACCTCGCGGCGCTCGGCGCGTCCAACCTGCTCTTCGAGCACGTCCTCGGCTACGCGGGCGTGGACTGGTCGATCCCGCTGATGGGCTTCGTGTTCCTGGTGGCCCTGGGCATCGACTACAACATCTTCCTCATGCACCGGGTACGGGAGGAGACCGCGCGGCTCGGCGTCACACGCGGCGTGCTGGAGGGTCTCACCAGCACCGGAGGGGTGATCACCTCGGCCGGTGTGGTGCTGGCGGCCACCTTCGCGGTGTTCGCCGGCCTGCCGCTGGTGACCATGGCGCAGATGGGCGTGCTGGTGGGGATCGGCGTCCTGCTGGACACGTTCCTCGTGCGTACGGTCATGGTGCCGGCGCTGGCGCTGGATCTCGGCCGCCTGTTCTGGTGGCCGGGGCGGCTGTTCCGCGAGGCGCCGCGGCCGGACGGCGACACGGGTTCCGGCCGGACGCCGGAGACGCGGGAGCCGGTCGCCGGGGCGACGGCGTAGGAAGACGGGAAGGCCGGGGCCGGGCCCCGAGCTGCACACGTGGGGACGCGACGGCCCGTCCCGGCCTTCCCTCTGGCCGCAGCCTGCCACCCGGCGCGGGGCGCCGCTCCTCGGACGGTCCGAACGGGGGGGGCGCGCCGTCGGACGCCGCTGACTCCCGCCGATTCGGACATAGCGGGCGCTTTATCACATTTCCTGGTCCATACTCGGAAACATGAACACGGCAACGCTTGTACAGCTGGCCGCCGACAACCATCGGTGGGCCGTGCTCGCGGCCTTCCTCGGCGGCATCATCGTGGCAGGTGCCCTGGTCTGGGCCGTCCGGGCGGGAATGCGGTACATGGACCAGGAGTCCCCGCGCCCCCAGCCCGACGAGCAGCCGAGGCTGCCGGACGGCGGCGCGGTACGCGAGATGCGGGAGATGCGCGAGCCCGACGAGATCCCGCTCACGCCTCGCTCCGGCTCCCGGCTCATGCCGTACGAGCTGCATCACGCGAGTACGAAGACGGGCAAGGATCAGCAGCGGAAGAGGTGGCTGCCGGGGTCGAGCGGGGCGTTCGGCAGCGGAGGGCCAGGTCACGTGTGACCTGACCCCAGGGGGGTTTGGGGGCGGAGCCCCCGGAACGGCGCCCCCAACCTGGGCGGAATCTCAGGGCACCGCGCCCTGTGCTGCCGTTCGCGCAGTTCCCCGCGCCCCTATGGGGCGCTGCACCTGTCGGGGCGCGAGGGCTGATCCGCCCCCAGGGGCGCGGGGAACTGCGCGACGGGGGTCCGGGGGCGGAGCCCCCGAGACGGCGCCCCGGACACGGGCAGGTGTCCCTCAGCGAGGCGGCACCGCAGGGGCCGTGACCGAAGTGGGAGAGCCGACCGTGATGTGGATCTGCTCGCTCGCCGCGGACACGCCGTTCAGACTCGCCGTGGCCTGGAGCCGATTCGCCCCGGCGGGCAGATCACGGCCCGGAGCGCAGCTCCAGGACCCGTCCGCCCCCGCCGTGTCCGTGCACACCTCGTTCCCGTCCTGGTCGGACACCGTCACCTGCGCCCCCGGGTACGCCCGGCCCGCCGCGGCCGGCCGGTACCCCAGCGGCACCCCCGGCTCGGGCCGGGACAGCACCGGTGACGGCAGCCCCACCGTCACCTGACACCCCCCGCTCGCCCGCGCGACGCCCTCCGCGTCCGCGAGCCGCAGCACGCAGCCGGCGAGCCGTGTCCCCGGCTCCGCGTCGGCGGGCACCGTCAGCACGAAGGGGAAGCTTCCGGTCTGCCACGGGCGTTCCGCCGACACCGCCGTGTAGACGGCGGTGCGGCCGTCGGCGGCGACCTCGCCCCGGTAGCCGGCGGCGGCGAGCGGCACGCCGGTGACCTCCGCGCCGGCCGGGGCGGTCAGCGTCAGGCTGGAGCCGAACCCGAGGGCGGGCCCGGACAGGCCCGACGCCTCGACGATGCCGTCCCGGCCGGGCGGGATGGTCACCGCGCCCCAGAGGACCCGCTCACCCGCCGGCGGGCCCGCCCCGTCGACGGCGGACGCGGGCCCGGCGGGCAGCCACCCGGCCGCGAGGATCCCGGCCGCCGTGAGCACGGCGGCCGCTGTCTTGCTGGACCTGTTCATCGTGGACGGGCTCCCTGTACGGCCGGCACGGTCATCGGACACACCTGCGACCGACTCTGCGGGACGCCCTCACCGGACGCCCGCCCATGCCCTCCGTACGGGTGGTACAACCCTCAGCGCGTCAGCCAGACCGTCGTGTCCGGGGGCAGATGCCCGTCCTTCAGCGAGGCGCTGGTGAGGACCACCTCGCCCGCGGGGAGGGGCACCGGCTCGGCGGACAGGTTCGTCACGCAGCGCCAGCCGTCACCGCGGTCGAACTGGAGAACCCCCTCCGGAGCGTCCTCCGCCCACCTCAGCGTCTCGCCGTCGAGCAGCTTGCGGCGCAGCCGCAGGGCCGTGCGGTACAGCTCCAGGGTGGAGCCCTCCACCCCGTCCTGCGCCTCCACCGCGTACGCGGCGAAGGACGGCGGCTGCGGCAGCCACGCGCCGTTCGCGCCGAAGCCGTACGAGGGACCGGTCGAGGTCCAGGGCAGGGGGACGCGGCAGCCGTCGCGGCCCTTGCGGACGCGGCCCGTCTGCTCCCAGATCGGGTCCTGGAGGACCTCCGTGGGCAGGTCGGCGACCTCGGGGAGGCCGAGTTCCTCGCCCTGGTAGACGTACGCCGAGCCGGGCAACGCCAGCATCAGCAGGGTGGCGGCGCGGGCCCGTCGCAGTCCCGCCTCCGCGTCGACGGCGGGGGCGCTGCCGCCGGACAGCAGCCAGGCGTTGGTGTCCGTGCCGGGCGGCAGCATCAGCCGGGTCGCGTGCCGGACCACGTCGTGGTTGGACAGCACCCAGGTCGCCGAGGCGCCGGCCGCCTGCGCGGTCGCCAGCGAGTCGGTGATGACCTGGCGGAGCTCGTCCGCGTCCCACGCGGCTTCGAGGTACTCGAAGTTGAAGGCCTGGCCCAGTTCGTCCGGGCGGGCGTACAGGGCGCGCCGCGCGCCGGGCACCCACGCCTCGGCCACGGCCGTACGCGGCGGGGTGTAGGTGTCGAAGATCTTCCGCCAGTCGCGGTAGATCTCGTGCACCTCGTCGCGGTCGTAGAACGGGTGCGTGCCGGGCGCGAAGTCGGCGAGGGCCGCCTCGCCGCCGGCCGCGTGGTCGCCGAGGTCGCGCAGCGGCTCCTCGAGGTCCTTGGTGAGGGCGTGCGCCACGTCGACGCGGAAGCCGTCCACGCCCCGGTCGGACCAGAAGCGGAGGGTGGTGCGGAAGTCCTCGCGGACGTCGGGGTGGTCCCAGTTCAGGTCGGGCTGCTCGGCGGCGAACAGGTGCAGGTACCACTGCCCGTCCGGCACCCGCTGCCACGCGCTGCCGCCGAACACGGACTGCCAGTCGGTGGGCGGCAGCTCGCCGCTCTCGCCGCGTCCGTCGCGGAAGACGTAGCGGTCGCGGGCCGGGGAGCCGGGTCCGGCGCGCAGCGCCTCCTGGAACCAGACGTGCTGGTGGGAGGTGTGGTTGGGGACGATGTCGACGATCACCTTGAGGCCGAGCCGGTGCGCCTCGCGGACCAGCGCGTCGAAGTCGTCGAGGGTGCCCAGGCGCGGGTCGACGTCGCGCGGGTCGGCGACGTCGTAGCCGCCGTC
>MUNG01000059.1:15416-15808 GCA_002154585.1 Streptomyces pseudogriseolus
GATCTGGTAGACGACGGCCTGCCGCCACCAGTCGGGGTCACGGGAGGAGAGGTCGGGCGTGGCGTCGGGGGCGGGGTGCGGCGGCCGGAGGTCGGGTGCGGTGGGGCGGTCGGTCACGCGGGGTCTCCTCTGGGTGTGCGGGTACCGGCGGAGAAACTGACCAGAACACCGTAAAAGCGAACGCACCGGTAACGGGGTGCCATTCCCCCCGGGTGTGGCGGACCGCACGTCCGCCCGGCGCACCCGGGTCGAACCGGCGTCCGATCAGGGTGTGAAACGTTCGACCGTCGTGAGGTAGAGCTTCACGTAGCGCTCCACGTCCACGTCCAGGCCGACGTCCACGAGAGGCTGCTCGCGGGTGCCCTCGTGCAGCTCCGACTCGCCGATGCGGG
>MUNG01000589.1 GCA_002154585.1 Streptomyces pseudogriseolus
GTGCGGGGACGGTCCGTCGCCGTCGAGGCGGGCGGACAGTGCGGGGAGCAGGGCCTCGGGTGTGTGCGCCTGGGTGCCGGAGACGCCGACGAGGGGGGCGAGGCGGGTGCGGGTGGCGGAGCGCAGGGCGAGGGCGGCGCGGTCGCGGGCGTCGGCCTTGCGGTAGAGGCGGGCGCGGCCTTCGGCGGTCTCGGAGGCGCGGATCGCCACGGGGAGCTTCTCGGGGACGAGGGGACCGAGCCGGCGTGCCCGCCACGCGGTGGCCAGGGCGGCGGCGACGAACAGCTGGAGGGTGCCCCAGAGCCAGCCGGAGGGGAGGAGGTCGAAGAAGCTCTTCTCGTCCTCGGTGCCGGCGGGGTCGGCGGGTGTGGGGAGGTACCAGACGAGGTGGGGGCGGGAGCCGAGGAGCTGGAGCGCCAGGGAGGCGTTGCCGTGCTCGTCCAGGCGGTCGTTGAGGAGGATGTCGGGGGCGCCGACGAGGACGGTGTCGCCGGTGCCGGAGGGGGCGGGGACGCGCAGCAGGGTGGCCAGGCGGTGGCTGTGGTAGCACTCGACGGCGTCGGGGTGCGCGGAGGAGTAGCGGATGCCGCCGGTGTCGGCGTCGCCCGCGCGCCGGGCGGCGGGGAGGTCGCAGCCCGGTTCGAGGGTGGAGTCGAGGCTGTTGGCCGGGTCGGCCGTGACGCCGGGGGCGAGGCGCTCCACGGAGGCGACGCCGGAGGCGACCAGGACGGTGCGGCCGCCGGAGTCCGCGGTGGCCGCGCGCAGCCGCGTCTGCTGGCGGGGCGTCAGCAGGTCCGGCACGGCGACCAGGAGGGTGGTGTCGGGGCCGGCCGCGTCGGCGGCCTCGTCGAGGGTGGTGACCACGCGGGTGTCGACGCCGCGGTCGGCGAGCAGTTCGGCGACGGCGCGGCTGCCGGAGGGGTCGGCGGAGCGTGGGTCGAGGTGGCCGTGCCGGGCGTCGGAGCGGACCACGGCGATGACGACGGCCGCGACGACGAGCAGCACCAGCGCGAGGGCGACGCCCCGGGAGCGGGTCCACACCTGGCGGGCGGTCGGGGAGGCCGAGGTGGCCGGGGAGGTGACCTCGGTCGTCATCCGGCGGCTCCCCGGCGGGTGTCGGTGTCCGTGCCGCGGGCGCCGGCGAGGGCGGGCCTGGTGCGCTCCAGGCCGGCGTCGAGGGCGGCGAGCCGCCGGTAGGTGTCCTCGGTGGCGCTGCGGCCGCCGTAGGTGACGTCGTCGAAGTCGCGGGCGGCGGTGCGCAGCCGGTCGGTGTGGGCGGGCAGGGCGCGGCCGGCCTCGGCGGCGGCCTCGTCGGCGGTGCGGCCGGGGCGTGGGTCGAGGAGGGCGCGTTCCTCCAGGGCGCGGACGACGGCCCGCATGCGTTCCTGGACGGCCTGGTTCCAGTGGCCTTGGGCGGCGTGCGCCTCGGCGGCGGCGCGGTGTTCGGCGGCGCTGCGGGGGCGGTCGTCGAACAGGGCGGGTGCGGCGGCCGGGCGGCGGCGCGGGGTGCCGAGGCGCCACCACAGGGCGGCGACGACGGCGAGCGCGGCGACGATGACGACGACCAGGCCGAGCGCGCCGCCGGGTGTCGCCGTGGACGCGGCGCCGAACAGGTCGCCGACCCAGTCCCAGAAGGCGTCCAGCGCACGCTGGAGCCAGCTGGGGTCGTTCTCGTGGTACATCTGCTTCGACAGCTCCCGCCGGGCCGCCTCCCGCGCGGGGTCGCGCGGGAGGGTGACGGGCGGTTCGTCGTCGCCGCCCGCGAGCAGGCTTACGGCGGTGCCGGCGGCCGTGGGCAGGGCCGGTACGGCCTGGAGAACTCCCCCCGGGACGGTCACCGCATCAGCTCCGGCCGGTGCCGTCGGCGCCCTGGACGCCCGCGGCGCGCGCCAGTTCGAGGTCGAGGGCCTCGCGGCGGATGCGCTGGTCGATGTAGAGGAGCACGGTGACGCCGGCGGTGATCGGGAACGTGATCATGGAGCCGATCACCGAGCCGATGCCGCTGATGATCAGGAACGTCCAGCCGATGTCGCCGCCGGTGGTGCTCACGAAGCCGGTGACGCCGTCGCCGCTGAACGCGGCGGCGAGGAACGTGAAGGGGATGACGATGATGGCCGCGACGACGTAGGCGATGATCGCGGCCAGCAGCTGGATGCCGAAGACCCGCCACCAGGAGCCGCGCACCAGCCGGGCGGAGCGGCGCATCGCCGTGACGATGCCCTGCTTCTCCAGCATCAGCGTGGGGGAGGCCAGCGAGAAGCGGACCAGGAGCCAGGCGGCGAACACGGCGGCGGCGAGGAGGCCGAGCAGGGTCAGTCCGAAGCCCACCTCGGCGCCGGCCGAGACACTGACGAGGATGCCGGGAAGCGCGCCGACGGCGGCGATGCCCACGGCGATGAGTCCCAGCAGGACGATCAGGCCGAACAGCTTGAGGATTTGGGGGCGGGCGTCGCGCCAGGCCTCGCCGGTGGTCACCGGACGGCCCAGTACGGCGCGGCTGGTGACGGTGGTGAGCAGGGCGGTCGCCGCGACCGTGCCGATCAGGGTGATGCCGTACAGGACGGCGGAGCTGAGCAGCAGGTCGCCCATGACGTCGGTGAGTTCGCCGAGGGTGGCGCTCGGGTCGTCGAGCACCTCGGTGTCGGCGTCGCCCAGGACGAAGCCCTGGATCAGCACGGCGGCGATCTCGGTGAGGACGGCGAGGGTCAGCGAGATGCCGAGGACGGTGCGCCAGTGGGTGCGCATGGTCGACACGGCGCCGTCGAGGAGTTCGCCGACGCCGAGCGGGCGCAGCGGGATGACGCCGGGCTTCGCGGCGGGCGGGGGGCCTCCCCAGCCGCTGCCCCA
>MUNG01000590.1 GCA_002154585.1 Streptomyces pseudogriseolus
GACGGTGACCGCGCGCGCGGTGGGCGCCTTGCCGGTGATCGCCCGCCGCAGCGCGTGCACGGCCTTGCCGGCGGGGCTCTCGGCGATGATCTGCCGGTCGGTGACGTCGCGCGCCTCGGTCCACTCCTTGCCCCACACCTCGGCGAAGTCCTGCCCGTCCCAGGGGGTCACCCCGGACAGCGCCATGCGGCAGCCGGTGGCGCCGAGCAGCGGGCCGCGCAGCGGCCGGGGCACGTCGTCCAGGGTGCGCAGGGTGAGCAGCACGCCCGCGTTGGCGGACCGCAGCCGCTGGATGCCGCGCACGGACTCGGGGGTGATGACGCCGGTGGCGTCGTCCAGCACGAGGCACGCGAACAGGGAGCGGTCCTCACGCACCGCGACGCTCGCGGTGAACTGGGCGAGGACCAGCCGGGCCAGCATCCGCGAGGCGTCGGCGTGACCCCGCTCGGGCAGGTCCACGCGCACCCGGACCGGGTGGTCGAGCGCCTTGAGGGTGAACGGCCGGGACTGCCCCGAGGTGTCGAAGAACCCGGCGAAGGCGGGCCGGTCCAGCAGCGCCACCCGGTCGGCGAGGATCCCGCCCACGTCGCCGGGGTGCCCCATCTGCCGCTCGCGCGCGTCGAGTTCACGCAGCAGCGACTCCTGGCCCGCCGCCTCGAGGCCCTGGCGCAGGGCGGCCAGCGGCGCGGGGGCGCCGTCGAGCAGCTGCCGCAGCTCCGGCACCGACGGGAACCGGCCGTGCACGGCGCGGAACGGTCCGAGGAGCTGGGCGAGGACGGTGGTGGAGCGGCGGCTGTCGCTGCCGGGGTGCGGGTCCGCGAGGTCGCCGACGAGCGCCTCGGCGAGCACGGCCGCGGCCTCGTCGGGGTCGGTGGTGCCGCCGTACAGGTCGAGGTCGTACACGGAGTCGGGGCTGCCGATGCGGACGACGACGTCGTAGGCGTCGGACGGGCCGAGGCCCGCGCCGGCCGCGCCGACCACCACCACGGCGGCCCGCCCGGCGAGCGCCTGGAGGCACAGCGACTCGGCGACCGGCCGGGTCCGGCAAGACCGGCGGGGTGGTCCGGCCGGTCGCCGAGTCGCT
>MUNG01000591.1 GCA_002154585.1 Streptomyces pseudogriseolus
GCGCGGGTGCGGGCGGACGCGCAGCGGGACCGGCGGGGGCTCCGCACGCGGTGAGGGCGGCGGCGAGGACACAGGCGGCGATGACACGACGTGAAAGTGTGATCACCGTATGACAATAGGGCGACGGTCGGCGGTGGCCGCCGCGGCTCGGGCGGGCAGGGCGGCGCGCTCACCCGGTCGGAGGGGCGCGCCTCCTCCGACCGGCCCCGGCCTCCCCCGGCCGGGGTCCGGGGCGGGCTCAGATGTCCCGCCGCTCCAGCGGCTTCGTGGCCGGCCCCTGTACGACCTTCCCGTCCATGTCGAAGCGGGACCCGTGGCACGGGCACTCCCACGCGCGCTCGGCCGCGTTGAAGCCGACCAGGCAGCCCATGTGCGTGCAGCGGGCGGACACCGCGTGCAGGGCGCCGTCGTCGTCCCGGTACACCGCCAGCCGGCCGCCTCCCGTGCGCACCACCGCCCCCTCGCCCGGCGGCAGCGCCTCCACCGGGGGCGACGGACGCAGCCGGTCCCCGACGAAGTGCTGGGCGACCTGCGCCTGGTGCTTGAGGAAGGCCGGCGCCTCCCGCACGGCCGAGGCCAGCCGCCGCGGGTCGTACAGCCCGGCCCAGGCGCACTCCCCGCCGGTGATCTGCGCGGTGAGCAGCCGGCCCGCCATCATGCCGCCGCTCATGCCCCAGCCGCCGAAGCCGGTGGCGACGTACGCGTGCCGGGCGCCCGGGTGCAGCGGGCCGACCAGCGGCACCGTGTCGGTGGGGTCGTTGTCCTGCGTGGCCCAGAAGTGCGTCAGCTCCACCCCCGGGAAGTGCCGGCGGGCCCACCCCGCCAGCCGGTCGAAGCGGGCGCGGGTGTCGCCGGTGCCCGGCGTGAAGTGCTCGCCGGTGACCACCAGCAGCCGGCGCGAGGCGTCGTCGCCGTAGGGCGCGGTGCGCACCGAGCGGGAGCCGTCGTAGGGGGTGATGTACATGCCCTCCGGGTCCAGTTCGGCCGGCACCGGGCCCGCGACGACCAGCTCGCGGCGCGGGGAGAGGCGGGTGAACAGCAGCGCGCGGTCGAAGACCGGGTAGTGGGTGGCGACCACGACGTCCCGGGCCGTCACCGTAGCCCCGGTCGACGTCGACAGCCGGCAGGGCTCGCCCTCCTCCAGGCCCAGCACCGTGGTGTCCTCGAACAGGCGGCCGCCGTGCGCCTCGATGTCGCCGGCGAGCGCCAGCAGGTACCTGCGCGGATGGAACTGCGCCTGGCCCGTCACCTCCACCGCCCCCGCCACCGGGAACGGCAGCCCCGACTCCTCCACGAACGACGCGGGCAGGCCCGCCTCCCGCGCGGCCCGCGCCTCCGCGCGCACCTCGTCCACCCGGTCCACGTCCGTGACGTACGTGTACGAGCTGCGCCGCTCCCACTCGCAGTCGACGCCCAGCTCCTCCACCACCCCGGCCGTCCGCTCGATCGCCTCCGCCTGCGACCGGGCGTACAGCCGTGCGCCCTCGCTGCCGCGGGTGCGGCGCAGCTTGTCGTAGACCAGCGAGTGCAGCGCGGTGACCTTGGCGGTGGTGTGCCCGGTCACGCCGGCGGCGATCCGGCCGGCCTCCAGCACGGCGACGGCGCGACCCGCCCGGGCCAGCTCCCACGCCGTGCACAGGCCCGCGATGCCGCCGCCGATCACCGCCACGTCGACGTCCAGGTCGTCGGCCAGGGCGGGGTGGCGCTCCCCGCCGGGCGCGGTGGTCAGCCAGTACGAGTCACCCGAGTGCTGCTTCTCCTCCGTCATGCGGGGGCGGGTACCCCGGCACGGGGGGCTTCACGG
>MUNG01000592.1 GCA_002154585.1 Streptomyces pseudogriseolus
CCGGGGCGTGAGGGGCCGGGGTCACTGACGTCGAGGGGCGGGGGTCCCCAGCGGTGCGGCTTGACACGAAAATCGAACATCCATTCTTATTGGAGAGCCGGTGAGGCTCAACACCGGGCGTTACGCCCCAGTTCGGGTGGGTGGGCGCCCGGGTTATCCACAGGCCGGACGTGCGTCGGGGCGCGTTGTCAGTGGCAGGCGTTAGCGTCTTTGACGTGAAGCGATCGACTCAAGCAAACCGGGTGGAACCCATGGCAGGAACCGACCGCGAGAAGGCGCTCGACGCCGCGCTCGCACAGATTGAACGGCAATTCGGCAAGGGCGCGGTCATGCGCATGGGCGAGCGGTCGAAGGAGCCCATCGAGGTCATCCCGACCGGGTCGACCGCGCTCGACGTCGCCCTCGGCGTCGGCGGCCTGCCGCGCGGCCGCGTGGTGGAGATCTACGGACCGGAGTCCTCCGGCAAGACGACCCTGACCCTGCACGCGGTGGCGAACGCGCAGAAGGCCGGCGGCCAGGTCGCGTTCGTGGACGCGGAGCACGCCCTCGACCCCGAGTACGCGAAGAAGCTCGGCGTCGACATCGACAACCTCATCCTGTCCCAGCCGGACAACGGCGAGCAGGCCCTGGAGATCGTGGACATGCTGGTCCGCTCCGGCGCCCTCGACCTCATCGTCATCGACTCCGTCGCGGCGCTCGTCCCCCGCGCGGAGATCGAGGGCGAGATGGGCGACAGCCACGTGGGTCTCCAGGCCCGTCTGATGAGCCAGGCCCTGCGGAAGATCACCAGCGCGCTCAACCAGTCCAAGACCACCGCGATCTTCATCAACCAGCTCCGCGAGAAGATCGGCGTCATGTTCGGCTCGCCCGAGACCACGACCGGTGGCCGCGCGCTGAAGTTCTACGCCTCCGTGCGCATCGACATCCGCCGCATCGAGACCCTCAAGGACGGCACCGAGGCGGTCGGCAACCGCACCCGCTGCAAGGTCGTCAAGAACAAGGTCGCGCCGCCTTTCAAGCAGGCCGAGTTCGACATCCTCTACGGCCAGGGCATCAGCCGCGAGGGCGGCCTGATCGACATGGGCGTGGAGCACGGCTTCGTCCGCAAGGCCGGCGCCTGGTACACGTACGAGGGCGACCAGCTCGGCCAGGGCAAGGAGAACGCCCGCAACTTCCTGAAGGACAACCCCGATCTCGCCAACGAGATCGAGCGGAAGATCAAGGAGAAGCTGGGCGTGGGCGTCCGGCCCGAGGAGCCCTCCGCCGAGGCGGGCGCGGACGCCGCCGCTCCCGTCGAGCCCGCGGCGGTGCCGGCACCGGCGGCCAAGGGCGCCAAGTCCAAGGCCGCGGCGGCCAAGAGCTGACCCGTGACCCGGCGAACCGACTGGGCCGAGTACGAGTACGAGGCTCCCGGTGTCCCACGGGGGAGGGACGCCGTGGGCGGCGAGGACCCGGCCCCCGGCGCTGACACGGCGTACGACGACGCGGACCCCGGCCTCCCCGAAGCGGGCGGTGGCGGCCGGCGACGCGGCGGTCGTACGGCACGGACGGGTGGCTCGCGTGACGGCGGGCCGCACGGTGGACGCGGACGCCGGCGCCGTTCCTTCGGCGAGGCGGCCGCGGCGGACGGAGGCGCCTCCGACTCGGTGAGGGCGGAGCGGGAGGAACCTCCGGGGGACCCGGTGGAGCGGGCGCGGGCGATCTGCCTGCGGCTGCTCACCGGGACCCCGCGCACCCGGAAGCAGCTCGCCGACGCCCTCCGCAAGCGGGAGATCCCCGACGAGGCCGCCGAGGAGGTGCTGTCCCGGTTCGAGGAGGTCGGACTGATCAACGACAGCGCCTTCGCGGACGCCTGGGTGGAGTCCCGGCACCACGGCCGCGGGCTGGCCCGGCGCGCCCTCGCCCGGGAGCTGCGCACCAAGGGCGTCGACTCCGCGCTGATCGACGAGGCCGTCTCCCGGCTCGACTCCGAGCAGGAGGAGGAGACCGCCCGCGAACTGGTCGCCCGTAAGCTGCGCGCCACCCGCGGGCTCGACCGCGACAAGCGGATACGCCGCCTCGCCGGCATGCTCGCCCGCAAGGGCTACCCGGAGGGCCTCGCCCTGCGCGTGGTCCGCCAGGCGCTGGAGGAGGAGGGCGAGGACACCGAGTTTTTCGGCGACGAGGGGTACTGAGCGAGCACCCGGACGCCCGAGCACCTGGACGTCCGGACGCCCGCGCTTTGCGCTACGCGGTCCCCGTCGTGACCGGCAGACCCGCCGCCCGCCAGGCCTGGAAGCCGCCGATCAGATCGGTGGCCCGGTGCAGGCCCAGCCGGTGGAGGGACTCCGCCGCAAGGCTGGAGGCGTACCCCTCGTTGCAGACCACGACGATGCGCAGGCCGTGGCCCGTGGCCTCGGGAAGACGGTGGCTGCCCCGCGGGTCCAGCCGCCACTCCAGTTCGTTGCGCTCGACGACCAGCGCGCCCGGGATCAGCCCGTCCCGCTCCCGCAGGGCGGCGTAGCGGATGTCCACGAGCAGCGCCTCGCCGGACCGCCAGGCGTCGTACGCCTCGCGGGCCTCGATGCGCGCGTACCCGGCGCGTACGCGCTCCAGCAGCTCGTCGATGCCGGGTGGCTGCCCGCCGTCCTGGGCCGTGTGCTGCACGCTCTCGGCCCCGCTCACTGCCAGTCCTCCGGGCGTTCGACCTGCTCCAGGCGCATGATCCGGCCGGCGCGGCTGTAGCGGCGGATCCGCGGCAGCGGCGGGTAGTAGGCGTGCACGGAGACCGCATGCCGGTCCGTGGACTCGTTCAGCACCTCGTGGACGTGGTGGCGGCCGAAGGCGCGGCCCTGTCCTGCCGTCAGCCGGCGCTCCCGGTCGACGCCCTCGGTGAGTTCGAGGGTCGTCCAGCCGTCGGTGGGCAGCCGCACGGCGAGCGCGTTCTCCTTCAGCTCGCCCGAGGCGGTCATGAATACGCCGACGGAGTCCGCGTGGTCGTGCCAGCCCGTGCCGGTGCCGGGCGGCCAGCCGATCAGCCAGGCCTCGCTGCCGCCCGGCCCGTCGAGCCGCACCCAGGTCCGCCCCTCGGGGTCGAGGGGCAGCGAGGCGATCAGATCGGCGTCGGCGGCGGCACGCCGTACGAACTCAAGGAGTTCGGCCTGGGTCGGCGCGGACGCGGGCGCGGCCGTGGGCGCGGACACGGAGGCAGGGGCAGCGGGGGAGACAGACATGTGCACCGTCCTGGAGGTGAAGTCGCGGAACGCGCGCGGGACGACGCCGTCCGGGACGACGGTCAGGGCGCGCGGGAAGAAGGGGGAACGACGCGAATCAACAGGACGGGCGACACACGCAGCCCGCGTAGCGGAGCAGGTCCATGTGGACCCTCCGCCACAGGTGCACGCGGGTGTCGGTCATGAGCGGGAGTACACCACGGGGCCGCGACCGGCTTCAACCGCTCGCCACGATGTGGACGCCGGCGTGGCGTGCGCGCCCGCGTGCAGCGCCCCCATCGCTCCGGCGCGCCCCGCCCGACACCTTCCCCGCCTCACCGCGCCCGCGTGCAGCGCCCCCATCGCTCCGG
>MUNG01000593.1 GCA_002154585.1 Streptomyces pseudogriseolus
CGCCCCGGACGGTTCGCGCGCAGGCGCCGTGTCCGCGCCCGCGCCGTTCGCGTACCGCGGGTCGGCCGGGGCCGTGTGGTCCGCCGTCAGGTGACGCGCCCAGGCCGGTCCGGGCCGGTGCCCGCCGGTCGCCGCGCCCGTCGTGCCGGCGGGCGGGGCCGCGGCCGAGTCGACGGGTATGCCGGGTTCGCCGGAGGAGGACGAGGAGAAAGTGGTCATGATCGACTCCAGGGGAAGACTGATCACCATTACTAGGCTCCACCCCCAGGTGCTGCCACTTGACTGAGCCGCAGGGATGACCTGCGAGGACTCCGTGTTTCGGGTGATGTTCACGGGGCAACGGTCGCGTGCGCGCATGGCCGGTCCCCGCCGCCATACAGGGGCCCGGAGCGGGAATCCGTTCCCTCGAGGACTGTGTCGCGCGAGGGGCCGCGGCACGCGGTCACCGGGAGGAGGGCGAGGAGGGCAGTGATCTTGGACACAACGACCGTGGTGTGGGGCGTCGCCGTCCTCGCGGCCCTGCTGCTGGCGGGCGCCGTGGCCGTGCTGGTCCGTCTGGTCCGCACGCGGCGGGAGTTGCGGCGCGCGGGGCTGCCCACCGGGCCCCGCTGGGTGTTCTGGGGCGCGGTGCTCTACCTGGTCCTGCCTGCCGATCTGCTGCCCGATCCGGTGTACCTGGACGACATCGGCGTCCTGCTCCTCGCTCTGCGCACGATGCGTGGCTCCCTCGGCGCGGGGGCGCCCGAAGTATCCGGACGGCGGCCGGGCCGACAACCCGCCGATGATTACGCTCCGTGAGGAAACCAACCACCCGTTCGATTCGTATAAGTCTCTGGAAGCCAACGCAAGTCGGCGGACCAAGCGGCGGCGCACAGAAGGCCGTTGCCTGATCGGCGCAGCACCGACGAGGGAGAGACGATGCAACCGTTCGCGCTCAACTACGCCCGTCCGGCGGTGGAGTTGGCCGTTTCCACTCCGTATGCGTATGACTCCGGACTGCAGTTGAACGTCCTCGGTGACGGGCGGATCGCGGCCAGCGACCACGCCCTGTTGCGCGAGCTGGGGACGACCACGTCCACCGCGGGCTCCAAGACCCACTTCGACGACTGAACGCGGACCGTCAACATGACCGTGCTGATCCTCACCTGCGAGGAGGATGTGACCGCCGACATGGTGGTGGTCCATCTGAACGGCGCAGGAGTGCCGGTGGTCCGTCTCGACCCCGCCGATCTCACCGGGGGCGTCTCGCTGTCCGGCGAGTACGTCCACGGCCGGTTCCGCGGCCATCTGTCCGTCGGCGGACGGCTGGTGAGCATCGGCGGGCTGCGGTCGGTGTGGGTACGCCGCCCCGGCACGCCGGCCGAGCGCGCCCCGCAGCCGTCCGCCTGGCTCACCGAGGAGGCGTCGCAGGCCCTCTACGGCATGCTGCGCGGCAGCGACGCGCGCTGGATGAACCACCCGGACGCCGCGCGGCAGGCCCGCCACAAGCCGTGGCAGCTGCGCCTGGCCCAGCGCTGCGGGCTGCCGGTGCCGGCGACGGTGATCACGACGTTCCCGCGCGCGGCGCGGGAGTTCGCGGAGCGCTTCCCGGACCTGGTGGTCAAGCCGGTGTCGGGGGCGCATCCGCAGGATCCGCCGCGGGCCGTGCCGACCAGCAGGGTGGCGCCGGACACGGACTTCTCGGCGGTGGCGTACGGGCCGACGCTGCTCCAGCGGCGGATCGCGAAGCGGGCGGACATCCGGCTCACCGCGGTGGGCGACGTGCTGCTGGCGGCGCGCAAGGCGACGGCGCCGGACGCGGACCCGCAGGTGGTGGACGTGCGGTTCGCCGCGCCCGGGCCGCCGTGGGAGCCGGTGGAGGTCCCGCCGCGCACCGCGGACGCGGTGCGCGACTATCTGCGCCGGGCCCAACTGGCGTACGGGGCGTTCGACTTCGCCGAGGACGCCGACGGGACCTGGTGGTTCCTGGAGTGCAACCAGTCGGGGCAGTTCGGGTTCGTCGAGGTGGAGACGGAACAGCCACTCCGCGATGGTCCGCGCGATCGGCTGTTCCGTCTCCACCTCGACGAACC
>MUNG01000594.1 GCA_002154585.1 Streptomyces pseudogriseolus
CCGCGCGGGACGCCGGCGTGCTGCTGACCGCGTACGGCGAGGAGGCGCGCATAGCGCGGGTGGACATCACGCCGGGCGTCCCGCGCGGCGCCACCGTGCCGTTCACCGTGAAGGCGACCGTCTCGCTCGACGGCGTCTCCAAGCCCCTGCGCTACACCAGCGCCCTGACGGTCGTGCGCGGGCAGACCACCGGGCGCGCGCTGGTCGACTGGGAGCCGTCCGTGGTGCACCCGGACCTGCGGGACGGGGACACCCTCGTCACCGGGGAGTCCGCGCAGCCGCCCATCGAGGCGGTGGACCGTGACGGCACCGTGCTGACCAGGGAGAAGTACCCCTCCCTCGGCCCGGTCCTGGACACCCTGCGCGAAAAGTACGGCGACAAGGCGGGCGGCAGCCCGGCCGTCGAGCTGTCGATCCGGCACGCCACCGACGAGGCGGACACCCCGCTGCTCACCCTCGCCGAGGGCGAACCGGGCAAGCTGCGCACCACGCTCAGCGCCGAGGTGCAGGCGGCCGCCGAGAAGGCGGTGCAGGCGTACCCGGAGTCGTCGGTGGTGGCGCTGAAGCCCAGCACCGGCGAGGTGCTGGCGGTGGCCAACAACCGCGACGACGGCTTCAACGCGGCCTTCCAGGGCCAGGTCGCCCCGGGCTCCACCATGAAGATCATCACGGCGGCGATGCTCATCGACAACGGCGTGACCTCCATGAACGGCCCCGCGCCCTGCACGGACACCGCGACCTGGCAGAGCCAGACCTTCAAGAACCTCACCGGCATGGAGCCGAACGAGGGCGCCACCCTCGCCAACAGCTTCCTGCGGTCCTGCAACACGGCCTTCATCA
>MUNG01000595.1 GCA_002154585.1 Streptomyces pseudogriseolus
GAGAACGCCACGGTGTTCTCCCCGCCGCACACCGCCGTCCAGGTCGTCGGCGAACGCGTCGCCAACGGCTTCACCCTGGAGATCCACGACCGAGGCCTCGGCATGGCCGCCGACGCGCTGCTCGACGCCAACCTGCGGCTCGCGGAGACACCCGAGTTCGAGCTGTCCGACACCGACCGGCTCGGCCTGTTCGTGGTCAGCCGGCTCGCCCAGCGCCAGAACGTCCGCGTCTCCCTCCAGCCCTCCCCGTACGGCGGCACCACGGCCGTCGTGTTCATCCCGGACGCGCTGCTCACCGACGACGTGCCCGACACCAACGGCGTCGGGTTCCGCCTCGACCGGCCGCGCCGCACGGGGAAGGAACCGGCCGACAGCCGCCGCGTCGCGCTCTCCCAGGTGCCCGTGGCCCTGCCCGGACTGCCCGCCTCCGTGCTGGACGGACCCGTCGAACTCGAGGCGCCCGTCGACCTGGACGCCCTCGACGGCTTCCCCGCCCTGGACGACGAGGACGGCGATCACGGCGGCCTCTTCCGGACCCGCCGCTCCCGCACCGACGACGAGCGGCCCGGCCGCGACTCCGCACGGCACGAGAGCGCCGCCGACGACCGGGACGCGACCGGCGAGCGGGGGAGCGGGCCCGTACCGCTCACCCGCCGGGCGACCCCCAAGCTGGT
>MUNG01000596.1 GCA_002154585.1 Streptomyces pseudogriseolus
GGCCGTCCGTTCGCGGGCCGGTCCTCCGCGCCGACCGACGAGGTCACGGCGGTGGTACGGGCGGTGCGGACCGGCCGGGGCCGGGGCGTCACGTCCCACTCCGGGACCGGGTCGCCGTCGAAGGAGCGGCCCGTGAAGTCGTACTCCGCGGTGCGGGGGCCCGGGACGCTCGGGACGGCCGGGGCGGCGACGGTCTCGGCGGTGTGGGCGGAGTAGGCGTACGCGGCGGCCGGGGCGGCAGGGGCGGGGGCGGCGTCCGGGAAGCCGCCGGAGGGCGCCGCGGTCTCCTCCGTCGCGTACAGGTACGCCTCGCTGCGGGCGTACGTCTCCGCGTAGGCCTCCGGGTTCAGGTACGGCGCCGTGCCCATCGTGGGCGGGCCGTCGGCGCCGGCGCCTCGCGGGGCCAGGCCTTCACCGTAGGAGCCGTCAGGGTGGGTGACGCCGGCGGCGCGGCTCGTGGCGGCGCGGCCGGCGTCGGAGCGTCGGTGGCGTCCCATGTCCTGGCCTTCCTCGTTCTGGCGGTCGGCGTGTCTCGCGACCAGCCCGAAACTCGACGATCACGAAACTCACACGAACGAGTGAGTTTCATATGAGATTTATGGGTGGCGACGCTACCGCATGGCGCCTGGGGGCGGAGTGCCCGGTGTGACTTTGTCCGGTTAGGTTGCAGGCATGAGCGAGGATGTGCGACTGGTCGCCTGGGTCCGCGGACACGTCCAGGGTGTGGGTTTCCGCTGGTTCACCCGGGCCAAGGCGCTGGAGATCGGCGGACTTCAGGGATTCGCCCTGAATCTCGGCGACGGCAGGGTCCAGGTGGTCGCCGAGGGCGCCCGCGACCGCTGCGACCGGCTGCTGGAGTGGCTCCAGGACGGCGACACGCCCGGACGCGTGGACGGAGTGACCGAGATCTGGGACACACCCCGCGGCGGCTACGACGGCTTCGCGATCCGCTGACGAGCCCCCGCCGGGCCTGCGTACCGAGGGGCGCGCCGCCTGTGCCGTGCGTCGTCCGCGGGTAAAAAAGTGCTGGTGATCGAGGCGAACCGCTTGCCAGGGGCACGTGCGCCCGCCAAGATGACCGCCACGCCCCGAGGCCCCGTGAGGCACGCGTCGCCGCCGCAGTGCGGCCGTACGCGCCCGGTTGTCGCCCGATACGGGGCGTGATCGTGTTGACCCTCAAACTTTTTGGTGAGACGCTGAAAGCCCCGCGCACCTTAGCTGTTTGGCATGGCTGAACGGCAGCACAACTCCAGGCCTGCCAAGCACCGCGGGTGCGAATCCCTCACGACCCACACCGCATCGGTCGGTCACTCATTGTGGAGGACCATCCATCATGGCAAAGGCGCTTCTCGGTTACGTCGGCGGCTCCGACCCGCGACTCCTCGCCGAGATGCGACGGCTCCAGCAGCGCGTCCAGGACCTGGAATCCGAGCTCGTGCGGATCCAGGCGGAGAAGGACGCCCTGAAGGCTGCCGCTTCTCACGACAGGATCATGGAGAGCGTTGACGCACACCAGGCGGAGCCTGCGCTCACCTGATCACTGCACGCTCCACGAACAGCAGCGCAGTGGTCGGGCTTGCCCGTCACCACCGCCAGGCAGTCAGAACTGCAAGGGACGCTCCGGCGTCCCTTCTTTCTTCACCCCTTCGCGTCCCGAACCGCTGAGCCCGCCGGCCGCCTGCGGAGGACCCCGCGACCCCCGCGCCGCGCACTCTCTGTTCCGCGCACCTTTTCACCTTCTCAACGTCTGGCATGCCCTGCGCGTTCACCCGCGAAACCGCGCGCTCATGGAGTGAGACATGCCCGGCGGGTAGAGTCCGGCGGCGTGCACCTCAAGGCCCTGACCCTCCGCGGCTTCAAGTCGTTCGCCTCCGCGACCACCCTGCGGTTCGAACCGGGGATCACGTGTGTCGTCGGCCCGAACGGCTCGGGCAAGTCCAACGTGGTGGACGCGCTCAGCTGGGTCATGGGCGAGCAGGGCGCCAAGTCGCTGCGCGGCGGCAAGATGGAGGACGTCATCTTCGCCGGTACCACCGGCCGCCCGCCGCTCGGCCGCGCCGAGGTGTCCCTGACCATCGACAACTCCGACGGGGCGCTGCCCATCGAGTACTCCGAGGTCACCATCACGCGGATCATGTTCCGCAACGGCGGCAGCGAGTACCAGATCAACGGTGACACGTGCCGTCTGCTCGACATCCAGGAACTGCTCTCCGACTCCGGCATCGGCCGCGAGATGCACGTCATCGTCGGCCAGGGCCAGCTCGACTCCGTCCTGCACGCCGACCCCATGGGCCGCCGCGCCTTCATCGAGGAGGCCGCCGGCGTCCTCAAGCACCGCAAGCGCAAGGAGAAGGCGCTGCGCAAGCTGGACGCGATGCAGGCGAACCTCGCGCGCGTGCAGGACCTCACCTACGAGCTCAGGAGGCAGCTCAAGCCCCTCGGTCGCCAGGCGGCGGTCGCCCGCAGGGCCGCCGTCATCCAGGCCGACCTGCGCGACGCCCGCCTGCGTCTCCTCGCCGACGACCTCGTCACCCTGCGCGAGGCGCTCCAGGCCGAGATCGCCGACGAGGCCACCCTCAAACAGCGCAAGGAGGCCGCCGAGGCCGAGCTGAAGAAGGCGCTCCAGCGCGAGGCCCTTCTGGAGGACGAGGTACGCCGCCTCACTCCGCGGCTGCACAACGCCCAGCAGACCTGGTACGAGCTCTCCCAGCTCGCCGAACGGGTGCGCGGCACCATCTCGCTCGCCGACGCGCGCGTGAAGAGCGCCACCTCCGCACCCCCCGAGGAGCGGCGCGGCCGGGACCCCGAGGACATGGAGCGCGAGGCCGCCCGCATCCGCGAGCAGGAGGCCGAGCTGGAGGCCGCCCTGGAGGCGGCCGAACGCGCGCTGGAGGACACCGTCGCCCACCGCGCCGAACTGGAGCGCGAACTCGCCCAGGAGGAGAGGCGGCTGAAGGACGTCGCCCGCGCCATCGCCGACCGGCGCGAAGGGCTCGCCCGGCTCAAGGGACAGGTGGGCGCCGCCCGCTCCCGCGCCGCCGCGGCCCAGGCCGAGATCGAACGCCTCGCCGCCGCCCGCGACGAGGCGCAGGCGCGCGCCGTGGCCGCCCAGGAGGAGTACGAGGCCCTCCAGGCGGAGGTCGACGGCCTCGACGCCGGCGACGCGGAACTCGCCGAGCGGCACGAGGAGGCCAAGCGCCGGCTCGCCGAGGCCGAGGCCGCGCTCACCGCCGCCCGCGAAGCGGTCACCGCCGTGGAGAGGAAACGCGCCGCGACCCAGGCACGCCACGAGGCCCTGGCGCTGGGCCTGCGCCGCAAGGACGGCACCGGCGCGCTGCTGGAGGCGAAGGACGGCCTCACCGGCCTGCTCGGCCCGGCCGCGGAACTGCTGACGGTGACGCCCGGCTACGAGGTGCCGCTCGCGGCCGCGTTCGGCGCGGCGGCGGACGCCCTCACGGTGTCCTCCCCGTCCGCGGCGGCCGACGCGATCCGGCTGCTGCGCAAGCAGGACGCCGGACGGGCCGCCCTCCTGGTCACGGGCCCGTTCCCGGACACGGCGGAGCCGGCCCCCGCCGCATCCGCACCCGCCACTCCCTCCGGAACCCCCCTCCCGGCGGAGCGCCTGGTCAGCGGTCCCGACGACCTCATGCCCGCCGTACGACGGCTCCTGCACGGCATCGTCGTCGTCGGCACCCTCGAGGACGCCGAGGAACTCGTCCACGCCCGCCCCGGCCTCACCGCCGTCACCGCCGAGGGCGACCTGCTCGGCGCCCACTTCGCGCACGGCGGCTCGGCCGGCGCGCCCAGCCTGCTGGAGGTGCAGGCGTCCGTCGACGAGGCGGCCGCCGAGCTGGAGGAGCTGGCGGTGCGCTGCGAGAAGCTGGCCGAGGCGCAGGAGGCGGCGGCCGGACGGCGCCGGGAGTGCGCGGCCCTCGTCGAGGAGCTGGGGGAGCGGCGCCGGGCCGCCGACCGGGAGAAGTCCGCCGTCGCCCAGCAGCTCGGCCGGCTCTCCGGCCAGGCGCGCGGCGCCGCGGGCGAGGCCGAGCGCGCCGGGGCCGCCGCCGCACGGGCGCAGGACGCCCTGGACACGGCGCTCGCCGAGGTGGAGGAGCTCGCCGAGCGGCTCGAGACGGCCGAGGAGATGCCGTACGAGGAGGAGCCCGACACCTCCGTGCGCGACCGGCTCGCCGCCGACGGGGCCAACGCCCGCCAGACCGAGATGGAGGCCCGCCTCCAGGTCCGTACGCACGAGGAGCGGGTCAAGGGGCTGGCCGGACGGGCCGACTCCCTGGACCGGGCCGCCCGCGCGGAACGCGAGGCACGCGCGCGTTCCGAGCAGCGCCGCGCCCGGCTGCGCCACGAGGCCGAGGTCGCCGCCGCCGTCGCCGCGGGCGCCCGCCAGCTGCTCGCGCACGTCGAGGTGTCCCTGGCCCGCGCCGCCGAGGAGCGCACCGCCGCCGAGGCCGCCAAGGCCCGCCGCGAGGAGGAGCTCGCCCGTGCCCGCACCGAGGGGCGCGACCTCAAGGCCGAGCTCGACAAGTTGACGGATTCAGTGCACCGGGGCGAGGTACTCGGCGCCGAGAAGCGGCTGCGGATGGAGCAGCTGGAGGCGAAGGCGCTGGAGGAACTGGGTGTCGAACCGGCGGGGCTGGTGTCGGAGTACGGCCCGCACCAGCTCGTGCCGCCCTCGCCCCCCGCCGAGGGCGAACAGCTCCCGGAGGACCCGGAGCACCCGCGCAACCAGCCCCGTCCCTTCGTCCGGGCCGAGCAGGAGAAGCGCCTCAAGGCGGCCGAGCGCGCCTACCAGCAGCTCGGCAAGGTCAATCCGCTCGCCCTGGAGGAGTTCGCGGCGCTGGAGGAACGCCATCAGTTCCTCAGCGAGCAGCTGGAGGACCTGAAGAAGACCCGCGCGGACCTGCTCCAGGTCGTCAAGGAGGTCGACGAACGCGTCGAGCAGGTCTTCACCGAGGCCTACCGGGACACGGCCCGGGAGTTCGAGGGCGTCTTCTCCCGGCTCTTCCCGGGCGGGGAGGGCCGCCTGGTGCTGACCGACCCCGACAACATGCTCACCACGGGCGTGGACGTCGAGGCGCGTCCGCCGGGCAAGAAGGTCAAGCGGCTGTCGCTGCTGTCGGGCGGCGAGCGGTCGCTGACCGCGGTGGCCCTGCTCGTGTCGATCTTCAAAGCGCGGCCCAGCCCGTTCTACGTGATGGACGAGGTCGAGGCCGCGCTCGACGACACCAACCTCCAGCGGCTGATCCGGATCATGCAGGAGCTCCAGGAGGCCTCGCAGCTGATCGTGATCACGCACCAGAAGCGCACCATGGAGGTCGCCGACGCGCTGTACGGCGTCTCCATGCAGGGCGACGGCGTGTCCAAGGTCATCAGCCAGCGTCTGCGCTGAATCGGCTCCAACTCTTCAATATGTGAACCTTTGGCGGGTGCCTTCGGGTTCATGTCTGGGCCCGGGCCGGGTTTCACGTCTACTAACTCACAGCCAAGGGCCTATTGACTTCAAAAGATGAAGGCATAGTCTCTGCAATGTTGTTTTTACCTTCAGGTGCCTACGACGGAGACCTTGAAGGGCTGACCCCCCACCCGGCGATGTTGCCGGTGGCCCGAGGAGTACACGTGAGCAGCACCGCGCAGGCACAAGCGTCAGGAGCCAGGCCGGCTCATCCCGAACATCTCGGGCATGTCATCTTCATCGCCGCTGCCGCCGCCATGGGCGGCTTCCTCTTCGGCTACGACAGCTCCGTGATCAACGGCGCCGTCGAGGCGATCCGCGACCGCTACGACGTCGGCTCCGCCGCGCTCGCCCAGGTCATCGCCGTCGCGCTGATCGGCTGCGCGATCGGCGCCGCCACCGCCGGCCGGATAGCCGACCGCATCGGACGCATCCGCTGCATGCAGATCGCCGCGGCCCTCTTCACCGTCAGCGCCGTCGGCTCCGCGCTGCCCTTCGCCCTGTGGGACCTCGCCTTCTGGCGCGTCGTCGGCGGCTTCGCCATCGGCATGGCCTCCGTCATCGGCCCCGCCTACATCGCCGAGGTCGCCCCGCCCGCCTACCGCGGCCGGCTCGGCTCCTTCCAGCAGGCCGCGATCGTCGTCGGCATCGCCGTCTCCCAGCTCGTCAACTGGGGCATCCTGAACGCCGCCGACGGCGACCAGCGCGGTGAGCTGCTCGGCCTGGAGGCCTGGCAGCTGATGCTCGGCGTCATGGTCGTCCCGGCCGTCCTCTACGGCCTGCTGTCCTTCGCCATCCCCGAGTCGCCCCGCTACCTGATCTCCGTCGGCAAGCACGAGCGCGCCCGCACGATCCTCGAAGAGGTCGAGGGCAGCGGCATCGACCTCGACGCCCGCGTCACCGAGATCGAGACCGGCATGCACCGCGAGGAGAAGTCCAGCTTCAAGGACCTGCTCGGCGGCAGCTTCTTCTTCAAGCCGATCGTCTGGATCGGCATCGGCCTGTCGGTGTTCCAGCAGTTCGTCGGCATCAACGTCGCGTTCTACTACTCCGCCACGCTGTGGCAGTCGGTCGGCGTCGACCCCTCGGACTCGTTCCTCTACTCGTTCACCACGTCGATCATCAACATCGTCGGCACCGTCATCGCGATGATCTTCGTCGACCGCATCGGCCGCCGGCCGCTGGCCATCATCGGCTCCGTCGGCATGGTGATCGGTCTCGCGCTCGAGGCCTGGGCGTTCTCCTCTAACCTCGTCGACGGCCGGCTGCCCGCCACGCAGGGCTGGGTGGCCCTGATCGCGGCCCACGTCTTCGTCCTCTTCTTCGCCCTGTCGTGGGGTGTGGTCGTCTGGGTCATGCTCGGCGAGATGTTCCCGAACCGGATCCGTGCGGCGGCGCTCGGTGTGGCCGCGGCCGCGCAGTGGATCGCCAACTGGGCGATCACCGCGAGCTTCCCGTCGCTGGCGGACTGGAACCTGTCCGTCACCTACGTGATCTACACGGTGTTCGCGGCGCTGTCGATTCCGTTCGTCCTGAAGTTCGTGAAGGAGACGAAGGGCAAGCGGCTGGAGGAGATGGGCTGACGCCCCTTCCTCCCTCCCCGTGACCCGGGGGGTGGGGGTCTTCCTCCCCGCTGCTCCTGCCCCTCGCTCTGCCACCCCGTCCGCCCCGGCTCGGCCTTCGCCGAGCCGGGGCGGCGCTGTGTGTGGTCCCGTGCGGGTGGTTGGGGGCTTGGCGCGCAGTTCCCCGCGCCCCTGGCCTCGCGGCGTTGTCGGGGGACGCGGCGCGCGTCCGGTTGGGGGTGCGCGGGAGAGCATGGCTGATACTGGACGGGTTATGGACATCGTCATCCTTGCTGTAGTCATCGCCGTGGTCGTGCTCGGCGCGCTCGGCGGGCTGATCGTCGGGAGCCGGCGCAAGAAGCCGCTGCCCCCGCCGCCGCCCTCCGCGCCCGACATCACCGCCCCGCCGGCCGAGCCGCACGTCGGCGAAGAGGCCGAGACGCCGCGGGAGGAACCGCGGCGCACCATCGAGGAGGTTGATCTTCCGGCGGGCGCCGGTCCCGTCGTCATCGAGGAACCGCCCGCTGCCGAGGCTCCCGAGATCGAGATCCCGGAGCCCACCGCCGGCCGCCTGGTCCGGCTGCGCGCGCGACTGTCGCGCTCCCAGAACGCCCTGGGCAAGGGCCTGCTCACCCTGCTGTCCCGCGAGCACCTCGACGAGGACACCTGGGAGGAGATCGAGGACACCCTGCTCACCGCCGACGTCGGCGTCCAGCCCACCCAGGAGCTGGTCGAGCGGCTGCGCGAGCGGGTCAAGGTGCTCGGCACCCGCACCCCCGAGGAACTGCGCGGACTGCTCCGCGAGGAGCTGATCACGCTGGTCGGTCCCGAGATGGACCGCACCGTGCACACGGAGAACGCGGCCGGCGGCCCCGGCATCGTGATGGTCGTCGGCGTCAACGGCACCGGCAAGACCACGACCACGGGCAAGCTCGCCCGCGTTCTCGTCGCCGACGGCAACACCGTCGTCCTCGGCGCCGCGGACACCTTCCGTGCCGCCGCCGCCGACCAGCTCCAGACCTGGGGTGAGCGGGTCGGCGCCCACACCGTGCGCGGCCCGGAGGGCGGCGACCCGGCCTCCGTCGCGTTCGACGCGGTCAAGGAGGGCAAGGAGATGAGCGCCGACGCGGTGCTCATCGACACCGCCGGCCGGCTGCACACCAAGACCGGCCTCATGGACGAGCTCGGCAAGGTCAAGCGGGTCGTGGAGAAGCAGGCCCCGCTGGACGAGGTGCTGCTGGTGCTCGACGCCACCACCGGCCAGAACGGGCTGGTGCAGGCCCGGGTCTTCGCCGAGGTCGTCGACATCACCGGCATCGTGCTCACCAAGCTCGACGGCACCGCCAAGGGCGGCATCGTCATCGCCGTCCAGCGTGAGCTGGGCGTCCCGGTCAAGCTGATCGGTCTCGGCGAGGGCGCGGACGACCTCGCGCCGTTCGAGCCCGCGGCCTTCGTGGACGCCCTCCTGGGGGAGTGACCCCGGAGCCGTCCGGCCCCGTACGCGAGGAAGCGCCCGCCCCCGGACCGGGGGACGGGCGCTTCGCCGCGTACGGGGGCGTCGTCAGAGGCGTCAGGATCCCGAGCGGTGCGCCACGTACGCCAGCGTGCCGAGCAGCAGCCGCGCCTCCGGCGGACGGGAGGCGGAGTCCAGGGCGGGGGAGCGCAGCCAGCGCACCGGGCCGAGGCCGGCGCGGTCCGACGGCGGCGCCGTGACATGCGAGCCGCGTCCCAGGCCGCGCAGGTCGAGGGCGTCCGGGTCGTCCCAGCCCATGCGGTACAGCAGGTCGGGCAGGGCCGCCGCGGCGCCCGGCGCGACGTAGAACTGCGCCCGGCCGTCCGGGGTGGCGGCGACCGGCCCGACCGGCAGGCCCATCCGCTCCAGCCGCGCCAGGGCATGGCACCCGGCCGGCTCCGCCACCTCGATCACGTCGAACGCCCGCCCGACGGGCAGCATCACCGAGGCGCCCGGGAACTCCGACCAGAGGGCGGTGACCTCGTCCAGCGGCGCGCCCGCGCGGATCACCGGCGCGTGCGGCAGGGGGTGGGCGCCCGGCGCGCGGCAGCCCGCGCGGCCGCAGGAGCAGGACCCGGCGACGGCGCGCGCGCCGGGCACCA
>MUNG01000597.1 GCA_002154585.1 Streptomyces pseudogriseolus
CCCCCGCCCTGTGTCCTGCGCCCTGCGCCCTGCCCGGCTCAGCCGGCCTCCCCCGCCGTCGCCTTCAAGGCAAGCCACAACTCCATCCGCACATCCGGGTCGTCCAGCGACCGCCCCAGGATTTCCTCCACCCGCCGCATGCGATACCGCAACGTGTGACGGTGAACCCCGAGATCCGCCGCCGCCGCGTCCCACTGCCCGTGCCGGGACAGCCAGGCCCGCAAAGAAGCGACAAGGTCTCCCCTCCCCGTCGCGTCGTGGTCGCGCAGCGCCCGCAACAACCCGTCCGCGAACGCCTTGACCGCGTCATCGGCCAACAACGGCAGCACGGACCCCGCGGCCATCTGCTCGTGCTCCACCAGCACCCTGCCCCGCCGCCGGGCCACGGACAGCGCCTGTTCGGCCTGCTTGTAGGCGGCGGACGCGGTGATCGGACCGGCCGGCGCGGACAGTCCGACGACCAGATCGCCGTCGTCGCTCCTGCGGGCGGCCTCACGCGCCGCCGCGTGCTCGCAGCACGCGCTCACCACCGTGCCGCCGTCGGCGGCGAGCACGACCAGCCGCTCCCCCTCCGGCACGGCGAGAACCGGCTCGCCGAAGCGTGCGGCAGCGGACTCGGCGGCCTCGGCGAGGGCCCCGAGGGCGTCACTGCTCGCCTCTCCCTGGGAGCGACCCGCACGCCCCCCGCCGCCACCACC
>MUNG01000598.1 GCA_002154585.1 Streptomyces pseudogriseolus
GCGCCGCTGCTCCTGGAAGATCGGCGCCACCCGCGCCGAGCAGGGCCTGCCGCTGGACGCGGTGCTGCACGCCTTCCGGCTGGGCGGCTCGCTGGTGTGGCAGGGCCTGGTCGACGAGACCTCCCGGACGGCGCCGGAGGACGTACGGCTGCTGGTGCACGTCGCGTCCGACGTGTGGGACTTCGTCGACGAGCACTGCACGGTCGTCGCGGACGCCTACCGGCAGACCGAGCGCCGGCTGGCGTGGCGGAAGGAGAACAGGGTGCGACTGCTCGCCGCGGCCCTGCTGGACGGCACCAGCAGGATCGCCGACCTGCCCGAGGCGGCGGAGGCGCTCGGCCTGCCCGAGCAGGGCCGGTACGCCGTCGTCGCCGTCGAGGGGGCGCGGTCCGCCGGCTGTGCGGGCGCCCAGGCGCTCCTCGCCCCGGATGTGCGCGCGCACTGGCACACCGGCGCGGACACCGACCACGGCATCGTCCTCGTCGAGGGCGACGCGGCGGCGATCGTCCCGGACGAACAGCCGCCCGGTGTGCGGGTGGGCGTCAGCGGCACGGTCGACGGACTGGCCGCCGTGGGGGAGGCGCGGCGGCTCGCGGACACCGCGTTGCGGCTGTGCCCCGAGGCGGGCGGCACGGTCCGGCTGACCGAGCACCTGCCGGCGGCGCTGGTCGCGTCGAGTCCCGACCTCGCCGCCGCGCTGACCGAGCGGCTGCTCGGCCCGCTGGCCGCCCTGGACCCCGCCGAGGCCGAGGTCCTCCTCGACACCCTCGCCACCTGGCTGGCCTGCGACGGCTCCGCCCAGCGGGCAGGCCGCCGCCTCTACTGCCACCGCAACACGGTCCTCAACCGCCTCCGCCGCTACGAACAACTCACCGGCCGCTCCCTCTCCCGCCCCACGGACCTGGTGGAAACCACCCTGGCCCTGACAGCCCACAACCTCCTCCACCCCTGACGCCCCAAAGGGGCGCGGGGAACTGCG
>MUNG01000006.1 GCA_002154585.1 Streptomyces pseudogriseolus
TCGCTTCCTTTGTACTCACCCTCTCGGGCTTTCCTCCGGGCGCTTCCCTTCGGTCTTGCGTTTCCGACTCTATCAGATCTTTCCGATCCGATTTCCTCGGTGCTTTCCAGGTCGACGCTTTCGCGCTTTCCTTTCCGGCGGATCCGACTTTATCAGAGATTCTGAGTCGGTTTTCCCATCCCCACCGGGCACTGGTTCCCGACCGCGTGAAGTGGTCGGGTGCCCGCTCGGGAGGAGTTGTAAACGTACTGGAGCGGGGCGCCCCGATGCAAATCGAGGCGCCCCGCTGCCGGTTGACGCGTGCGTGGAGTCCGACGGACCGTCAGACCTCGACCACCACGGGCAGGATCATCGGCCGGCGCCGGTAGGTGTCGGAGACCCACTTGCCCAGCGTGCGGCGGACGAGCTGCTGCAGTTGGTGGGCTTCCACGACCCCGTCCTGGGCCGAGCGCTCGAGCGCCTCGGTGATCCGGGGGATCACGTCGACGAACGCCGAGTCCTCGATGCCCGAGCCGCGGGCCTGGATGTGCGGTCCTCCGGTGATCTTTCCGGTGGAGGCGTCCATGACCACGAAGACCGAGATGATGCCCTCGTCGCCGAGGATTTTGCGGTCCTTGAGCGCGGGTTCGCCGACGTCGCCCACGGAGAGGCCGTCGACGTAGACGTAGCCCGCCTGGACCTTGCCGGAGATCTTGGCCTTGCCCTGGACAAGGTCGACGACCACGCCGTCCTCGGCGATGACGATGCGGTCGTGCGGCACGCCGGTCAGGGCGCCGAGTTCGGCGTTGGCGCGCAGATGGCGCCATTCGCCGTGGACCGGCATCAGGTTCTTCGGGCGGCAGATGTTGTAGAAGTACAGCAGCTCGCCGGCCGAGGCGTGCCCGGAGACGTGGACCTTGGCGTTGCCCTTGTGGACGACGTTGGCGCCCCAGCGGGTCAGGCCGTTGATCACGCGGTAGACCGCGTTCTCGTTGCCGGGGATCAGCGACGACGCCAGGATCACCGTGTCGCCCTCGACGATGCGGATCTGGTGGTCGCGGTTGGCCATGCGGGACAGCGCGGCCATCGGCTCGCCCTGCGAACCCGTGCAGACCAGGACCACCTCGCTGTCGGGGAGGTCGTCGAGCGTCTTGACGTCCACGACCAGGCCCGGCGGAACCTTCAGATAGCCGAGATCACGGGCGATGCCCATGTTGCGCACCATGGACCGGCCGACGAAGGCGACTCTGCGGCCGTACTCGTAGGCGGCGTCCAGGATCTGCTGGATGCGGTGGACGTGGCTGGCGAAGCTCGCCACGATGATCCGCTTGCGGGCGCCGGCGAACACCTGGCGCAGCACGTTCGAGATGTCGCGCTCGGGCGGGACGAAGCCCGGGACCTCGGCGTTCGTCGAGTCGGAGAGGAGGAGGTCGATGCCCTCCTCGCTGAGCCGGGCGAACGCGTGCAGGTCGGTGAGGCGGCGGTCCAGCGGGAGCTGGTCCATCTTGAAGTCGCCCGTGTGCACCGCCATGCCGGCGGGCGTGCGGATGGCCACGGCCAGCGCGTCCGGGATGGAGTGGTTGACCGCCACGAACTCGCAGTCGAAGGGGCCGATGCGCTCGCGCTGCCCCTCCGCCACCTGGAGGGTGTACGGGCGGATGCGGTGCTCCTGGAGCTTGGCCTCGATGAGGGCGAGGGTGAGCTTGGAGCCGATCAGCGGGATGTCCGGCTTCTCGCGCAGGAGGAAGGGGACGCCGCCGATGTGGTCCTCGTGGCCGTGCGTGAGGACGATGCCCTCGATGTTGTCGAGACGGTCCCGGATGGACGAGAAGTCCGGCAGGATCAGGTCGATTCCGGGCTGCTCCTCCTCGGGGAAGAGCACTCCGCAGTCGACGATCAGCAGGCGGCCTCCGTACTCGAAGACCGTCATGTTGCGGCCGATCTCGCCGAGGCCGCCGAGCGGGGTGACCCGCAGGCCGCCTTCGGGCAGCGGCGGGGGCGGGCCGAGTTCAGGATGCGGATGACTCAAAAGACTCTCCTCACCACACGCGCCACGTACCGGTCGGGCACGTGGCGCGCATGACGTTCGTGCAGAAGCAGTTGTCGTAAAGGGGTGCGGGCACCGGTGTCCCGCGTATTCAGTTGTGAGGTCCGTCTGCGCGCCCGGGCGCGCGAAGTCTGATTACTGGAGTTGTACCCCGCCGGCGGCAAGATCGATCTTGAGCTGCTCGATCTCTTCGGGCGTGCACTCGACCATGGGGGCGCGCAGGGGTCCCGCGGGGAGGCCCTTGAGGGTGAGCGCCGCCTTGGTGGTCATGACGCCCTGGGTGCGGAACATGCCCGTGTAGACGGGGAGCAGCTTCTGGTGGATCTCGGTGGCCTTCTGGACGTCGCCGGAGGTGTACGCGTCGACCAGGGCGCGCAGCTCGGGGGTGACGACGTGGCCGACGACGGAGACGAAGCCGACCGCGCCGATGGAGAGCAGCGGCAGGTTGAGCATGTCGTCGCCGGAGTACCAGGCGAGTCCGGAGCGGGCGATGGCCCAGCCGGCGCGGCCGAGGTCGCCCTTGGCGTCCTTGTTGGCGACGATGCGGGGGTGCTCGGCGAGGCGGACGAGCGTCTCGGTGCTGATCGGGACGCCGCTGCGGCCGGGGATGTCATAGAGCATCACGGGCAGTCCGGCGGCGTCGGCGACGGCCGTGAAGTGCCGGTAGAGGCCCTCCTGCGGGGGCTTGTTGTAGTACGGCGTGACGACCAGCAGGCCGTGGGCGCCGGCGCGCTCCGCCGCGCGGGCCAGTTCCATGCTGTGGTGGGTGTCGTTGGTGCCGACACCGGCCACGACGTGGGCGCGGTCGCCGACCGCGTCCACGATCGCCCGTACGAGATCCGCTTTCTCCGCGTCGCTGGTGGTGGGGGACTCGCCGGTGGTGCCGTTGACGATCAGGCCGTCGTTGCCTGCGTCCACCAGGTGGGTGGCGAGCCGCTGAGCGCCGTCGAGGTCGAGTGCGCCGTCCGCCGTGAAGGGCGTGACCATGGCGGTGAGGACCCGCCCGAAGGGGGTCTGCGGAGTCGAGGTCGGAGCCATGGGTTACACGCTACTCGTTGCTCAGGTCGGGGTCTTCCCTCGGGGGAGGCGACCCAGGGGTGCGAAGGGGGGACCCGGCACTGCCTGCTCGGGGGTTCAGGCAGTGCCGGGCCCGTTTGATCAGGCTAGATGAACTTCGCGAAATGCCGCAATACAGACACTTCACTCGGCTGATGCATACATCTGTGCTCGGCTGCCGCGCCGGGGCTCGGCAGGGCGCCACCTACGGGGCGACGCGCCCGTTGGCGTTGAACGCGGCGTACGTCAGCGGCATGAGGCGGGCCCACTCGGCCTCCATCTTCTCGCCGACCATCTCGATCTCCCGCTGCGGGAAGGACGGCACCTTCGCCAGCTCGTGCTGGGTGCGCAGGCCGAGGAAGTGCATCAGCGAGCGGGCGTTGCACGTGGCGTACATCGACGAGTACAGGCCGACGGGGAGCACCGCGCGGGCGACCTCGCGGGCCACGCCGGCCGCCAGCATCTCCTGGTACGCCTCGTAGGACTGCCGGTACGACTCCTCCATGGCGCGTCCGACGAGCTGCTGCTGGTCGGGGGTGCCCTCGACGAAGCGGTACTTGCCGGGGCGGCCCTCCTGGACCAGCTTGCGGTCGGCGTCCGGGACGTAGAAGACCGGCTGGAGCTCCCGGTAGCGGCCCGACTCCTCGTTGTAGGACCAGCCGACGCGGTGCCGCATGAACTCGCGGAAGACGAAGATCGGGGCGCTGACGAAGAAGGTCATCGAGTTGTGCTCGAAGGGGCTGCCGTGCCGGTCCCGCATCAGGTAGTTGATCAGGCCCTTGGACCGCTCGGGGTCCTTGCCGAGCTCGTCCAGGGACTGCTCGCCGATCGTGGAGACGCGGGCGGCGAACAGCACGTCGGCGTCGGACGCGGTGTGCTTCACCAGCTCGACGGTCACATCGCTGCGGAAGCCGGGCTTGAGGTCGTCGGCAGGGGTGTCGGTCACGGCGTGGAGGGTCCTTCCATCACGTCTGGGGCGCCGCCCACTCTACGGCCGCGGCGGCGGGGCCGTCCGGACCCCCGAGGGTGGTGACCGGTGACACAGATCGATAGCCTCACCGGGCACAGCCCCTGCATGGATCGAGTGAGGACCACCGTGCCCCTGCCCTTCCTGACGGCCGACCGCGCTTTCAACACGGCGGACGACGTCGCTCTGCCGCACGACGACCGGGACCGCTGGCGGCGTCCCTACCGGCCCGGCCCCTGGCGGGTGGGAGCGGCGGCCGTCCTGCTGCTGCTCGCCTCGTTCGTGCTGTTCTCGTCCGTGATCATCGCGGTGACGGCCGCGCCCGCGTCGGCCGCCACCGTGTTCGCGTTCGCGCTGGTCATCGTGGTGGCCGCGCTGCGGCTGCTGCGCATGGGCGTGTGGGTGAGCGCCCGCGGGCTGCGTCACGTGGCCTTCGTCAGCACCCGTACGACCGCCTGGGACCAGGTCGTGTCGGTGCGCACGGTTCAGCAGCCGGTGCGCTGGCTCGGGCTGCCCCGGACCGTGCAGGGGCAGGCGCTGACGCTGCACCGGCGGGGCCGCTCGGCGGAGGCGCCGTCGCCGCTGCTGACCTCGCACAACGCGGACTTCCTGGGGCGCGATCCGCTGGCCTTCGACCGCGCGGCCGACACGGTCGAGGCGTGGGCGTCCGAGTACGGGCGGGCCTGACGCCGGTCCGCGCGCTCAGGAGGCGGTGCGGCGCAGGGCGATGGCCCGCTGCATCGCCTTGCGGGCGCGCGGGGTGTCCCGGGCGTCGTGGTAGGCCACGGCGAGCCGGAACCAGCTGCGCCAGTCGTCGGGAGCGTCCTCCGTCTCGGCCTTGCGCAGCGCGAAGACCTCGTCCGCCGACTCGCGGTCGATGCGGCCGCTGGGCAGCCGCCTGAGATTGTCCACGGGCAGGCCGCCCTCCGCGTCCAGCTCGGCGGCGAGCCGGTTGGCGGCCCGGACGAACTGGGTGTTCTTCCAGAGGAACCACACACCGATGACCGGCAGGATCAGCACGGCCACCCCGAAGGTGACCGTGAGAAGCGTGCCGGCCTTGATGAGCAGCACGCCGCGGCTGCCGACCAGGACGAAGTAGACGACCAGGACGGCGGCCGTGAGGGCGTAGGAGATCTTCGCGCGCATAGGGGTGGGACCGGCTCAGTTCAGGTCGAGGAAGTGTTCCAGGCCGAAGGTGAGGCCGGGAGCGCTCACCACGCGGCGGACGCCGAGCAGGATGCCCGGCATGAAGCTGCTGTGGTGCAGGGAGTCGTGTCGGACGGTGAGGGTTTCGCCCTCGGCGCCCAGCAGGACCTCCTGGTGGGCGAGGAGGCCGCGCAGCCGCACCGCGTGCACCGGTACCCCGTCGACGTCGGCGCCGCGGGCGCCGTCGAGGGCGGTGGCCGTGGCGTCCGGGGCGGGGGCGCTGCCGGCCTGGCGGCGGGCCTCGGCGATGAGCTGGGCGGTGCGCGTGGCGGTGCCGCTGGGGGCGTCCACCTTGTTGGGGTGGTGCAGCTCGACGACCTCGACGGACTCGAAGTAGGGGGCCGCGATCTGTGCGAACTTCATGGTCAGCACGGCGCCGATGGAGAAGTTCGGGGCGATGAGCACGCCCGTCTCCGGGGACTGGTCGAGCCACCCCTTGAGCTGCGCGAGGCGGTCGTCGGTCCAGCCGGTGGTGCCGACCACCGCGTGGATGCCGTGGCGCACGCAGAAGTCGAGGTTGCCCATGACCGAGGCGGGGGTGGTCAGCTCGACGGCGACCTGGACGCCGGTCTCGGCGAGGGTCTCCAGCTTGTCGCCCCGGCCGAGGGCGGCGACCAGTTCCATGTCCTCGGCGGCCTCGACCGCCCGTACCGCCTCGGAGCCGATCCGGCCCTTGGCGCCGAGGACCGCCACGCGCAGCTTGCTCATGTCTGTTGCTTCCTTACCGGGTGTGGTGCCGGGATGGGTCAGGCGACGGCCTCGTGCAGCCGGGACGCCTGCTTGTCCTTCAGCGGGCCGATGACCGACAGGGAGGGCCGCCGGCCCAGGACGTCGCGGGCGACCGCGCGCACGTCGTCCGGGGTGACCGAGGCTATCCGGGCCAGCATGTCGTCGACCGACATCTGCTCGCCCCAGCACAGCTCGCTCTTGCCGATACGGTTCATCAGCGCGCCGGTGTCCTCGAGGCCGAGCACGGTGGAGCCCTTGAGCTGGCCGACGGCGCGCTCGATCTCGTCGTCGGGCAGCCCGTGCTCGGCGACCTGGTCGAGTTCGTCGCGGCAGATTTTCAGCACGTCGTGCACCTGGGAGGGCCTGCATCCCGCGTACACCCCGAACAGACCGCAGTCGGCGAAGCCCGAGGTGTACGAGTACACGCTGTACGCCAGGCCGCGCTTCTCCCGGACCTCCTGGAAGAGGCGGGAGGACATGCCGCCGCCGAGGGCGGTGTTCAGCACGCCCAGCGCCCAGCGCCGCTCGTCGGTGCGGGCCAGGCCCGGCATGCCGAGCACGATGTGCGCCTGCTCGGTCTTCCGGCCGATGAGCTCGACCCGGCCGGCGGTGCGCAGGGTGCGCAGGCCGCCGCGCGGGGCGATCGGCTGCGCCTCGGGGTCCTTGAACGCGCCGGCCTTCTCGAAGGCGGCGCGGACCTGGCGGACGACCTTGTTGTGGTCGACGTTGCCCGCGCAGGCGACCACCAGGTGCGTGGGGTCGTAGTGCTTCTTGTAGAAGCGGCGGATGCGGTCGGCGGTGAGGGCGTTGACCGTGTCGACCGTGCCGAGGACGGGGCGGCCGAGCGGGTTGTCGCCGAACATCGTGTGCGCGAAGAGGTCGTGCACGCAGTCGCCCGGGTCGTCCTCGGTCATCGCGATCTCTTCGAGGATGGCGCCGCGCTCGACGTCGACGTCCTCCTCACGGATCACCGAGCCGGTCAGCATGTCGCACACCACGTCGATGGCGAGCGGCAGGTCGGTGTCGAGCACGCGCGCGTAGTAGCACGTGTACTCCTTGGCCGTGAACGCGTTCATCTCGCCGCCGACGGCGTCGAGGGCGGAGGAGATGTCCAGCGCGGAGCGGGTGGCCGTGCCCTTGAAGAGCAGGTGCTCCAGGTAGTGGGTGGCGCCGTTGAGGGCCGGGGTCTCGTCGCGGGAGCCGACGTGGGCCCAGATGCCGAAGGTCGCCGAGCGGACCGAGGGCAGGGTCTCGGTGACGATGCGCAGTCCCCCCGGGAGGGTGGTCCTGCGGACCGTGCCGATGCCGTTCTCGCCCTTGATGAGGGTTTGGGTACGGGCGACGGCCCGCGCCTCCGAGGAGGTGCGGGCCGTCGCCTTGGCGCTACGGGACGTCACTTGGCGGCGTCGTCCTTCTTGTCGTCGGCGGCGTCGTCCTCGCCCTCGATCACGGGGATCAGGGAGAGCTTGCCGCGGGAGTCGATCTCGGCGATCTCGACCTGGACCTTGTGGCCCACGCCGAGGACGTCCTCGACGTTCTCCACGCGCTTGCCGCCGGCCAGCTTGCGGATCTGCGAGATGTGCAGCAGACCGTCCTTGCCGGGCAGCAGGGAGACGAACGCACCGAAGGTGGTGGTCTTGACGACCGTACCCAGGTAGCGCTCGCCGACCTCGGGCATCGTCGGATTGGCGATGCCGTTGATCGTGGCGCGGGCGGCCTCGGCGGCCGGGCCGTCGGCGGCACCGATGTAGATGGTGCCGTCGTCCTCGATCGTGATCTCGGCGCCGGTGTCCTCCTGGATCTGGTTGATCATCTTGCCCTTGGGGCCGATGACTTCGCCGATCTTGTCGACCGGGATCTTCACGGTGATGATCCGCGGCGCGTTCGGGGACATCTCGTCCGGCGTGTCGATCGCTTCCATCATCACGTCGAGGATGTGGAGGCGGGCGTCACGGGCCTGCTTGAGGGCGGCGGCCAGGACGGAGGCGGGGATGCCGTCCAGCTTGGTGTCGAGCTGGAGGGCGGTCACGAACTCCTTGGTGCCGGCGACCTTGAAGTCCATGTCGCCGAAGGCGTCCTCCGCACCGAGGATGTCGGTGAGGGTGACGTAGTGCGTCTCGCCCTCGATCTCCTGGGAGATCAGGCCCATGGCGATACCGGCGACGGGGGCCTTCAGCGGCACACCGGCGTTCAGCAGCGACATGGTGGAGGCGCAGACGGAGCCCATGGACGTCGAGCCGTTGGAGCCGAGGGCCTCGGACACCTGGCGGATCGCGTAGGGGAACTCCTCGCGGGTCGGCAGGACCGGGATCAGGGCGCGCTCGGCGAGGGCGCCGTGACCGATCTCGCGGCGCTTCGGGGAGCCGACGCGGCCGGTCTCACCGGTGGAGTACGGCGGGAAGTTGTAGTTGTGCATGTAGCGCTTGCGGGTCACCGGGGAGAGGGTGTCCAGCTGCTGCTCCATGCGCAGCATGTTCAGCGTGGTGACGCCCAGGATCTGGGTCTCACCACGCTCGAACAGCGCGGAGCCGTGCACGCGCGGGATGGCCTCGACCTCGGCGGCCAGGGTGCGGATGTCGGTGACACCGCGGCCGTCGATGCGCTTCTTCTCCTTGATCACGCGCTCGCGGACCAGCTGCTTGGTGAGCGAGCGGTACGCGGCGGAGATCTCCTTCTCGCGGCCCTCGAACTCCGGCAGGAGCTTCTCGGCGGCGAGCTGCTTGACGCGGTCCAGCTCGGCCTCGCGCTCCTGCTTGCCGGCGATGGTGAGCGCCTGGGCGAGCTCGGGCCTGACGGCCGCGGTGAGCGCCTCCAGGACGTCGTCCTGGTAGTCGAGGAAGATCGGGAACTCGGCGGTCGGCTTGGCGGCCTTCGCGGCGAGGTCGGCCTGGGCCTTGCAGAGCACCTTGATGAAGGGCTTCGCGGCGTCCAGACCGGCGGCGACGACCTCCTCCGTCGGCGCCTCGGCGCCGCCCTCGACGAGCTTGATCGTCTTCTCGGTGGCCTCGGCCTCGACCATCATGATCGCGACGTCGCCGTCCTCCAGGACGCGGCCCGCGACGACCATGTCGAAGACGGCGTCCTCGAGCTCGGTGTGCGTCGGGAAGGCGACCCACTGGCCGCGGATCAGCGCGACGCGGACGCCGCCGATCGGGCCGGAGAAGGGCAGGCCGGCCAGCTGCGTGGACGCGGAGGCGGCGTTGATCGCCACGACGTCGTACAGGTGGTCGGGGTTGAGCGCCATGATCGTGGCGACGACCTGGATCTCGTTGCGCAGGCCCTTCTTGAAGGACGGGCGCAGCGGGCGGTCGATCAGACGGCAGGTGAGGATGGCGTCCTCGGAGGGACGGCCCTCACGGCGGAAGAACGAGCCGGGGATCTTCCCGGCCGCGTACATCCGCTCCTCGACGTCCACCGTGAGGGGGAAGAAGTCGAGCTGGTCCTTGGGGTTCTTGGAAGCGGTGGTGGCCGACAGCACCATGGTGTCGTCGTCCAGGTAGGCCACGGCGGAGCCGGCGGCCTGACGGGCCAGACGGCCCGTCTCGAAGCGGATGGTGCGGGTGCCGAAGGAGCCGTTGTCGATGACGGCCTCGGCGTAGTGGGTCTCGTTCTCCACCAGCGTGTTCTCCGTTTACTTGTCGTCTTTCGTCCCGCTCGCCCGTGTGGCGGGGGGACGGGGCGGAGAAGCGCTCCACTGGTGCGGGCCGGTCTTCGATCGAAGCACCCGGGGTTCACTCTCCCGGGGGCCACTACCGAGGACCGGCGGCGGCGAGGTGCGCTTCCCCTCGTACGGGGGACGTCGGATGACGTCCGGTGGACGTCGGATGACGTCCGGTGTGATGGTCCGTGGGTCGCATACCCGATGCGACGGGGGTCATCACGTCGAGTCGTGGTTCTTGCCTGATTCGTTCTTGCGTTGTGTTACCACACTACAAAGGCGCGGTGACACTCCGCACGTACAGCAAAGGGAGCGGCCCCCTTGTCCCGGGAACCGCTCCCTCCACGGCGTCTTACTTGGCGCCCGCCGCACCGCGGCGGATGCCGAGGCGCTCGACCAGCGCACGGAAGCGCTGGATGTCCTTCTTGGCGAGGTACTGCAGCAGCCGGCGGCGCTGACCGACGAGGATCAGCAGGCCACGGCGGGAGTGGTGGTCGTGCTTGTGGGTCTTCAGGTGCTCCGTCAGGTCGGAGATCCGACGGGACAGCAGAGCGACCTGGACCTCGGGGGAGCCGGTGTCACCCTCCTTGGTGCCGAACTCGGAGATGATCTGCTTCTTCACTGCGGCGTCGAGAGACACGCGTACTCCTCATGATCTGTGAGTGGCCACCGAGTGCCCCCGGTCTGCGTCTCGGGGGGTCTTCCATGACTCGGAAGGCGGGGATCCGCTGGGCGCGGCCTCCAGAGCGCGGGAGGGCTCCGGGGGTGCGTACACATACGGCCGTGGGCCAGCGTACCAGGGCTTCCGTCGCCGACGGCCCGGGGCCGGCCGTCCCGGGCAGGTGGGCCGGCGTCTCAGCCCGTCAGCGAACGGACGGCGGTCAGGACGCCCAGCGCGGCCAGGCACAGCGGCACCAGGGTGAGCAGGACCGCCGATTCGGTGAGGTCGAGGAAACGGCCCCAGAAGGGGGACAGGCCCTTGCGGGGGACGACGAGACCGATGGCGGTGACCAGCGCCACGCCGACGACGACGGCCGCCGACAGCCACAGAGTACGCAGGTCGAGCGCTCCCCTGTCGCCGTGCAGGACGAACTCCGTCAGGGCGTCGGCCGGAGGGTTCAGCACCATCCCGAGCAGCAGCAGCGCGACGGCGCCTATGCCGGCGACGAGGGCGCAGGCCACCTGGGAGGTGTAGCGGAACAGGCGGGCGCGGATCAGCATGGACAGACCGGTGGCGAGCGCCAGCAGCTGGGCCCACACGTCGTCCGAGAAGCCCAGCACCGCTGCGGACGCGACGACGACGGCGGACGTGCCGCCCACCAGCCCCAGCAGCATCTCGTGACCGCGCCGGGCCTGCGCGGCGATGCGTCCGGCGTCGAGGGCCTCGGCGTCCGGCGCCTGGGACGGGTCCGCGTCGAAGTCGTCGTGGAGGGCGGAACGCGGGGCCGCGTACCCGATGGGCAGCCGCGCGAAGCGCACCGACAGGCCCGGCAGGAACGCGACCAGACCGATCGCGCAGGGCGCGCACACGGCGGCGGCGTCGGTCGCGGAGGCATCGGTGAGGATCGTGACGAAGGCGGCCAGGGTGCCCACTCCCGCGAGGAAGGTCGCGGCCACGAACGGCGCGTCCGAGCCGGGGGCGAACGCGAGGAGGGTCACCGACGCCACCAGGACGGCCGCGCAGCCCAGCATGAACTGCAGTTTCCCCGGGCCCTGTCCGGCCGGGGCCGCGAGAATCCCGGACCCGGCGACGAGCAGCAGGGGCAGGGCGCCCAGGCCCAGGGCGACGGCCGTGGCCCGGTCGTCGTAGACCCGCGCGCGGACGCCGGCGAAGGCGGTGAGCAGGAGGCCGATGCCTCCCGCGACGATGCCGGGCAGGCCGTGCATGTCGTGCCGCACCGGATCGGCGAACCACAGGACGAAGGCGAGCAGCAGCAGAAGCAGGGCGCCCCCGGTCAGCCCCGCGGCGCGCAGCAGGTCGTCGCTCCACAGGTGCCGGTCGCGGACGACCGCGGAGGCGACCGCGTCCGACACGTCGTCGTGCACGGCGGGCGGCAGCGAGTGGGCGAACGGCCGCAGGCTGAGGACCTCTCCGTCGAGGACCCTCTCGTCCAGGAGCGTGCGGGCGCCGTCCAGGACCCTGCCGTCGCGCCGTACCAGGTGATACCCCGTCGGAGTGCCGGCCTGCTGGGTCTGGCCCGTCAGGCGCAGGATCTCCGGGTGGACGTCGGCGACGGGAATGTCCACCGGGAGCGCCACGTCGATACGGCTGTCGGGGGCCACCACCGTGACTCTGCAGAACCCCGTCGCCGTGGTCGTACTCACCTTCACTGACCCCCTGCTTCGCGGATGCGTACGCTGCGCTGCGCAACCCTACCGACAAGTCCTGTCACTGGTGGCACGTAGGATCCCCGGTGTGGAGGACGACCGTCACCACGGGGGTGCCGGTGTGCAACCGATCGTCCACACAGGGGGATTGATGCCACGGTGAGCCAGATCGTCGTCAAGCGCCCACCGCGTACCCTGCCGCCCGAAGTGTCCTCGGACGAGCTGCAACTGGAAGCTCCTCCCGAGTTGCCGCGCGGGCAGCAGGAGGGCGTCCTCATGCAGGTGCTGCCCACGCTCGGCATGGGCTCGTCGGTGGTGTTCTACTTCGCCTCCCCCAACGCCCATCCGTTCATGCGGATCATGGGCGTGGTCATGCTGGTGTCGACGGCCGCGATGGTCGTCGCCCAGATCGTGCGCTACCGCAGGGGTACGCAGGGGCAAATGGCCGACGTGCGCCGGGACTACCTCCGGTATCTCGCGCAGACCCGCCGCAAGGTGCGCGCGACGGCCCGCCGTCAGCGTGACGCGCAGTGGTACCTGCATCCCGCGCCGGAGCAGCTGTGGGCGGTGGTCGCCGAGGGCAGCCGGGTGTGGGAACGGCGCGTCGGCGACGCCGACTTCGGGCAGGTGCGGGTGGGTCTGGGCCCGCAGCAGCTGGCCACCCCGCTGGTCGCCCCGCACACCGCTCCGGTGGACGAGCTGGAGCCGCTGTGCGCCGGCGCCATGCAGCGTTTCCTGTCCGTGCACGGCCAGTTGGACGGTCTGCCGGTCGCGGTCTCGCTGCGCGCCTTCTACCACGTGACGGTCTCCGGGGATCCGGAGAGCGCCCAGGCCGCGGCCCGCGCGCTGGTCGCGCAGGCCACCACCCTGCACTCCCCCGACGACCTGGTGCTCGCCGTCGTGACCGCTCCGGGCGCCGTGGCCCGGTGGGACTGGACCAAGTGGCTGCCGCACTGCCAGGTGGCGGGGTCGTTCGACGGGGCCGGCACGCGCCGTCTCTTCGGGGACGACCTCGGCGAGCTGGAGCAGCTGCTGGCGAACCGGCTGGAGGGCCGCCCGCGTTTCGGCCGGGACGGTCAGCCGCTCCTCGACCAGCCTCACATCCTGATCGTCCTCGACGGCGGGATGGTCCCCCCGACGTCCGCCTTCGCCGCCGCCGAGGGCATCCAGGGGGTGACGATCGTCGAGGTCGTTCCCGGCGAGCTGGACCAGCCGCGCGGTGACCTCTCGGTCGTCGTGCGTCCGGAGCGGCTGTTCCTCGACTCCGGGACCGGGGTCGCCTACGAGGGCGAGCCGGACGGGCTGTCGCTGCCCGCCGCCGAGGCACTCGCGCGCCAGCTCGCCCCGCTGCGCATGGGCAGCGGGAACGACGACGAACCGCTCCTGGCCAATCTGGACTTCACCGATCTGCTCGGCCTGGGGGACGCGGCCGCCGTGGACGTCGCGCGGACCTGGCGGCCGCGGTCGACGCCGGAGCGCCTCCGGGTGCCGATCGGGGTCGGCGAGGACGGCCGGCCGGTGATGCTGGACCTCAAGGAGGCGGCGCAGGACGGCATGGGCCCGCACGGTCTGTGCGTGGGCGCGACCGGCTCCGGCAAGTCCGAGCTGCTGCGCACGCTGGTGCTGGGCCTGGCGGTCACGCACTCCTCCGAGACGCTGAACTTCGTCCTGGCGGACTTCAAGGGCGGCGCGACGTTCGCGGGCATGTCCCGGATGCCGCACGTCGCCGCCGTGATCACCAACCTCGCCGACGACCTGACGCTCGTCGACCGCATGGGCGACGCGATCCGCGGTGAACTCCAGCGCCGCCAGGAGCTGCTGCGCGCCGCGGGCAACTACGCCAACATCCACGACTACGAGAAGGCCCGCGCCGCCGGCGCTCCGCTCGAGCCGCTGGCCTCGCTGGTGCTCGTCATCGACGAGTTCAGCGAACTCCTCACCGCCAAGCCCGACTTCATCGACATGTTCATCCAGATCGGGCGCATCGGCCGCTCGCTGGGCGTGCACCTGCTGCTCGCCTCGCAGCGGCTGGAGGAGGGGCGGCTGCGCGGTCTGGACACCTATCTGTCGTACCGCATCGGTCTGCGGACGTTCTCCGCCGCCGAGTCGCGCGCGGCCCTCGGCGTGCCGGACGCCTACCACCTGCCGTCCGTCCCCGGATCGGGGTACCTGAAGTTCGGCACGGACGAGATGGTGCGCTTCAAGGCGGCCTACGTGTCCGGCCCGTACCGCGCGGCAGGCCCGGAGGCCGGTCCCGACCGGGCGCCCGTCGAGCGGCGGCCCGCGCTGTTCACCGCGGCCCCGGTGCCGGTGGTGTACGCGGCGCCGGACCCGGACCGCGCACGCACCCCCGAGCGGCGGCAGGAGGACGACGCCCTGGCCGACACCGTGCTGGACGTCGTCGTGCAGCGGCTGGAGGGGCAGGGCGTGCCCGCGCACCAGGTGTGGCTGCCGCCGCTGGACCGGGCGCCGGCGCTGGACGAGCTGCTGCCCGCGCTGACGGTCTCCGCCGAGCGCGGTGTCCACCCCGCGGAGTTCCCCGCTCCGGGCGGCCTGACGGTTCCGCTCGGGCTGGTCGACAAGCCCTTCGAGCAGAAGCGGGAGGTCCTCTACCAGGACTTCTCCGCCGCGGCGGGCCACATGATGGTGGTCGGCGGCCCCCAGTCGGGCAAGTCGACGCTGCTGCGCACCCTGATCGCCTCCTTCGCGCTCACCCACACGCCGTACGAGGTGCAGTTCTACGGGCTGGACTTCGGCGGTGGCGGCCTGACCGCGGTGGCCGACCTGCCGCACGTGGGCGGGGTCGCGTCGAGGCTCGACCCGGAGCGGGTGCGGCGCACCGTCGCCGAGGTCGCCGGCATCCTCAACCGCCGCGAGCAGTTCTTCCGCGCCCAGGGCATCGACTCGATCGCCACGTACCGCCGGCGCCGCGCTGCGGGCGACCTGCCCGGGGAGGCGTGGGGGGACGTCTTCCTCGTCATCGACGGCTGGGGCACCTTCCGCAACAACTACGAGGGCCTCGAGGGCGTCGTCAACGACATCGCCGCCCGGGGCCTGGGCTACGGCGTCCATGTGGTCCTGTCCGCCTCCCGCTACATGGAGGTGCGCGCGGTGCTCAAGGACCAGATCCTCGGACGCCTGGAACTGCGCCTCGGCGACGCCATGGACTCCGAGTTCGACCGCAAGGTCGCCATGAACGTGCCGACCGGGGTGCCGGGGCGTGGTCAAGTTCCCGCCAAGTTGCACTTCATGACGGCCATGCCGCGAATCGACTCGTCCGCCGAGCCCGAGAACCTGGCCGACGCCACGGCGCAGCTCGTCCGGGCGGTCAAGGAGAACTGGCAGGGTCCGCCGGCCCCGACCGTGCGTCTGCTCCCCCGCAAGCTGCCCGCCGACCAGCTGCCCAAGGGCTTCGAGTTCCCGCAGCACGGCATCGCGATCGGCATCGACGAGGCCAGTCTGGAGCCGGTGTTCGTCGACTTCGACACCGACCCCTTCTTCCTCGTCTTCGGGGAGAGCGAGTCCGGCAAGACCAACCTGCTGCGTCTGATCACCAAGCAGATCGCGGAGCGGTACACGCCCGCCGAGGCGCGGATCGTCGTCGGCGACTACCGGCGCACGATGCTGGAGGCGGTGCCGGAGAGCCACCTGCTCGAATACGCCCCCATGGCGTCGGCGATGCAGGTGCACATGGACGCCGTACGGCAGTTCATGGAGAAGCGGGCGCCCAAGCCGGACATCACCCCGCAGCAGCTGCGCGACCGGAGCTGGTGGAGCGGCCCGCAGCTGTTCGTCGTCGTCGACGACCACGAACTCGTCGCGACCAGCTCCGGCAACCCGCTGGGGCAGCTGGTGGAGCACCTGCCCTTCGCGCGTGACGTGGGCGTGAAGTTCGTCATCGCGCGCAGCTCGGCCGGGGCGTCCCGGGCGATGTACGAGTCGTTCATGCAGCGCCTGAAGGAGCTGGGCGCCCAGGGTGTGATCCTTTCGGGTGATCCGAGCGAGGGCGACATCCTCGGCAATGTGCGCGCCCGGCCCATGCCGCCGGGGCGTGGCGTGTTCGTCTCACGCAAGCGCGGTACGCCGCTGATTCAGGTGGGCTTGCTTCCGCAACGGCATTAGGGTGATCGACCGAGCACAGAACGGAACGTTCGAGGGGAACGGGGAGGCAGGCCAGGTGAGTTCGAACGGGGGCGGCGGCACCGGCGGTGCTCCGGACACGGGGAAGGCGTTCGACACACTGTCCAACGTCAATCCCGCGATGGCGCTGGACATCCAGCACAGCGCCATGGCGGGCTTCAAGAAGCGCGTCGACGACCTGCTGCGGGAGCTGGACGACTCGGAGGCCGCCCCGACGAAGGTCGGCAAGGACCGCATCGAGCGCGCCCAGCTGGGCTCCGCAGAGTTCAAGGAAGCACAGTTCCTCTACGAGTCGTACGCCATCGTGCACGACGAGCTGGAGAAACTCTCCAAGGCCCTGGGCGCGCAGATCGAGGGCATGGGACTCGCGGTACAGGCGTCCCGGGTGGGTTACGAGAACCTGGACGCCGACATCAAGGCGCGGATGAAGGCGGTCAACGCGGAGGTGGAGAAGTACTACGCCGCGGAGCGGGATCCGTACGCCGAGCGGTCGGCGTCCACGCCGGGCACGCCGGCGTCCGCGCCCGCGCCCGCGTCCGAGGAGGAGGGCGGCTTCTGATGGGTGAGCAGGCACGCCGCAGGACCCCGCAGCCGGCCCGCACCGACTTCGAGTCCATGACCCACGAGCAGTTGGTGGCTCTGCTGGACTCGGCCAGCCCGGAGGGCGCTGCGCAACTCGCGACGAAGCTCTCGAAGGCCTCGTCGACGATCACCAAGATCGGCGACGACCTCATGACGTACGTCAAGGGACTCGAGTGGCAGGGCGAGGGCGGCGACGCCTTCCGCGACTGGGGCGGCCAGAGCGCCGCCGCGACGCTGCGCCTGGGCCAGTACGCGGAAGTCGCGTCCCGCTGGCTGTCCACGGTGGCCCAGGCGGTCGCCGAGGCCAAGGCGGCGATCCCCGCGACGTCCGAGACCACGCAGGCCAAGGCCGACCTCGCCAAGGCCCGGAAGACGCTCGCGGCGGCCCAGGACCCGGGCGCCCGCAACGACCCCGACGCGCGCAAGCTGGCGCAGACGGCCCAGTCCGACGCGGCGGCCGCGCAGCAGCGGATGGAGGCGGCGCGGGCGGAGGCGATCCAGCAGCTGCGGAAGCTGGCGCAGACGTACGAGTACTCGGCGTACCAGGTGAACAGCGTGGAGCCGCCTACGTTTTCGCCGCCGGCGCAGCATTTGGGGGCGTCAGGCTGGAAGGACGAATCCGAACGCGGGCAGGCCCTCACGGTCGGTTCCGAGGGCTCGTCCGCTACAGGCGCACCTGCTGTTCGTGCTGTCGAAGGACTTGGAGGCGGGGCGTCCGCTTCGGCGCGTCCTGGCGCATCCGTCACTCCTCCGGTTTTCGCCCACGCGCCGAGCACGGAGCAGATCGCTCACTCGCGGCCGGCTGCCATGGAGATCGACGGCGTGGCCATGCCGCAGGACACTCGAACCCCGGCAGTCATCAACACGACGGCACCTCCGACCGGCAACGGGCCGCGTCCTGATGTCTCCCTCCCTGCGCAGCCGATCGCGGTCCCGCCGCCCATGAACCGTGCTGGTGGGCCGGGTCCGCTCAGCCCTCAGCAGGTTTCGCCGACCACTCGGCCACCTCTGCTACCGGGTCAGGGCAGCAGTGGCGGGGGCGTCCCGCGTGTACCGCGTGAGTCCGGCATTGTCGGCGGGCGTCCGGTGTCCCCCGGGGCGGGCCGGCCCTCTGCGGGTATTCCCCGGGGAACGGTCATCGGCGCTGAGAGTGGCCAAGGACGTACGCCCATGGGGCGTGTGGCTTCTCCCGGCATGCCTCTGGGCGCAGGCTCCGTGCCTGGGCAGGGCGCCGGCCCTGGGGCACGACGCCTCGCCTCGGAAACCGGCGGGGTGATCGGCAACCGGCCGGTTCAGCCGGGCCGCGCCGCTGCACGCCCCTTCACGCCCGGCGGAGCGGGACTGCTGCGTCAGACGGGCTCCGGCGATTCAGGTCATGGACCCGCTGGAGGCCGCACCGGGGCCGGTATGCACTCAGCGCACCCCTCGTCCTCGCGTCGAGGCGATCGACAAGACGGCGCCGAGAGGCCGGACTATCTCTCTGAAGAGGACGAAACCTGGGGTCGCAGGAACCAGCGTGCAGTACCCCCTGTGGTCGACTGAGTCGTCCCTCACAAGCTCATACTCAGGAAGGCACATGCGCACCAGCAGCAAGCGAACCCGGCGACCGTACTCGTTGGCATCAGCCGCGCTCGGCCTGCTGTTGGTGGGCGTAGCCGCCACACCTGCCCACGCCGAGTCGGTCCGTTCATTGCAATGGCACCTCGACGTCATGCGCGCGGACGAGATGTGGAAGGTCAGCAAGGGCCAGGGCATCACAGTCGCGGTCATCGACTCCGGCGTCGACGACTCACTGACCGACATGAAGGGTCAGGTTCTCGACGGCAAGGACTTCTCGAAGCAACGCGGTGACGAACACACCGATATCGAGGGCCACGGGACCCGCATGGCGGCGCTGATCGCTGCCACCGGAGCTCGAGGACCCCTCTACGGCTCCTACGGGCTCGCACCGGAAGCCAAGATTCTCCCCATACGGATGCGCTACGCCACGGAAGACTTCGGACAGGTCGACAGCAACGCGGAGTACTCGCGGGTCCTGTCGCGGGCGATCCGCTACGCGGCGGGAACAGATGCTCAGATCATCAACATCTCCATGGGCAACCCGAACACACCTGGCAGGGAGAACGTCGGAACACCGCAACTCGCCTCGGCCGTTCGATACGCCATCGACAAGGGCAAACTGATCTTCGCGGCTGTGGGCAACAGCGGAGACACGTCCAATCTGCTGGAGTATCCGGCGGCGACGCCCGGTGTCGTAGGCGTGGCAGCGGCCGACAAGGACGGCAGAGTCCTGCGTTCCTCGCAGAGGGGGCCTCAAGTCGACCTCGCCGCGCCGGGGAGCGACATGGTCAACGCCTGTCTGGCCGGAACCCAGGTCTGCAAGGGAGGAAAGGGCACGAGCTCGGCCACGGCCCTCGCCTCGGCGTCAGCCGCCCTCATCTGGTCCCAGCACCCCGACTGGACCAACCACCAGGTCCTGCGGGTCATGCTGAACACCGCGGGCAAGCCCGAGAGCGGGGACGAACGCACGGACGCCGTCGGTTACGGCATGGTCCGGCCCCGCATCGCGCTGAAGGACCCGGGCGACCCGGGCCCCGCCGATGAATACCCCCTGCCCGACCTGGCAGCGGCCGCCTCGGCGCCTCCGTCGACAGAGAGGCCGTCGTCCCAAGGCAGCAAGGACGGTGACAAGGCAGGTACCGAGACGGCGGAGCCCGCGGCGTCGGCGTCGGATGACGCGGACGGCAGCGGTGTCCCGTGGGTGGCGCTGGGCCTGGGCGCCGCGGCACTCCTCGCGGCGGCGGTCGCCGTCCTCACAGTCCGGGCCCGTCGTCGGCGCCCGGCCCCGTTGCCGGCGGCCCCGCCCTTCCCGCCGTCCCCGTACCCCTACGCACCGCCACAACAGCCCCCGTCCTACGGACCTCCGCCGGGACACATCGCTCCACCGCCACCCGGGGCAGGGCCCGACCAGAGTTGGCATCGCTGAGTCCTGCGGCACCGGCGCGATCATTCATCAGGGACAGCACGAGGAATCCGACATGTCATTCGACGAGATGTGGGGCCAGGCCCGCAGCAACGCACTCGCGCGGCAGCAGAGCAGCATGCAACTGAACCAGCTGCCCGGCTCCGGTGGCAGCGGGTCCGGCGGCAGTGACTACACGGTGACGTCCCCCGACCTGAAAGCCGTGGGGAACGAGGCGCAGGAGCTCTTCCACGCGTTCGAGAAGAACGCGTTCCACGCCGGGGCGAACACCGGCACCGCTTCGACCAGCTTGACCGAGGACAACTTCGCAACGGGTTCGGCTCTGTGGAGCGCGTGGGACACCTGGCGTTCTCAGGCAGAAGCACTGCTCAGCGCCTGCGCCCACATTCACAACCATCTCGAGGACACCGTCTCGACGCATGCGAAGCACGAAGAGGTCCTGGTGACCAACCTGTCGGTCGAGAAGATCAACGAACACTTCAAGTAAGGCTGCATCGTGCCGGAATTCAGTGACCTCCTGAACGCCCGCCTGGGCAGTCTCAAGGATGCCGTCGACGACTGGACCGAGACGGTCAAGAAGCTCGAGAAGCTCGAGGAACAGGCCAGCAAGGGCCTGTTGAAGAAGGCTGAGAAGGCGGACTGGAAGGGAGAAAACGCCGGCGTAACGCTGCCCTTCGTGAAGAAGACCGCCAACGAGTTCGGGGACGCGGCGAAAGAAGCGCAGAGCATCCGGAACATCCTTCGCGATGCCCACACCGAGTTCAAAGCGGCCAAGGCCCAGCTCGTCAAGGCTGTCGAGGAAGCGCCCAAGAAGGGCATCCGAATCGACTCGAGCGGTGTCGTCAGCTATCAGATCCACCCCGACCGCCGCCCCAAGGACTACGACGGACCGGAGCCGAAGGAAGCGGACTTCGATCAGGTTCGCGCCGATGTCAAGCAAGCCCTGCAGAGAGCGAACGAGGCCGACGAGGTCGCGTCCCGCGCCTTGCGTACGCTGGTGGGCAAGGACAAGCACAACTTCTCCGGCACCGAATACGACTCCCTGAAGCAGGCGGGCAGGGCTCAGGACGCCCAGGACGCGAGGGCTGCTGCCAGAATCGTGGCGAAGGGCGACGACGCCTCCCCCGAGGAGATCGCCCGCCTGAACAAGTACTTCGAGAACAACAGGGGCGACCGGTACTTCGCCGAGCGCTTCGCTCTCGAGGTCGGCGTGAAGGGCAACCTCGAGTACTGGGTCGACATGGGCGACCCGAGTGACGGCTCCCGGCTGGGCGTGGACCACCCCAAGGAGATCAAGGAGCTCCAGAAGAACTGGAGTCTTACGCTGGCCGCAGCGACCCACTCCGACAGCGCGGAGATGAACCGCTGGAAAGCGGACATGATCAAGGCCGGCGACGACATCATCCAGTCCAGAGGGACGTCGGCGCACGGGTTCCAGGTCATGAGCAACCTCATGCGCGAGGGCGTGTACGACACAAAGTTCCTCCGCATGTTCGGTGACGCTGTTGTTGTCTCAGAACGACAGATGACCGGAGACGGGCGGATCTCTGCAGGCCAAGCCTGGGGGTCGGGCCTCGCCATGCCTCCGAGGCTGAACTGGGATGGCAAAGACATCGGATCGGATCCGATGACCGGCTATTTGGAGGCACTCGGACATAATCCCGAGGCTTCGCTCGACTTCTTCAGCCGTTCGACCAAGCTCGAGGATGAAAAGCTCAGCAACTGGGACTACTTCGTCGGTCAAGGCAAGGACGCCCGAGGTTGGCCGGTTGACCACGACGGCAAGCCCAAGGGGTTCGAGAACCTCGGACACGCCTTGGAAGCGGCGACACTGGGGTACTCATACGACGACGCAAACCCGAGCGTTCCGTCGATGAGGACGGAAGAGCAGATCGAAGCCCGAGAAGCTCGCACGGCGCTCATGTCCAAGATCGTAGAAACTTACGGCTCAGCCGAAGCGATCGAGAAGCACCCGGGCATCTCCGACAGCTTGGCGAAGATGGCAGCAGGGCACATCGACAGCTTGAACTACTCCACGGCGACCTTCGGCAGCAACGAAGGTGTCAATGGACGCGACACCCGCTTCGGTGCGGAGAAGAATCACCTGGCGGACTTCGACGCCGCCGCTTCAACCAATTTCCTGCGCGCATTGGCCGGCGACGAGGGCGCGTACAACACGGTTTCCGCAGCTCAGCAAGCTTATGGCACTAGCCTCATGGCCGCTCAAGGTGAGGACCAAGGCGATGTGAAGCGCGTGGCGATGCACAGCATCATGATGCACGGCATGCTCGACCAGGCACGTTTTGAGGCCATCGGTCAGGAATTCGCCGACGAGAAGGAAGCCGCCAACAGGGAACTGGAGAAGCAGGGAGCTTGGCGAGACTTTGCCGCAGGCGCCGTTATCGGCACGACGGTCGGCGTAGCGTCGGAACTTATTATCCCGACTCGCGCCGCAGCAGCCATCGCCGTTCCACTGGCCTTCGAGGTGGCGGGTGGTGCCGCCGAAACCTACATGTCGAATCAAACCCTTGACTGGCTGAAGGAAAATGAATTCGACAATAAGCAGGAAGCGCTCGAAGGTATTGAGGCAGCAAGGGCTACTGGCCAGCAAAACGCCATGGCACCTTTCCTGAACTATGCGGTGGCTCACGGGATGTCCGAGGACGAGATCTGGGACTTCTCCGCTGCTGCGGAAGGTTCCTACAACGATGGGCGCGCCCGCAGCGACACCAAGGATGTTCGAGGTTACTGATGAAAAGAAAAGTTATAGCAGCGTCGTTCATCGCAACGGGACTTGCTTTTTCGGTATCGTCCTGCAGCACAGACGAGGAAAAGGCGAAGCCGGCGAGCGGGTGTGAGGAGGTGCTGGGCGCGGCCGGACTTGAATGGGTGCAAGAAAAGGCCCAGGCAGACGATATCGAAAGGGGTGGAGTGAACCTGGATAAACTCCGGCGAGAGTACTATCGCCAGATGAAGCCGTGGAAGCCGAACGCTCAGCGCTGGGAATCTGAGGTCTGCACCATAAAGTCCACGGAACTAGGGGACGGCAAGAAACTGACGATCGAGTTCGGTCCGTCGTCCACCCCGTTCGACTTCGACGAGAAGACGAATCCGGACGGCACAGTGACGTCGGTGAACGCCGATTTGAAGCTGCAGCAGGTGAGGGATTTCAAGGACGTTACTCACTACGGCGTCTACGTGAAGTGCAAGGTGTCAGGCACCTCACCACGACAGGAGATCGTCACACCGCTGGCCGGTGTCATGACGGACACTCTCACCGCCGGCACGTCGGATGCCGTTCACATGCGGCACCTCCTGCGTGCGACTCAGGCCGTCGTCGACTTGCTGGGCTGCGAGAACGACCCTTCAGTTCCTGCGACTCCACCAGCCTAGCGCGAGTCCGATGCGGGCCGGTTCTTCAAGATCGCCTCAATCATCGATGACTCACCGACCTCACGGCAGTCGAGGAACAATTTGCAGCCACTGCGAAAGTGCCTGATACTCCGGCGCCTCCTGAGGGATGAAGCGCATAATGGGTGCGAGGATGTTGAGGAGATTCTTAATGCGCCGCAAGCGCAGAATCTCTTGTTTGGTAAGCGAGCTCCAGGCTTTCGTGGCGGCGACCACGTCGTCCAGGCGCTCATGAATCTCCCGGAACACGGCACGGCATGTCTCGACGGGGTCCAATACGGGGTCGTCGCATCTGGGGCCAAAGCGATAAATCGCGAAAACCTGTACGTAAACGTCGTCGACGAGGATGCTCGCTGCGTCGAACCTGCCGCTGCGGCGCTTCAACCGATTGGCCACCAGGGCGAGTCGGACCCAGCGAAGCTGAACGTCGGCACCCAGGTCTTCATTCCGCATCCGACCGACGGAGAGATCGCGGATCATCTCCCATGCCTGCCAGTCGTCGCTCAAGCGATCCGGGCAGGACACCAGGGTCTCAAGTTCGTCAAGTGACGCTCTTGCGATCTCTCGGCCTTCCACTGATGGCGCACTTTCCTCGACCGCATCATTCGAGGAAGACGATTCCTGCACGTTCGAATGCCTCTCTTCCTGCTTGCAGGCTTTCCTGTGAAGGTTTGTAATGACCACTATTGTTGTTGAGTACGAGGCCGATGTAGTTGCCGTCAGACCCGGCTATCTCTGCCTCTCCAGCTGTGTGAACGGGTCCTCCACGGGTCAAAACCGGATGCTTGAGCTCAACTCCGGCAACATGTTTAGGCATGACGAGGAGCTCTCCATGCTGATCCACCACCCATTTTACAGTGCCTGAATTGACCGCTTCATCAAACCCACGTTCACCCACTTTGACCGGCGCCTTCGTCGGCATCACCGCGGGGGCCGATCGGCAACGCCTCCTGCCACCATTCGCTGAGGCTGCACACTCACCCTGGCCTATCAGTCGCCGTCAGAGGCACTGCCGCCGGAGATGGCTCGCAGACGCTTGACCTCCTGCACCAGACGAGGGATTACTTCTCTTGCCATCGCGATGAACGCGGCATTCTCGTCCCAACGCCCATCTTCACAATCCACGTAGCGTGGGTGCTGCACCAACGTCGCAGCTACCAGATCTCGATGGTCAAACGCAGGCCACCTCTCCCCTCGTCCCGTATCCTCGACCGTACTGATTGCGACAAGATTCATGGCGTTTTGATCATCCAGGTGCCGGACGAACCATGGCCCTGGGGTGGCCGCCGCACAGATTTCTTCAATCTCATCCAGATCGATATTGCAATCCGCTACCCATGGGATCTGCCCACCATCATCACTCATGACGTCCGCTCATTTCGCACTCAATAACGTTCCGTAGTGTACCCGAGTCGCTCTGCGTTCTTGAAGAATCTCACATCGTTGGTGATGATCGGCAACCCTTCTTGTGCGGCGGAATGCAGAACCATGGCATCGTGATCCTGGATCATTGGATTGAATGATTTACCCTTCCACATTGCCTTGAGTCTGGCTTGAATGTCAGCGACTCCTTCAGGCGTAGACTCAGGCCCCATTCGGCCTTGTCGCTCCCTCAACCAAGCATCGATCACAGCTGATGTATGGCCCCCGTCGAGCAGTTCACGAAACGCCTGCGGTGACAGAACGGGAGATCGTCCGTTCAGGGCCGTATCTACTTCAGCCGTGCGTATCCCGTTGAGGGCATCGGTAACAGGATTCGTATCAACGGCAACATAGTCGGGGGACAAACCAACAGAGTCTGTCGCGGTGTGCGGGTTTATGGCATAGGTGGCAGGGTTAGGGGCTGGCGTCAGACCCAGAGGGTCCCGCGTCAGATACCGCGCCGTTTCCGGGTCGTAGTGGCGGAAGTAGTTGTAGTGGAGGCCTGTTTCCGGGTCGTGGTACTGGCCGGGGAAGCGGAGGGGGGTGTAGGCCGTGCTGGTGGTGGGCCAGGTGGTGGTGCCCCAGAGGGTGCTTCGGGTGCGCCAGGCGGTGTCGCCCTGTTCGTCGACGAGTTCCGTGGGCGTGCCGACCAGGTCGGTGACGATGGCGAAGAAGCGGGAGTCGATCTCCTGCTGGGGGGCGTCCGCCGCGGTGATGCGTTCCGACTGGGTGACGGGGTGCAGGCCCCGGTGGTTCCAGGTCAGCGTGACCGGGTTGGGGAGGGACGCCGACCTGCTCGTCTGTTCGCAGAGAGTGGTGCCGTCCCAGGTGAATAGGATCTCCTCGACGACGGTCTCGCCGTCCGCGGCAAGGCGGCGTTTGGCCGTTCTGCGGCCCAGCGGGTCGTACGTGTAGCTCCAGCGGGTGCCGTCGGGTGTGGTGACCGAGGTCAGGCGGTCTTCCGCGTCCCAGGTGTAGCGCCAGGTGTCCGGCTTGCGGGACAGGCGCGGCTTCTGGCGGAGAGTGGTGCGGCCCAGGGCGTCGTGTTCGTAGCGGACGCGGCCGGCCCGGGTGATGCGGGTGCCCGCGTAGTCGCGGGATCCGGTCGCCTCGCCACCCGGGTGTGAGGTCGGCCAGGACGCCGAGGTCTGGTTGCCGGCCTCGTCGTAGGCGTAGCGCTCCGTCCAGTTCGCGGCGTGCACGGCCGTCACGCGGCCCGTCGGATCCAGGTCGAAGCGGCGTGGGCCTGTCAGCTGGTCGTCGATGCCGATCAGATTGCCGTCGGCACGGTAGGTGTACGTGCGGTGGTGCAGGGCGCTGCCGTCCGGGCCTGTCACCGATTGGGCGGTCAGGCGTCCCACGGGGTCGTAGGTGTGGTCGAAGGTGAGCGTCTCGCCTATGCGGCGGGTCACTTCCCGGCCGGCCGGGTCGTAGGTGAAGTCGACGGTGCGGCCCGAGGCCGTCATGGCGGTGCTGCGGCCTGTCGCGTCGTAGGCCCACGTGGTGGTCGCGCCGGTGGGGGTCGTTCGGGCCGTGCGGCGGCCGAGGGCGTCGTAGGTGTGCGTGAGGGTGCGGCCGTCCACCGTTTCGGAGAGGGCTCGGCCGTGAATGTCCCGGTCGATCGTCAGGGTCGTGCCGTCGGGGCCGGTGGCCTCCGTCAGTTGGCCGGTGACGTCGTACACGTAGCTGGTGACTCCGTCGGGCGTGTGCTTGGCGGTCACCTGGCCCAGCGCGTCGCGCTCGTAGGAGAAGGTGTGGCCGAGCACGTTGCCGCGGGAGCTCAGGCGGCCCGCCTCGTCGTAGGTGTAGGTGAGGGTGCGGCCGTCGAAGTCGGTCTCCGTCGCGAGGCGGCCGGCGGGGTCGTATGTGTAGTTCCAGGTCAGGCCCTGTGGGTTGGTGACCCGGGTGAGGTTCAGCTCCGTGTCGTGCTCGAACTCGTAGCGCACGCCGTCCGGGCCTGTGCGGGCCGTCAGCAGGTCGAAGTGCGTGTATTCGAAGTGTGTGACTCCGTCCAGTCGGTCGGTGTGCGTGGTGCAGTTGCCCTCGCCGTCGTAGGTCCACGACTCGGTGCTGCCGTCGGCTGCGGTGCGGCGGGCCAGGCGGCCCTCCACCGTCCGTTCGAGGCGGGTCGTCGCGCCCGTGGGGTCCGTGATCGTGACGGGGCGGCCGAAGGCGTCGCGTTCGTAGGACGTCGTCGCGCCGAGGGGGTCCGTGACGCGCACGGGAAGGCCGGCGTCGTCGCAGTGGATCGTCGTGGTGTGGCCCTGGGGGTCGACGACGGCCGTCAGGCGCCCCTGCTCGTCGTGGAGGAAGCGGGTGGTGAGGCCCGTGGGCGCCGTGACGGACGTCCTGTTGCCGCGGGCGTCGTAGGTCTGGCGCGTGGTGGTGCCGTTCAGGTGCCGGACCGTTGTGGGGAGGCGGAGGTCGTTGTAGTCGGCCCGGGACTCGCTGCCGTCGGGGCGGGTGACCGAGGTGAGGTTGCCGGCGTCGTCGTAGGTGAAGCGGGTGGTGTGGCCCAGCGGGTCCGTGCGGGACAGCAGGCGGTTGTAGCGGTCGCGTTCGAAGCGGGTCACCGCGCCCAGCGGGTCGGTCTCCGCCACGACCTGGCACAGGTCGTTGACGACGTACCGGTAGACGTGGCCGGTGCCCGTCGTGGCGGTGGTGGTGCGCAGGCCCGTCTCCGGGTCGCGGTCGGAGTAGGCGAGGCGCAGGCTCATGTGGCCTTCGGCGCCGCCCTCGGCGACGCAGCGGTCGCGGTCGTCGTACGCGTACGTGTAGCTGCGGTCGTTGGTGTCGGTCCAGGAGGTGATGCGGCCCGCGTCGTCGTAGGTGAAGCGGAGGGGCAGGCCGGAGGAGTTCACCACCTCGGTGAGGTCGCCGGCCGGGGAGTAGCCGTAACGGATCAGCTCCTGGTCGGTTCCGTCGGGAGCGGCGCCGGCCAGGTGCAGGGCGGTGATCCTGTGCGCCTCCGTGGTGACGCGGACGCGGTAGCCGCCGCTGTGGGAGACGGCGGTGGGAGTGCCGTCCGTGTCGTACTCGAACGTGATCCGGTTGGCGTTGCGGTCGTCGATCTGTTCCAGGAGCGCGTGGTCGTCGGAGTGCCGGGTGAAGTGCCAGGTGCGGCCGGCGGCGGGGTCCGTGATCGTGTAGCCCTCGGGTTCGGCCCGCAGTTCCCAGCGCGGCCCTTCCGTCGGCAGGCTCGTGCCGCCCTCGGCCGGGTGGGGGTAGGCCAGGATCAGGCCGTCCTCGTGGACGAAGACGATGCGGTCGGGCTCGATCTCCAGCCGTTGGTCGACGGTCGAGGACCAGGAAGGGCCGAACCAGCGGCCCGCGCGGTAGCCGGATTCCGCGCGCCGCTTGAACAGCAGCGGAAGCGTCCCGGGAAGGGCCACGTCGGTCTGCGGCATGTACATCTTGCCGGTGGCCAGGTCCACCGGGTCGGTGGGGTTGTGCTGGGTGGCGTGGCCGTCGCTGTGGGCGCCGGGGTCACTCCTGTCCAGGTGGGAGCCGGCCGTGCCCAGGCCCGTCGGGCTGCCGAGTGCGTTACGGCCGTCCAGGTGGCGGGCCAGGCCTCCCGCGCCCTTGTACGCCGCTCCCCCGGCGAGGCTGGGCGCCATGTACCCGAGCATGCGGGCCGGGTCCTTCTGGAACTCGTCCCAGGTGTGGGAGACGCCCTGGTAGACGTCCTTCGAGAAGCCGATCGGGTCCCTGACCGCGTTCACGCCGCCGTCGATGACCATCCCCGCGTCGTGGAGGTAGGCCTTCGGCTCGGTCAGCAGCCGGCCCGGGTTGACGGCCAGGCCGAACTCGACGAGGTCGTTCCAGCCTTCCTTCGCGCCGTCGGTGACGCGCTGCCAGCCGCTCGGCCGCTTCGGGGCCTTCTCGGCTGCCTTGTCGAGGGTCCGCTTGGCCGTGCCCGCGGCTTGAGCGACCTCCTCCTGCGCGCCGTTGATCATTCCGACGAGTTCGGCCATCGCCGTTCTGCCGGGGTCCGTCTCGGGAGGCCGGGTGGGCAGGCTCGCCTCGCCGGCCTTGACCGCCGAGTTGTAGTCGTCCACGGCCTTGGCGTACTGGCGGGAGAGGTCGCGGGCGAGCGGCGCCTCGTGGTCGAGGATCCGCTGGGTGAGCCGCTGGGCCCCGTCGAGCACCTCACGGTAGGCGAGCACGGCGGCGCCCGCCTCGACGAAGGCGTCCATCGCTCCGTCGAGGTCCTTGGGGAGCTTCTTGACCGTCTTGCGGAACTCCTCGGCGGCCTCGCCCTGCCAGGGGTCGGTGTTGAGCTTGCGCAGCCGTTCCGCGCCCTCCCCGAAGTGGGCCGCCGCGCCGCCGAGCTTCTTGATCAGCCGGTCGAGTTCGGCGGGCTTGCCCGGGACCCAGTCCTGGACGGTGTCGTCGGGGCCGATCCATGTGCGGCGGAAGAGGAACCGTTTCTCCGACATGCTGGCTGTTCCTGCTCCTGCCCTTATCGCGGGGCCCGGTCCGGGCCCGGGGTCCCGCCGTCACGGTCGACCGGCTCCAGGCGGCCGCGGAACTCGGTGCGTTCCTCCGCGATGCCGTGGTCCTCGAGGAATCCGGTGACGGGGTGGTCGTCCTCGAACTGCTGCTGCCGTTCGAGCATCATGACCTGGTACTTGGCCTTGGTCTCGGTGACCAGGAAGTCGTTGATGGTGGCGCTCAGCGCGGTGACGATCACGTCGGCGTCGTCCGCGATGCAGCCGAGACCGTGGCACCACTTATCGAGGAAGTCGTTGACCGCGCCGGTGACGTCGTCCGCTCCGGTCGCGTTCTCCGCGGTGAGGGCGGCGAGGTCGAACGCCGCGTCGGCGCGTTCCTCGGCGATCTTCCTCGCGGCGGCCGTGGACTCCTCGAGCGGCTGGGCGATCGACTGGAGGAACTGGACCTCCCACTTGAACTCGCCGCCGTCCGCGCCCATCGGGATGAGCCATCCCTGGGTGCCGCTCATGCCGCGCTCCCCCGGGGACGGTACGAGACGTGCAGGACCGGCTCGCTCTTCGTGGCGGCCGAGGCGAGCCGTACCGCGTGCTCGGCGGCCGGGTCCAGCCAGACGTCGAGCCCCGCCGGCATCAGGTCGAGGACGTCGGCGCCCGTCGTCGAGAACCAGGCGCCTCCGCCCGTGAACAGCGCGAACTGTTCCAGCGACGTGAACACCGGTACCAGGCGGGCCGCTGGCGTCGCGTCGCCGGGGGCGGCGGTCGCGTCGGTCCCGTCGGGGACGAGGGCCAGGTCGAGGATGCGGGAGCCCTGGGGGGCGCGGCCGTCCGTGCCCGGCAGCTCGGAGGCGGTGACCGTCAGGAAGCCCGGTTCGTCCGGTCGTTCGCAGTAGACACGGGCGTGCAGGAACGTCTCGAACACGTCCTGCGGTGTCGCCTCCCCGGCCTTCGCCCTGCGCACGACCTCGGCCAAGTCGGCCCTGCCGCCCGGCTGTTCCGGTTCCCCGGGCACAGCGGTGCTGTCCGTGCTTCCCCCGTTCGCACACATGCGCCCAAAGATCACACAGGCGCTTCTCGGAGCGCAACGCGCTTCCGCGCCACGCCTCGTGGCGTTTCCCACATGCCGGGAGGCGGCCCGGCGCGGGCCGCCTCCTGTCCGTCCGGACCCGTGGTGCGGGTGGTCAGCCCATCAGCATGCGGAAGCGGGCCGCGTTGCCGTGGTCGGTGTCCTGGTAGCCGATGACCGAGTCGTCCAGCAGCTTGGCGATGCGGTTCAGCTTCTGGCACATCTGGTCCATCTCCGAGCTGCTGCTGCGCTGGATCTCGCCGTAGGCGGTCTTCGCCTCGCCCTCCCAGGTCTCGGCGACGGCCTTGACCTTGCGCATGAGGATGTCGAGCTGCTCGGACAGTTCCTTGGCCGTCTTGCGCACGTCCTGGGCGGCCTGGGTGACGGTGTCGTAGTTGACGGCGGTGCGGTCGTAGTTGACGCTCACGATGCGTTTCTCCTGGGTGGCGGGCGGGGTTTCTGCGGTCAGGCGAGGTCGGTGATGCGGCTGGTGACCTGGTACGAGTTGTCCACCTGCCGGATCTCCGTGACGCGCTGCTGCTCGTGTTCGCTGAAGCCCTTGACGCTCATCCGCATGACGTCCTCGAGGTCGACGAGGTCGTCCTGGATCTTCTTCAGGTGCTGGTTGACGCCGCGCTGGACGGTGTCGAACTCCTTGCCCGCCGCACCCTGCCACCCGGCCTGGATCATGTCGACGACGGCGTTGAGGGACGTCACCCTGCTGCTCACGTCCGTGTGGAAGTCGCGGATCTTGTTCGCGAGGTCGGTCAGATCCGAGTCGCTGTAGTTGACGCTCATGGTCGCTTGCCCTCCTTCGATGCACCGGTGGCCGTTGCCACCGTGACGGGCCGCCGTGGATGGGTCTCCAGGCTGTCCTGGCGGGCAAGAACCGCTGCACCCCCGCGCGACGCGTGGCCGCAGCGTCACGCCGCCCCCGTGCGTACCACACCCGTGGCACCGGGGCCACTTTAGTCACTTGACGTGGGGGTTCCAACTGCAAAGCGAGGACAGGCCAGTTCATGGCGGGTACCGTCCGGCCAGAACCGTGTGATCCGGTCATCCGGGAGTGTCCCCGCGGAGGCTCCCAGTACGGTGGCCCTGGATCGTTCGTACGTCACGAAAGGACACCGTTCCGCCATGGCAGAGCTGCCGGACCAGGGGCGTGAGACGCCCGAGGAGATCAAGGCGCGCAAGGAGCGCGAGCGGGACGAGCTGTACGCGCTGGACATCTCGGGCGTGGAGTGGCGCAGCGCGCCGGGCACGGAGACGCACGAGGAGCGGGTGGAGATCGCCGATCTGCCCGGTGGCGCCGTGGCCATGAGGTCGTCGCTCGACCCCGGCACGGTGCTGCGTTACACCGAGGCGGAATGGCGTGCTTTCGTCCTGGGCGCGCGGGACGGCGAGTTCGACCTGGAACCCTCGTCGGAGGAAGCGGCGACCGCCGAGTGACCTCCCGCGCGGTCCGGGGAGGGGCGCGTCATGCTCCTCGTGCCTCCCGGCGGCGGCGCAGGTCGCGCAGCACGACGGCCGTGCCGGTGACGACCGCGACCAGGACCGCGGTGATCCCCAGCGCGTAGGTGGCACGGCGTTCGTCGCGCTCCGCCGGCGTCTCCGCCAGGGAGAACGGGGCCACGTCGGGCGCCTGTGCCTGGGGCACACCGGGGTCGGGAGTGGGGGACGAGGGAGGGTCGGCGACGTCGGACTCCTGGACGGCCCGCACGGGGTCGATCACTCCCCAGCCGACGAAGTCGTCGTGGCCGTTGACCGAGCGCTCCGCCGTCTGCTCGATCTGTGTGACGATCTGGGCCGTGGTCCAGCGGGGGTGTTTCTCCTTGAGCAGGGCCGCCACTCCCGCGACGAACGGCGCGGAGAAGCTGGTGCCGCTGTCCGTGCACTGGCCGCCGCCGGGCACCGTGGAGACAATGTCCACTCCGGGGGCGGCCACGCCCACGAAGCTGCCCGTCTGGGAGAAGGCGGCGCGCTCGTTGTTCCGGTCGGAGGAGGCCACGGCCAGCACGCCGTCGAAGGCCGCGGGGTAGGTGTTCTTCTGCTTGCCGTCCAGGCCGTCGTTGCCCGCGGAGGCGACCACGACGACGTTCCGCTCGATCGCCTTGCGGACCGCCTCCGCCAGGGCCGAGGTGTGGGACAGCGGCTTGGTGGTGTCCTGGGAGATGTTGATGACGTCGGCGCCCCGGGCGACGGCGTGGTCGATGGCCCGGGCCATGCTGTCGGAGTCGCCGCTGCTGTCGGCGTCGTTCTGGCGGATGGGGATGATGGTGGCGTTCGGCGCCAGGCCGACGAACCCGGTCCCCTCCCGTGGCCGGGCCGCGATGATGCCCGCGACCTTGGTGCCGTGCCCCACCTGGTCGTCGGTGGGGTCGCCGCCCTTGCCCCCGGCGAGCAGGTCCAGCCCGGCCGCCTTGTCGACGGCCCCGGCGAGCTGCGGGTTCCTGTCGTCGACGCCCGTGTCGATGACGGCCACCCGCACGCCCTTGCCCTTGTCGGTCCCCTGCCACAGCTCGTCGAGCAGGACGCGCTGGAGTGACCAGGGGCGCGCCTTGAACTGCCGCTCGCTGGGATAGGTGCACGCACCGCTGCCCGCGAGCCGCACGGGCGCCTGCGGGCGTGCGGGACCGTCCTGGCCGGCCGCGGGCCCGGTCCCGGGCGGGCAGACACCGAGAGCGGTCAGGGCTGCGGCGGCGGCCAGCAGAGCGGCCTTGGTCGGCGACACCGGTTCGGTCCTCTTCTCGTCCGTCGTCCGTGGTTCGTGCGCGCGGGGGTCGTGCGTCCACCCGGGGGGGGCGGCGGGTCACGAACCCTGGGGCTGGCGGGCGCTGTTGGTGTCGAGGCGCGGCCCCTTGGCCAGGAACTCCGACCAGGCCAGCGGGATCCTCGCCGGCCGTACGTTCTGGTAGCCGAGCTTGACCTGCGCCTCGCTGGGCTCGGGGCTGCCGTCCGGCCCGCCGTCCGGGTCGGCGCCGATGTCCGAGGTCTCGCTGTCGCTGTCCCCGTTCGCCTGGACGGCGTACCGCAGTCCGGTGTCCGTCACCAGGAAGAGGGATCCGGCGTCGGACGCCGTGCCCTGGATCTGGGTGTAGAGCTGTCCCGTTCCGGGGGTGACGTACGTGCTGGTGCCGTCGGCCGTGATCTCCACGGGGTAGTCCTTGCCGGCCCAGGTGCTGAGGACCGTCGAGTTGTCCTTGCCCACGTCCCGGAGCACGCTGCACACCGTGTCCCGGCCGCCGTCGGGGGAGTTGACCTGGCGGACGCGCAGGTCCGGCCAGTCGGCGGACGCGCCGTCGAAGGGTTCGGGGTCGGGGGTGAAGTCCTGAAGGCCCACGGTGCGGGCCTTGCCGTTCATGTTCAGTTCGGCCGTCTGCGGCGAGGAGATCAGCAGCCAGGCGGTGAACTCGGTGACCGGCTGCACCTTCCCGGGGAGGACGACGTAGTACTGGGTACCCTCGCCGGTCTCCGTCCTCAGGACCATGCCGACCCTGTTCTCGTCCTCCGACAGCTGTCCCGGGACGCCCGCCGGGTCACCGACACCGGAGGGGAGCTCCGGGAAACGGAGGGGGTCGCCCTCGTGGAGGGTGGCGAGCCATTCCTCGGTGACGAGCTGCGGCTCACGGGAGCCGACGAGCGCGATGGTCAGCGGGTCGGACGTCTCGCCGGTGACGGCGTACGCGGTTCCGCGGGCGTCGACGAGGTGGCGCTCACCGGCACGGGTTTTCACGTACAGGGCGTCCCCGCCGGAGAGCCGGCCGGCGCCGTCGGTCCTCTTCCGGTCCGCGTCGGCGAACACGAACGTGGCCTCCTGGACCGTTCCCTTGCCGTCCTTGCCGCCGGGCTGTGCGCAGACGGCCCAGCGCTTGGCCTTGCCGGCCTCTTCGGCGGAGGGCAGACGGTCGGGCGCGTAGGGGATGCCGAGGATCGGCCCGCGCGGCAGTTCGCCGGAGTCGAGGACCTTGTCGCTGACCTGGACGACCCGGTACCCCGCGTCCTTCATCAGCAGCCGGGCGGAGGCGAGGTTGAGGACCGGGTGCAGGCGCGTCACGCCGTCCGTCTCGAGGACGACGTAACGGGTCGTCGACTGCTTGCCCACGATGACGCGCGTACCGGGCTCGTCCCAGCCCGGGGGCGCCGTGGGCTTGAACATGCCCCACGCTCCGAAGCCGCCCAGCACCAGCACGCCGACGACGAGGCTGGGCACGACGGCCCGTAGCGGCCGGGGCGCCCCCTCCTCCGATCCGGACGGCGAGGGCTGGAGAAAAGCGGCCAGCATGCGCCGCTTCGCAAAGGTGTAGGCGTTGAGTTCGTCCCGCCGTGATGCCATCAGTGCCTGCCGCTCCCCCATGTACCGCCCCGGGTGCGAATCCCCGGCCGTCCGCTGTCGGACGGGCCCCCTACTATGCCTGGTGATCGTCGGAGTGCGGCGAACGGGTAGGGTACGCGAGCTCGTTCCGAGCCGCTGAGGGTGTAGTTGCTCAGGCTGTTGTGACCAGAGCGGGGGATGGAGTGAGGGCTTCGGGGACGCGGGCGCGCGGTCCGGCGGGAGCGACGGGAGCGCCTGCGGCCGGGCCGGAGGGGGCCGCCGGGCCGCCGTCGGACGGTCGGCGGGCACGGGACGCGATCCAGCTCAGGGTACGTTCGGGGCACGGCGGTTCGTTCCGGTTGCAACGACTCGTGCTGCTGGAGATCGCCGCGGCCCTCCTGCTCGCCGGATGGGTGACCGGCCCCGCGGCGCTGGCGCCGGGCGCGGTCGTCGCCGTCGCGCTGGCTGCGCTCGCCCTGGTCCGTCGTCGTGGGCGCTCGCTGCCCGAATGGCTCGCCACCGCACGGCAGTTGCGGGCGCGGCAGAAGCAGGCCGCGGCTCTCGAGCTGCCGCCGGGGACCGAGCCCGGGCTGACGCCGGTGCTCGAATGCGACCCGGCCCTGCGCACCTGCTCCTACGGCGCGCGGGACCGGCGTCCCGTGGGGATCGTCGGGGACGGCACCTTCGTCACCGCCGTCGTGCAGGTGGAGGCCGATGCCACGGCGTTGCGGGCCGAGCGGAGCCGGCAGCCGTTGCCGTTGGCCCTGGTGCGGGACGCGCTCGAGGTGGACGGGATCCGGCTGGAGTCGGCGCAGGTGGTGCTGCACACCCAGCCCGCGCCCGCGCTGCATCTGCCGCCCCAGTCGGTCGCCGTCACCAACTACGCGCCCCTGCAGGCGCAGACGGGCGCTCCCGCCGTGCGCATCACCTGGATCGCGCTGAAGCTCGACCCCGAGCTGTGTCCGGAGGCCGTGGCCGCCCGGGGCGGCGGGCTGCACGGCGCTCAGAAGTGTGTCGTGCGCGTCGCCGACCACCTCGCCAGCCGGCTGGCCGGCGCCGGGTTCCGGGCCACGGTGCTCGACGAGGAGGAGCTGATCTCCGCCGTCGCCACTTCCGCCTGCGCCAATCCGCTGGTCACGGCCGAGTCGGGCCGGGCCGACCGGCGCGAGCGCCGCACCGAGGAGTCCAGCCGCAGCTGGCGCTGCGACAACCGCCGGCACACCACGTACTGGATCCGCAAGTGGCCCTCCCTGGGCGGCGCTCACGGTCCGTCGCTGCACCAGTTCGTCGCCCGGATCACCGGGGTGCACGCGCTCGCCACCACCATCAGCCTCACCCTCGCCCCCGGCGACCGGCGGGAGATGTCGCTGACCGGCCACCTCCGCGTGACGGGACGCAGCGCCGACGAACTGACCGAGGCGCGGCGCGCGTTGGAGGCGGCCGCCCGTGACGCGGGCGCGGCGCTGACCCGGCTCGACCGGGAGCAACTGCCCGGCGTGCTCGCCACTCTGCCGCTCGGAGGTGCCAGGTGACGACCGCGACGACACAGACCGCGCAGGGTGCGGGCGCCCACGGTGGGCCGCCGCGTACGGACGCGGCGGCGGGGGGCGCGCAGGCCGCCCCGGACACCGGCGGGCGGCAGGCGCGTGGCTCGCTGCGGTTCGGCTTCGGCCTGTTCGGCCCCCGCCACGGACGGCACACCCTGTCCGTGGACGACCTGGACACCCTCGCGCTGCCCATCGGCGACGACGGCGTCGTCATCGGCGTGGACGCCCAGGGCCAGCCCGCCGTCCTGGGGCTCAACCGGCCCACGCCGTACGACGTCGTGCTCATCGGCGGCCTCTGGACGGCTCAGGTGCTCGCCCTGCGGGCCGCCGCGACCGGCGCCCGCGTGGCCGTCGAGACCGGGCGCGCGCAGGCCTGGACGCAGATGATGCACGCCATGGGCGGCGGCCAGAACGGGCTCGCGGTGTACGACGTGGGGCGGGTGCCCCCGCAGGGCGCCTCGGCCGGCACCCCGGTGCTGGTGGTGCGGGACTGCGGCATGCGGCCCCCGCGCGGGCGCGTGGTGTCCGGGCCGTGGCAGTCGGTGCTGACCCTGCTGCCCTACCTCAGCCCTGTCGCGCCCCGGCTGGTACGGCAGGCACGCCTGGTGGGCGTCCAGCGCATATCCCCGGACGAGGCCGCCGAACTCGGCCGCACGATGGGGCTGTCGCGCGCCGACGTCGACACCCTGCCCACCCTCCCCGACGGGGTCACCCTGTGGTGCTCCGACCGCGACCGGCAGTACGTGACGACGCAGCCGACCGACGCGGAAGTGGGGTTGCTGGGTACGCCGCGGCGGATGGACTGACGGGCGGCGGGGGCGGGCGCGCGACCCGTCGTTCCGTCCCGGTTCCGGGGAGGTGGACCGCCCTCGCCGCGCGAGGCCTGACCGAGGCGTCGGGTGCCGAGCGGAGGGCGGGCCTCCCGGGGGGACCGCCGTGGTGATTAGGCTGGTACCGGTGTGACGTCGAAACCTGTCGTACGGGTACGGGCGTCCTGACGGGGAGGGCAGATGGTCGCCCCCAGCACGGCACAAGGGTGCTCGACCAACCAGGAGGAACTGTGAGCAGCGATCGGGACGGTACGCACGGGAGCTGGGCGAACCCCGGCGATGACCAGCCCGACGCGGAATCCGCCATCGAGACGACGGGCGAGTTCACCATCGACTACGCGCCGCCGGCCTGGTACACGCAGAACGCGTCGGAAGCGACTTCCCCGGCCGCTTCCTCCACCCCTTCGTCCACGCCTTCGTCCACGTCCGGATCCGACTCGGGCAACTCGTCCGGGTCGGTGACGAGTTCCGGTGATGCGGGAGTTTCCGGGGGTTCCGGTCGTTCCGGGGCTTCGGGTCCTCCGGCCTCGTCCGGTGGCGTCATTCCGCCGCTGCCGGGGCTGACTCCGCCGCCGCACGCCGTGGGGGCCTCCGGGCCGTCCGCCCTGCCGACGCCTCCGGCACCGGCACCGGGGGCGCCTTTCACCCCGCCCGCGCCCACGTCTGCGCCTGCGCCTGCGCCTGCTCCGGGCGCCCCGTTCACGCCGCCTGCGCCCGCGCCCGCTCCCGGTGCCCCGTTCACCC
>MUNG01000060.1 GCA_002154585.1 Streptomyces pseudogriseolus
GCGGCAGGACGACGTGCGCGTGCCGGGAGGTCTCGTTGAGGTAGGGGTCGACGCTCACCATGAAGTCGAGGGAGGCGAGCGCCTTGTCCAGCCGGTTGCCGTCGGGCGCGGAGAGCACCGGGTTGGCGGCGACGGCGACGAGGGCGCGGACCGGCGCGCCCTCCTCGGTGGGGGTGTCGATCTCCTCGGCGAGGGCGGACAGCGGCAGTTCGCCCTTGGCCTCGGGGTGGCGGCTCACCCGGGAGTGCCAGCGGCCGAGGGCGAAGCCGCGGCCGGGTCCCGCGGGGCGCGGGGTTTTGTCGGTGGCGGCCTGCGGGAAGAGCGCGCCGCCGGGCCGGTCCAGGTTGCCGGTGAGGGCGTTGAGGACGTCGACGAGCCAGCTGGCGAGGGTGCCGTGCGGGACGGTGCAGCTGCCGATGCGGGCGTAGACGGCGGCGGTGGGCGCGGCGGCGAGGTCGCGGGCGAGGGTGCGGATGACATCGGCGTCGACGTCGCAGGCGTCGGCGACCGCCTCGGGGGTGAAGCCGGCGAGGGCGTCGGAGAGTTCGGCGACGCCCTCGATGTGCGGTGCGGCGTCGCCGAGGTCGGCGAGGTCCTCGTCGAGGAGGGTGCGGGCGATCGCGGCGAGCAGCAGCGCGTCGGTGCCGGGGCGCACGGCGAGGTGCCGGTCGGCGAGGCGGGCGGTGCGGGTGCGGCGCGGGTCGACGACGGTGAGGGTGCCGCCGCGCGCCCTGAGCGCCTTGAGCCGGCCGGGGAAGTCGGGCGCGGTGCACAGGCTGCCGTTGGACTCGAGCGGGTTGGCGCCGATCAGCAGCAGGTGGTCGGTGCGGTCCAGGTCGGGTACGGGGATGAGGTTGGCGTCGCCGAAGAGGAGCCCGCTGGAGACGTGCTTGGGCATCTGGTCGACGGTGGAGGCGGTGAACAGGCTGTGGGTGCCGAGGCCGCCGACGAGGAGCGGCGGGTAGAGGGCGCCGGCCATGGTGTGGACGTTGGGGTTGCCGAGGACGACGCCGACGGCGTGGGGGCCGTGCCGTTCGACGACTCCGCGCAGTCCCGCGGCGACGGCGTCGAAGGCCTCCTCCCAGGTGGCCTCGCGCAGCTCTCCGTCGACGCGGACGAGCGGGGTGCGCAGCCGGTCGGGGTCGGAGTCCACCTCGGGGAAGGCGGCGCCCTTGGGGCAGACGAAGCCCTTGCTGAAGACGTCGTCGCGGTCGCCGCGGGCGCGGGTGACCGTGCCGTCGTCGACGGTGAGGACCAGGCCGCAGGTGGCCTCGCACAGGGGGCAGATACGCAGGGCGGTGCGGGACACGGGTCCTCCCGGTACGGCGGCGGTGACGCACGGACGGGCCGAGCATACCGACCGGTAGGCATGTTGGGGAGGGCGGGCGCCCGCCTTCGCTGCCCGCACCCGGCAGCCGGCACCCGGCGACCGGCGACCGGCGACCGGCGACCGGCGACCGACTCAGTCGAGTACCTGGGCCAGATACGCCCTCAGCAGCGCCCGCAGTTCGGCGATGACCTTCTCGTCCCCCTCGGGCGTCATCCGGAACGCCAGGTCGACCAGGGCGTCGGCGGTCTCCACGGCGACCAGGAAGGTGCGGCGCAGGTCGTCGTCGGCGGGGCGGCCCAGGTAGTCGGAGAGCAGCGTGGTGAGCCGGTCGGCGACCCGGTGGTTGGGCTCGGCGCGGCGGGTGCCGACCGGTATCTGGTTGCCGAAGTCGACGAGGGAGAAGCCGGGGGCGGTGCGCTTCATGTCCAGGTAGGTGTCGAGCACGGCGTCCATGGCGTGCCGCCAGCCGCGGTCGCCGGTGGCGGTCAGCCGTTCCGTGACGCGTTCGGTGAAGCGCTCCAGGTTGCGCTGGGCGAGCGCGTCGGCCATCTGGCGTTTGTTGGAGAAGAAGCGGTAGACGGAACCGATGGGGACGCCGGCGCGCTCGGCGACCGCGCGGGTGCTGAGGTCGTCGTAGCCGACCTCGTCGAGGAGGCCGGCGCAGGCGTCGAGGATCCTGGCCAGCCGTTCGGCGCTGCGCCGCTGCACCGGCGCCCGGCGGAGCGATGGCGTGTGGGACACGGGGCTCATCATGCCCGCACGGGGCCGCCGGGTGAACCGGGCCCCTGGGCGAGCGGCGCCACGCTCTGTTCCGGGGTCGGCTCCTGCCCGGAGACGGTGATGTCGGCGGTGCTCTCCACGGGCTTGCCGTCGACGGCCCACACCGATCCGTCGTCGGCGTACAGCCGTGCGGTGACCTGGTGGGTGCCGCGCGGGAAGGCGCCCGCGGCGAGGTGGTACTCGGGGGTGCGCAGCACGGCGACGCGGCGGCCGTTCACCTCCAGGTGGGCCAGACCCCGGCCGGCCTCGGCGCGCCGTCCCGTCCCGTCCGGCGAGAAGCGGAAGTTGCGCACGCGCAGCCGTACGTCCCAGCCGCCCTCACCGTCGGGGGCGACCTCCACGGTGACCTCGGGCGCGTCCTGTTCGTCCACCTCCCGGTAGGGGCGGCCGTCCTCGTCGCGCTCGTCGAGGAGCCGGCCCACGGGTGAGGCCGGCACCTCGCCGCCGCCCCGGCCGCCCGGGGAGTCGCAGCCCGCGGATCCGGCCAGTACGACGACACAGACCGCGAGCGCGGGGATGATCGGCCTCCGCGTCCACGTCATGCCGGGGAGCGTAGAACAGCGGTCCGAACGCGCGAATCCCCCTGGAGTCTGGTTCCGCGTACTCCTCGGAGGGGAGGAGAGGTCCGGCTGCGGAACGAGACCGCGCGGCCCTCTTGCGCCCGGGTAACCGCAATCCTACGGTGTCCTATAGGAATCAGCTCGGTGCAAGGGAGCAGCGGACATGAGCGACGGGGCCACCGCCCGCGGGAGCGCGACGGAGCGTGAGGAGGCGCGCAAGACCGCCGAGGGTCTGGAGCACCTCTCCGGCTTCGGCAACGAGCACAGCTCGGAGGCCGTGCCGGGGGCCCTGCCCGTGGGCCGCAACTCCCCGCAGCGCGCGCCGCTCGGGCTGTACGCGGAGCAGCTGAGCGGATCGGCCTTCACCGAGCCGCGCGCGGTCAACCGCCGCTCGTGGCTGTACCGGATCCGCCCGTCCGCCGCGCACCCGGCGTTCACCCGCACGGGCAACGGCGCGCTGCGCTCGGCGCCGTTCACCCAGACGGTGCCCGACCCCAACCGGCTGCGCTGGAACCCGCTGCCCGCGCCGGCCGAGGGCACCGACTTCCTGGCCGGCCTGTGGACCCTGGGCGGCAACGGCGACGTGACGCAGCGCAGCGGCATGGCGGTGCACCTGTACCACGCCGACGCCTCCATGCGCCGGGTGTTCAGCGACGCCGACGGCGAGCTGCTGATCGTGCCGGAGCGCGGCGGGCTGCTGCTGCGCACGGAGTTCGGGCTGCTGCATGTGGAGCCGGGACACATCGCGCTGATCCCGCGTGGGGTGCGGTTCCGTGTGGAGCTGCTGGACGAGACCGCCCGCGGTTATGTGTGCGAGAACTACGGTGCGCCGTTCCGGCTGCCCGACCTCGGCCCGATCGGCGCCAACGGCCTGGCGAACGCCCGTGACTTCCGCGCGCCGGTCGCCGCGTACGAGGACGTCGAGGGCCCGGTGGAGGTGGTGAACAAGTTCTGCGGCAACCTGTGGGCGGCCACGTACGACCACTCACCGCTGGATGTGGTCGCCTGGCACGGCAACCATGTGCCGTACGCCTACGACCTGCGCCGGTTCAATGTGATGGGCACCATCTCGTACGACCACCCGGATCCGTCGATCTTCACCGTGCTGACGTCCCCGAGCGACTCCCCCGGTCTCGCGGGCGTGGACTTCGTGGTGTTCGCCCCGCGCTGGCTGGTCGGCGAGGACACCTTCCGGCCGCCGTACTTCCACCGGAACGTGATGAGCGAGTACATGGGCCTGATCGAGGGCGCGTACGACGCGAAGACGGCCGGGGAGGGGGGTTTCGTGCCGGGCGGCGGCTCGCTGCACAACATGATGTCGGCGCACGGCCCTGACCGGGAGACGTTCGACCGGGCGAGCGCGGCGGAGCTGAAGCCGCAGAAGATCGACGACGGTCTTGCCTTCATGTTCGAGACCCGCTGGCCGGTGTCCCTCACCCCCCAGGCGGCGCGGGCGGAGCACCTGCAGCAGGGGTACGACGACGTGTGGCAGGGCCTCGAGCGTCACTTCCGGCCATTGCACTGACCGTTCCCCGACCGGTACGGATAGCGCGTGACCTCCTTCGCCCCGGACTCGATCGTCCTCAACCGCAAGCTGCCGCTCTGGTACCAGGTGTCGCAGTCGCTGCGCGCCTCGATCCTCGGCCGCTCGCCCCACGACCCGCTGCGCCTGCCCACCGAGGAGCAGCTGGCCGGGCACTACGGGGTGAGCGTGCTGACCATGCGGCAGGCGCTGAAGGAGCTGGAGGACGAAGGGCTGATCACCCGGCACCGGCGGCGCGGCACGTTCATCGAGCCGGACGCCCTGCGGGGCGCGCCGGTGCGGCTGCTGGGCTCGGTCGACGCGATCGTGGCCCAGCAGTCCGGCATGACGACGGAGCTGCTGGGGCACGGTCCGGCGCCGGTGCCGTCCGAACTCGCCGCGTACTTCCCGGACCTGACGGAGACGGCCGCCTACCACCGGCTGCGCGCCGACGAGAAGACCGGCGAGCCGACCAACCACGCCCGCAACCACGTCCGTCCGGAGCTGGCCGAGCGGATCGACCCGCAGGATCTCGTGCGGTGGCCCATGACGAAGGTGCTGCGGGACGTCGTCGGCGCGGACATCAGCCGCATCACGGACACCGTGGAGGCGCGGCTGGCGGACCCGGAGACGGCGCGGCTGCTGCGGGTCCCGCTGCTCAGCCCGATCCTGCACTACACCGGCGTCACCTACGACTCCGCGGGAAAGGTGCTGGACGTGGCCGTGATCCACTACCGGGGCGACCGTTTCTCCTTCACGGTGACCCTGGACGCCCACTGATCCGCGCCCGCCGTCAGGCCGTACGATGCCCAGCGTGACGCACGACGACGCTCCGCTGCTGGCGGACCTCATGCCGTGGTCCGTCGCACCGCCGCGGCTCGGCCGGGGGTGGCCGGCGGCCCCCGACGCGGCGTCCCTGAGAGCCCGTTGGGACGCGCTGGTGAAGGCCGAGGGCCCGGACCGCGAGGCCCTGTTCATGCCGACGCGGTCCCGCACGCCGCACACGGCGGTCGGGCAGCTGCCGGGGCGGGAGGGCGGCACGGAGCGGCTGGCCCGCGCCTCGGGACCGTGTCCGGAGCCGGTCCGGGTGCTGCACGGGCCGTTCGACGAGCAGTGGCTGATCCCGGACCAGCGGCTGATCGACGCGCCCCGGCCGGAGCTGTGGCGGGTGGCGGACGACCGCCAGATCTTCGCCGTCGAGACGTCCGGCGGCGGCCCGCCGCTGCTGGCCACCTCCCTCTTCCCGGTGCTGCGCACGGGCCGGATCCGCCCGCTGTACCGCAGGCCGGGCGCCGCCGAGCCCAATCTGGCCCCGGGCCTGACCGACCACCTCGCCGTGCGGCTGGGTGTGGAGGTCTCCCCCGTCGACGTCCTGGCCTGGTCGACGGCCGTCGCCCGGCCCTCGCCGGACGGGCTCGCCGTGCCGCTCACCGGCGACCCGGACACCTGGCGGCGCGGTGTGGCGCTGGGCCGCCGCATGCTGTGGCTGATGCGCCGGGACGGCGAACGCCCCCGGCTCCCGGGCGGCCGCCGCCCGTACGTCCGCGCCCCGCTGCCGTCCCGCCCGCCCGAGCCGGCCCACGACCGCGACGAGGAGGCGCTGCTGCTGGGCGAGGGCCGCATCTCCCCGGTGCCGGCGGAGGCGTGGGAGTTCGAGTCGAACGGGGTGCGGGTGCTGGAGGAGTGGTTCGCGGAGCGGACCCGCCCGGCCGAGCCGGGCACGCTGGAGGCGATCCGCCCGCCCGCCTGGCCGCAGACCTGGACGTCGGAACTGCTGGAGTTGGTCACGGTGCTCACCCTCCTCGCCGAACTGCGCCCGCAGCGCGAGGAGTTGACGGCGGCTTCCGTGCCCGCCCCGGTCACCCCGTCCGACCTGCGCACGGCGGGCGTCCTGCCCGTACCGGCCGCCGCCCGCCGCCCCGCCTCGGTGCTGGACGCCCGCGAGGAGGGCCCGGAGGGCCAGCTCGCGCTGCTCTGAGGCACACCCGCGCCTCGCGCCCGCACGGCCCCCGCCCTCTCCGACGGCGTTGTCAGTCGGGCGCACTAGGGTCCCGGTCACGGTCGTCGCACGAACGGCCGCTCGGCCGACGGCATTTCAGGAGTTGTTGCACCCATGGGATTCGAGGCGACCTACGCGGACTTCTCCGCCGACCCGGCCCGACTGGCCAACGCCGACGTCAGGCTGCACGGGGCCCGGTTCGCCGGGTCGCACCTGGCGCTGAGCGCGGGCGGGACGGTGACCTTGCGGTTCGAGGTGGCGGACCCGGAGGACGTTCCGCAGGTCACCCTGACCGTCACCGCGCTGGTGTCCAAGGCCGGCGGATCGCTGGGGTACGCCCCGATGGACGTGTTCGTCCAGGGTGAGCCGGTGGCCGAGAACCTGACCGTGCCCGGGGGCGGGGACCTTCCGCAGGACAACGTCTTCGCCGTGCCCGGACATCTGCTGAAGCCGGGCGTCAACACCCTGGAGATACGCTCCTCGGCCGAGGCGCGCACCATGCTCTGGCTCTACCGGGTCACGCTCGACCCCGTCTGGGAGCGCGGCCGTTCGGAGCGTGCCCGGACGGCGGCGGCCGCCCGCGACTCGGTGTTCGCCTACCGTACGGAGGTCCGGCCCGCCCACTCGTCGTCCGCCCACTGGCAGCCGGCGCCGCGGCTGCTGTTCCACGTCGACCGGGGCGAGCACGCGCTGCCCGCGCAGCTCGGCTGGCGCGGCACGGACGGCGCCGAGACCGCCATCAGCTTCCAGTCGAACATGTCCGACTTCCACGGCTGCCGCCGTGACGCGGACGGCGTGGTGCACGAGTACCGGGGACGGGTCGCCGGCCGCTGGACCTACCCGGAGGGCGCCGACCAGGTGCCGGCCGAGTCCCTGCACCGCTTCCACACCGAGGAGGGATGGGGCGGCGGCTGGCACCGCTCGCACGAACTGCGGCTGCTGGTGGACGACGGCGGGGCCGCCCCGGAGCGCATCACCTGGCGGGACCAGCGGGGCAACTCCGGTGTGGTCGTGCTGCACACGCTGGAGGAGGAGGCCGAGGTGACCGACGTCGAGGCGAGCGACGAGTACGCCGAGGCGGGCGAGATCGCCCACAACCTCCTCGACGACTCCCGCGACAAGTGGCTGGCGGGGGACGACACCGCGCTGCTCGACTTCACCCTGGCCCGCCCCGCCGCGGTCACCTCGTACGTCCTCGTGTCGGCGAACGACTTCCCCGACCGCGACCCCCAGGACTGGACGCTGCACGGCTCCGACGACGGCCACACCTGGACGCCGCTGGACTCCCGCACGGCCGAGACGTTCGACCGGCGGTACCAGGCCCGGGAGTTCACCCTGCGCGGCACGCCCAGGGCGCACCTCCACCTCCGTCTGGAGATCACCCGCAACGGCGGCGCGCACGAGATCCAGCTCGCCCAGGTCCGCTTCCTCGAACGCCCCGTGGGCCAGGGCTTCACCGGCTACTACCAGCGCCACGACGAGGGCCCCATCGGCTACCGCGGCACCCCCGTCGCCGCCTCGCCCCTCACCGACCTCCCCGTCGCCGCTTCCCGCGTCGCCTCGGACCTGGAGACCGCCGCGACAAGCCTCGCCGAGACGGCCCGGACCCTCGCCGCCCTGGCGGCACAACTGCGCACGCGCTGACCCACGCACACGCGACCCGCGCCCGCGCGGACGTCAGCGGCGCGGGTCGAAGCCGTCCAGGACCCGGGTGAGGGCGCGCTCGAAGACCGCCTCCAGGTCGATCGGCCCCGGGTCCTCGGCGAAGGCCGCCGCCATCCTCGGGTACGCGCCGCTCGCGACGCGGGACATCAGGTAGGCGCCGCGGACCGCGTTCTCCTGCTCCTGCGACCAGGGCAGCGAGCGGGCGCGTTCGGCGGTGGCCAGCTCGTTGGTGACGTACGTCGTCACGATGCCGTTGAGCATCGCGATCAGCTCCAGCTTGGTGCCCTGCGGGCCGGGCATCGGGTCCAGGCAGGCCAGGCAGTGCTCCAGGTAACGCAGGGCGTTGGGGCTGAAGCCGTAGACCGGTGACATCAGCCGCGGCAGCCACGGGTGGCGGTGCATCAGGTCCCGGGTCTGGTGCGCCACCCGCAGCATGTCGGCGCGCCAGTCCCCGCTCGGCTCCCACAGTTCGTGCTCGCCGCCGGCCGCGTCCACCATCAGCTCGTACAGGTCCTCCTTGCGGGGGACGTAGTTGTAGAGCGACATGGTGCCGCAGCCCAGCTCGGCGGCGACGCGGCGCATGGAGACCGCGTCCAGGCCCTCGGCGTCGGCGATCCGCACCGCGGCGGCCGCGATGTCGGCGCGGCTGTACGCCGGCCTGGGCCCCCGGCCGCTGCGCTCGGGGCGCGCCCAGATCACTTCGGGTTCGGCCGCTCGGCCCGCCATCGGTCATCACCTCGCTCACCATCGTAGTTACGTACACCGTACGTAGTGCGCTATGGTCGAGCCATGACTACTACGTACGCTGTACTGAGTGAAGGGCTGGAAAAGCGCTTCGGTGCCGTGCACGCCCTGCGCGGACTGGATCTGGCGGTGGCGCAGGGCACCGTGTGCGGGCTGCTCGGGCCCAACGGGGCGGGGAAGACCACGGCGGTGCGGCTGCTGACGACGCTGCTGCGCCCGGACGCGGGGGCCGCGAGGGTCGCGGGCCACGACCTGGTGCGGGAGGCCGCGGCCGTGCGCCGGCGGATCGGCGTCACCGGGCAGGACACCTCGATCGACGGGGATCTCACCGGCCGCGAGAACCTGCGGCTGTTCGCCCGGCTGCACCGCGCGCGGGACGCGGCGGCCCGCGCCGGTGAGCTGCTCGACCGGTTCGGGCTGGCGGAGGCGGCCGACCGCCCCGCGTCCACCTGGTCGGGCGGCATGCGGCGCCGGCTCGACCTGGCGGTGAGCCTCGTCCGCCGGCCCGAGGTGCTGTTCCTGGACGAGCCGACGACCGGTCTCGACCCGGCCGGCCGCGGCCTGATCCTGGAGGTGGTCCGGGAGCTGACCGGCGAGGGCACCACGGTGCTGCTCACCACCCAGTACCTGGAGGAGGCCGACCGGCTGGCCGACGACATCGCGCTGGTCGACCGGGGCCGGGTCGCGCACACCGGCTCCCCGGCCGGACTGAAGGCCCTGGTCGGGACACACGCGGAGGTGGTGGTGGCGGACGGCGCCGCGCTGGAGGCGGCGGCCGGGGTGCTGGACCGGCTCACCGGCTCGCAACCCTCGCTGGACCGTCAGCGGCAGGCGGTCGGCGCGGTCACCCGGGACCCGGCCCTCACCCTTCCGCACCTGGTGCGCACGTTCGACGCGGCGGGCGTACGGCTCGTCGACGCGAGTCTCAGGCCGCCGACGCTCGACGACGTGTTCCTGCGGCTGACCGAGCCGCGCACGGACCCGGCGGACCTTCCCCACGACGACAAGGAGCGTGCGGCATGAGCACGTTGGCGTACGACGGCACCGCGATGCTGGGCCGGCAGCTGCGGCGGATGCGGAACAACCCGGGGCTGCTGATCCTCACCCAGACGATGCCGGTGAGCATGCTGCTGTTCTTCGGCTACNNGGTGGCGACGGCGGCGGGCGGTGTGATGACCGGCATGTTCCAGGCGGCGCAGGACGTGCACCGTGGGGTGACGGACCGGTTCCGCACGCTGCCGATGAGCCGGGCGGCCGTGCCGGCGGGGCAGGCGGTCGCGGACGTGCTGGTGACGGCGGCCGGGACGGTGCCGTTCCTGCTGGTCGGGCTCGCGGTGGGCTGGCGGGTGGAGGGCGGCGCGCTCGCGGCGG
>MUNG01000599.1 GCA_002154585.1 Streptomyces pseudogriseolus
TCCCCGCCGTGCACGGCGCCCCGCAGGACGCCCGCACCAGGTGCGGGCGACCTGCAGGGCGCCGTGCACGGCGGGGAGACGCTGGTGGAGCTGTCGGTGCAGGGGAGGTCCGACACCGCCGTCGTCCTCACGGCGCTGCGCGTGCGGGTGGCCGGCCGTTCGGCGCCCGCGTCCGGCAACGCGTACGCGATGGACCAGGGCTGCGGCGGCGCGCTGACCCCGCGCTACTTCGACGTGGACCTGGACAAGGACCGGCCGATCGCCCGCGCGGTCGCCGGGAACGACGCCGGCGAGCCGATCCCGGCGGTGCGGATGCCGTACCGGGTGTCCGCGACCGACCCCGAGGTGCTGATGGTCACCGCCCGCACCGAGGGCTGCGACTGCCGCTGGTACCTGGAGCTGGACTGGTCCTCGCAGGGCCGCACCGGCACGGTGCGGATCGACGACCGGGGCCGCCCCTTCCGCACCAGCGCCGTCGAGGGCCTGCCGCACTACGAGTACGACACCCTGAACCGGTCCTGGCGGACCCGCACCGGCTGAACGCCCTTACGGACGCGGCACGTTCCGCAGGTTGGAGCGGGCCATCTGGACCATCCGGCCGACCCCGCCGTCCAGCACGATCTTGGACGCCGACAGGGCGAACCCGGTCACCATCTCCTTGCTGATCTTCGGCGGGATCGACAGCGCGTTGGGGTCGGTCACGACGTCCACCAGCGCCGGCCCCTTGTGCTTGAACGCGGCCTTCAGCGCGCCCGCGAGCTCCTTGGGCTTCTCCACCCGCGCCCCGTAGGCGCCGCAGGCGCGGGCGACGGCGGCGAAGTCGGGGTTCTTCATCTCGGTGCCGTACGAGGGCAGTCCGGCGACCAACATCTCCAACTCCACCATGCTGAGCGAGGAGTTGTTGAACAGGATCACCTTCACCGGCAGGTCGTACTGGACGAGCGTGAGGAAGTCGCCCATCAGCATGGTGAATCCGCCGTCGCCGGACATCGACACGACCTGCCGGTGCCGGTCGGTGAACTGCGCCCCGATCGCCATCGGCAGGGCGTTGGCCATGGAGCCGTGGGAGAACGAACCGATGATCCGGCGGCGGCCGTTGGGCGAGATGTAGCGGGCGGCCCAGACGTTGCACATGCCGGTGTCGACGGTGAAGACGGCGTCGTCATCGGCCAGGTCGTCCAGCACGGACGCCACGTACTCGGGGTGGATCGGGACATGCTTCTCCACCTTGCGGGTGTACGCCTTGACCACCCCCTCCAGCGCCTCCGCGTGCTTCTTCAGCATCCGGTCGAGGAACTTGCGGTTGTCCTTGGTGCGCACGCGGGGCGTGAGACAGCGCAGCGTCTCCTTCACGTCGCCCCACACCGCGAGGTCCAGCTTGGAGCGCCGGCCGATGATCTCGGGCCGCACGTCGACCTGGACGATCTTCACGTCGTCGCCGGGCAGGAAGGCGTTGTACGGGAAGTCGGTGCCGAGCAGGATCAGCAGGTCGCACTCGTGCGTCGCCTCGTACGCCGCGCCGTAGCCGAGCAGCCCGCTCATGCCGACGTCGTACGGATTGTCGTACTGGATCCATTCCTTGCCGCGCAGGGCGTGCCCGACCGGCGCCTTGATCTTCCCGGCGAACTCCATCACCTCGGCGTGCGCGCCCTTGGTGCCGGCGCCGCAGAACAGGGTGACCTTCTCGGCCCGGTCGATCATGTCGACGAGCCTGTCGATCTCGTCGTCGCCGGGGCGGACCGTGGGCCGGGAGGTGACCAGGGCGGTCTCGGGCGCCTGGTCGGGGGCGGGTTCGTCGGCCAGGTCGCCGGGCAGCGAGACGACGCTGACGCCGGAGCGGCCGACCGCGTGCTGGATGGCGGTGTCCAGCAGCCGGGGCATCTGACGGGGGCTGGAGATCAGCTCGCAGTAGTGGCTGCACTCCCGGAACAGCTGGTCCGGGTGGGTCTCCTGGAAGTAGCCGAGGCCGATCTCGCTGGACGGGATGTGGGAGGCGAGGGCGAGGACGGGCGCCATGGAGCGGTGGGCGTCGTAGAGGCCGTTGATGAGGTGGAGGTTGCCGGGCCCGCAGGAGCCGGCGCAGGCGGCGAGCCGGCCGGTGACCTGCGCCTCGGCGCCGGCCGCGAACGCGGCGGTCTCCTCGTGCCGGACATGGATCCAGTCGATGGCGGAGTTGCGGCGCACGGCGTCCACGACCGGGTTGAGGCTGTCACCGACCACGCCGTACATGCGTTTGACGCCCGCGCGGACGAGGATGTCGACGAACTGTTCCGCGATGTTCTGTTTGGCCATGGTGTCCGTGTGCCCCTCGGGTGCCGGAGATGCCTGACGGTTTCCATGAATTCACACCGGGCGCGCTCACGCCTCCCAGACGGCCACGGCCGTACGGTCGTCGGCGTACCCCTTCACCCGTACCTGGACGTCGGCCAGATACGCCGTCAGTCCCGGGGGCTCCGGATCGGACCACCGGCCGGCGAGGTGGGCGCGGAGTTCGGCCTCGCCGCGCAGCGGTTCGGCGAACCCGGTGCCGCACATCAGCAGCACATCACCCGGGCGGGCTACGGAGGTACGGAACCGGAAGGGCTCGCGCGGCGGTTCGGGGGCCGGCTCGTACGGGCTCGGGGGCGTGGGGATGCCGAGGTCCATGGTGAGGCGGTCGCCGTCCCGCGTCTCGTGCGGCGGTGAGCCGAAGCCGAGCACCGGCTCGCCCTTGACCTCCGCGGCCTCCGGCTCGATGTCCTGCCACTCGCGGTCCCGCAGCCGGAACAGCCCTCCGGGGCCCACCCCGAAGAACACCCGGGTGCGGCACCCGGGGTCGGCGGACAGCAGCAGGCAGCGCAGGGTGGCGGCGTAGTCGTCGGGGTCGAGGCCCTGCTCGGTGGCGGCGGCGCGCAGCTTGCCGAGGGTGCGGTCGGTGAGGCGGTGCAGGCCGGCCTTGAGGTCGGCGCGGCGGGCGGCCCGGATGTCGTCGGTGAGCCGCTCGTGGCTGCGGCCCACCGCCGCGCCGATCCAGCGGCACGCCTCGGCGGCGGCCAGGTGCGCCCCCGGGGCGGCCCGCACACCGGTCGCCGCCGCCACCAGCACCAGGGCCCGCTCCCCCGCCCCGAACCGCGCGGTCAGCAGCGCGTCGCGGCGGGGCTCGCCGCGGTACCGGGCGGAGTCCCCGCGCACGGAGACGGCCCGCAGGGTGCAGGCGCCGTACCGCGCGCCGTCCAGCACGGTGTCCGGGACCAGCGCGTCCAGGTCGTCGGGGTCGGCGGCGGGGAGCGCGGTGGGCTCCGCGTCGTAGGTGGGCGGACGGGTGCCGACGTAGGCGCGGGA
>MUNG01000600.1:0-1204 GCA_002154585.1 Streptomyces pseudogriseolus
GTGCCGGTGCGTACCGAGCGCGGACCGCAGGGCGGCTTCCGTCTCGTGGAGGGCTACCGGACGCGCCTCACCGGGCTGACCGACGCGGAGGCCGGTTCGCTCGTGCTCGCGGGGCTGCCGGGGCCGGCCGGGGAGCTGGGGCTCGGGGCGGTCCTGGCGAGCGCGCAGCTCAAGGTGGAGGCCGCCCTGCCGGACGGGCTGGCGGACCAGGCGCGGCGGGTGCGTGAGCGGTTCCACCTGGACGCGCCGGCCTGGTTCCGGGACGCCGACCCGGTGCCGCACCTGGCGGTGGTCGCGCGGGCGGTGTGGGAGCGGCGGGTGCTGCGGACCCGGTACGCCCGCTGGCGCGGCGAGGTGCGGCGGGAGGTGCGGCCGCTGGGGCTCGTGCTGAAGGGCGGCATCTGGTACCTGATCGCCCTCGCGGACGACGCGGTGCGCACGTACCGGGTCTCGCGGTTCCAGGAGGTGGAGGAGACCGGCGAGGAGTTCACCCGGCCCGCCGGGTTCGACCTGGCCGCGTACTGGACGGAGACCTCGCGACGGCTGGAGGCGGCGCTGCGGCAGGACACCGCCCGGCTGCGGCTGTCCCCGCGCGNNCGCCGAGGCGGTCACGGTCCTGGCCGACCGGTACGCGAACGATCGAAAGTTCTCGCGAAATTCACAGCCCGGAACCTGCTGACAAGCAGGTGAACGCCAGGTACCGTCCTGAGCCAGTTCACTCGTGTGGACCACACCACAACGGAACACCCGTCGTGGCACCACCTTCCTACTCGGATCGTCCGGCACGTTCCTGCCGGTAGAAGGGGACCATTCACATGGCCACTGTCACGTTCGACAAGGCGACCCGGATCTACCCGGGTTCGACCAAGCCCGCCGNNTCCGGCTGCGGCAAGTCCACCTCGCTCCGCATGCTCGCGGGCCTCGAGGACGTCAACGGCGGCGCCATCCGCATCGGCGACCGCGACGTCACGCACCTGCCGCCGAAGGACCGGGACATCGCCATGGTGTTCCAGAACTACGCGCTCTACCCGCACATGACGGTGGCCGACAACATGGGCTTCGCGCTCAAGATCGCCGGCGTCAACAAGGCGGAGATCCGCAAGAAGGTCGAGGAGGCCGCGAAGATCCTCGACCTCACCGAGTACCTCGACCGCAAGCCGAAGGCGCTCTCCGGCGGTCAGCGTCAGCGTGTGGCGATGGGCCG
>MUNG01000600.1:1217-1361 GCA_002154585.1 Streptomyces pseudogriseolus
GTCTACGTCACCCACGACCAGGTCGAGGCTCTCACCATGGGTGACCGTGTCGCGGTGCTCAAGGACGGTCTGCTCCAGCAGGTCGACACCCCGCGCAACATGTACGACAAGCCCGCGAACCTCTTCGTCGCCGGCTTCATCGGC
>MUNG01000600.1:1448-1819 GCA_002154585.1 Streptomyces pseudogriseolus
CGCCGACTCCGACCAGGGCGTGGCGGTCACCGTCAACGTCGTGGAGGAGCTGGGCTCCGACGCCTTCGTCTACGGCACCGCGCAGGTCGGCGGCGAGGCGAAGGACCTGGTGGTCCGCGTCGGCGGCCGTGAGGTCCCGGAGAAGGGCAGCACGCTGCACGTCGTGCCGCGCTCCGGCGAGACCCACGTGTTCTCCACGTCCACGGGCGCGCGCCTGTCCGACTGAACGCGTTGACGCCGAGGCGCCCCGCAGCGTGCTGCGGGGCGCCTCGCCTTGTCTCGCACCGCCTCGCGTTGTCGACAAATACCCCGGCAATCCCGGCAAATTACCCCAACTCGTCAACACGCGACGCGGAAGTCGGCGTTCCACG
>MUNG01000601.1 GCA_002154585.1 Streptomyces pseudogriseolus
ATGCAGGACTTCACCGGCGTGCCCTGTGTCGTCGACCTCGCCACGATGCGTGAGGCCGTGAAGGAGCTCGGCGGCGACCCGGCCAAGATCAACCCGCTGGCCCCGGCCGAGCTGGTCATCGACCACTCCGTCATCGCCGACAAGTTCGGCACCAACGACGCCTTCAAGCAGAACGTCGACCTGGAGTACGGCCGCAACAAGGAGCGCTACCAGTTCCTGCGCTGGGGCCAGACCGCGTTCGACGAGTTCAAGGTCGTCCCGCCCGGCACCGGCATCGTCCACCAGGTGAACATCGAGCACCTGGCCCGCGTCGTGATGACCCGCGACGGCAAGGCGTACCCCGACACGCTGGTCGGCACCGACTCGCACACCACGATGGTCAACGGCCTCGGCNNGGCGGCATCGAGGCCGAGGCGGCCATGCTCGGCCAGCCGGTCTCCATGCTGATCCCGCGCGTCGTCGGCTTCAAGCTCACCGGTGAGCTCCAGCCCGGCACCACCGCCACCGACCTCGTGCTCACCATCACCGAGATGCTGCGCAAGCACGGCGTCGTCGGCAAGTTCGTCGAGTTCTACGGTGAGGGCGTGGCCGCGACCTCCCTGGCCAACCGCGCCACCATCGGCAACATGTCGCCGGAGTTCGGCTCCACCGCCGCGATCTTCCCCGTAGACGACGAGACGCTGAGCTACCTGCGTCTGACCGGCCGCAGCGAGCAGCAGGTCGCGCTCGTCGAGGCGTACGCCAAGGAGCAGGGCCTCTGGCTGGACCCGAAGGCCGAGCCGGACTTCTCCGAGAAGNNCCGGCCTCCGACGCCCCGGCCATCTCCAACGGCGCCCCGTCGCACCCGGTCGAGGTGACCGCCCCCGACGGCACCACCTACACCCTGGACCACGGCGCGGTGACGGTCGCGGCCATCACCTCCTGCACCAACACCTCCAACCCGTACGTCATGGTCGCCGCCGCGCTGGTGGCCAAGAAGGCGGTGGAGAAGGGCCTGACCCGCAAGCCGTGGGTCAAGACCACCCTCGCCCCGGGCTCCAAGGTCGTCACCGACTACTTCGAGAAGGCGGGCCTGACCCCGTACCTCGACAAGGTCGGCTTCAACCTGGTCGGTTACGGCTGCACCACCTGCATCGGCAACTCCGGCCCGCTGCCGGAGGAGGTCTCCAAGGCCGTCAACGAGCACGACCTCGCCGTCACCTCGGTGCTGTCCGGCAACCGCAACTTCGAGGGCCGGATCAACCCCGACGTCAAGATGAACTACCTGGCGTCCCCGCCGCTGGTCGTCGCCTACGCGATCGCCGGTTCCATGAAGGTGGACATCACCCGCGAGGCCCTCGGCTACGACCAGGACAACAACCCGGTCTTCCTGAAGGACATCTGGCCCTCCGAGGCCGAGGTCAACGACGTCGTGGCGAACGCCATCGGCGAGGACATGTTCTCCAAGTCCTACGCCGACGTCTTCGCCGGCGACGCCCAGTGGCAGGCGCTGCCCGTGCCGACCGGCGACACCTTCGAGTGGGACAGCGAGTCCACCTACGTCCGCAAGCCCCCGTACTTCGAGGGCATGCAGATGGAGCCGGCCCCGGTCGAGGACATCACCGGCGCCCGCGTGCTGGCCAAGCTGGGCGACTCGGTCACCACCGACCACATCTCCCCGGCCGGCGCCATCAAGGCCGACACCCCGGCCGGCCAGTACCTCACGGAGCACGGCATCGAGCGCCGCGACTTCAACAGCTACGGCTCCCGCCGCGGCAACCACGAGGTCATGATCCGCGGTACGTTCGCCAACATCCGCCTGCGCAACCAGATCGCGCCGGGCACCGAGGGCGGCTACACGCGTGACTTCACGCGGGAGGGCGGCCCGGTCTCCTTCATCTACGACGCCTCGCAGAACTACCAGGCCGCCGGCGTCCCGCTCGTCGTCCTGGCCGGCAAGGAGTACGGCTCCGGCTCGTCCCGCGACTGGGCGGCCAAGGGCACCGCGCTCCTCGGCGTCAAGGCCGTCATCGCCGAGTCGTACGAGCGCATCCACCGCTCGAACCTCATCGGCATGGGCGTCCTGCCGCTCCAGTTCCCCGAGGGCCACACCGCCGAGTCCCTCGGCCTGACCGGCGAGGAGACCTTCTCCGTCTCCGGCGTCACCGCGC
>MUNG01000602.1 GCA_002154585.1 Streptomyces pseudogriseolus
CAGCCCCAGAACACCGCGCCGAGCCACGCCCCGGCGATCAGCTGGCAGGTGAACAGCTCCGTCAGCACGCTCCACCCGCCCGACCGCATCACCGTACGCACCGCCGCCTTCGCCTCCCCGCGGCGGCCGAGGCGGATCCGCTCGTGGACGTACACCCCGGCGAGGAAACCCGGCACCGCGCCGATCACCGGCAGCAGCACGAAACCCGCGAACGAGCCGCCGCCCGCGTACGCCAGCAGCCCGGCGTCCACGCCGCCCGCCCGGAGTCGGCGGGGCGGCAGCGCCCAGCGCACCACCTGCGACAGGAACAGCAGCACGGTCGCCCCCACCAGCACCCACCAGGCGACCGCCTGCGGGTCCTTCAGCGCCCACCACAGGACCGCGGCCCACACCAGCCAGGACCCGGGCACCCCGGGCACCAGCACTCCGCACAGACCGAACAGGAGTACCAGTCCGGTGAGCAGGAGGTCCCACGCTCCCATCTGTCCAGGGTGCAGGAGGGCGCG
>MUNG01000603.1 GCA_002154585.1 Streptomyces pseudogriseolus
GGCGACTTCTACGCCTACCAGCACGAGGAGGGTGTGGAGCCGGACCTGGTGTGCGTGGCCAAGGCGCTGTCCGGCGGCTATGTGCCGGTGGGCGCCACGCTCGGCAAGGACTGGATCTTCAAGAAGGTCTTCTCCTCGATGGACCGGGTGCTGGTGCACTCCGCCAGCTTCGGCTCCAACGCGCAGGCCATGGCGGCGGGCCTCGCCGTGCTGTCGGTCATGGAGGACGAGCAGATCGTGGCGCACGTGCGCGCGGTCGGGGACCTGCTGCGGNNGGCCTGATGATCGGCATCGAGTTCGGCCGGCCCCGCTCGCTGAAGCTGCGCTCGCGCTGGGCCATGCTCCAGGCGGCCCGCAAGGGGCTGTTCGCGCAGATGGTGGTGGTCCCGCTGCTCCAGCGGCACCGCATCCTCACTCAGGTCTCCGGGGACCATCTGGAGGTGATCAAGCTGATCCCCCCGCTGATCATCGACGAGGGGGACGTGGACCGGTTCGTGGACGCCTTCACCGCGGTGATGGACGACGCCCACGAGGGCGGACTCATCTGGGAGTTCGGCAGGACCCTGGTGAAGCAGGCGGTCGCCAACCGCTGACCGCGCGGGGCGTTTTGCCCCTGAGGCAAGAAAATTGCCTCAGGGGCAAGTGTGGGTGCTCAATGGAGGCATGAGCTCCTCCGAGACCGAGCCGCGGGACGAGCCTGCCGAGGCGCTTCC
>MUNG01000604.1 GCA_002154585.1 Streptomyces pseudogriseolus
CCCCGATTCCCACCCCCCTTCCCCGCAGCGAGAGGTGATCGATGGCCGACACGGATCCCGCCGGGCCGGTGATGGACCGGGACGAGGTGGACCGTGCGCTGGCGCGGCTCGGCGCGGAGCACGAGGCCATCGAGACCTCGCTCCTCGCCCTGCAGGACCACGCGGGCCGACGACTGCTGGAGGGCGCCCGGCTCACCGGCGTCACCGCCGAGCGGTGGACGTCCACGGAGGCGGCGATCACGCTGCTGTGGACCTACTTCGACGCGTACACGGGCGTGTTGCGCACCGCGCGGGAGATCCGCGCCCGGCGCCGCTGGTCCAGCCGCGAGGACCTGGTGGAGCTGACGGAGCTGCTGCGCGGCGAGCCGGTGACGGTGGCCGGCAGCGCCGCCGCGACGGCCAACGCGCCGACCCTGCACGGCGGTCGGGCCGGTCCGGGCGTGCTCAGCGAGCGCCACTCGCTGTCCTCCCTCGTGGACCGTATGAACGAGCTGTACGCGTCCTCGCTGGACATGGTGGTCGCCGCGGACGCGGTGTGGTCCGCGCTGCCCGCCCGGATCGATTTACTGTCGGCGGAGCTGCACCGCACGAGCAGGCTGGCGCACTCGGTCGGGGTGCGCCCTGGCGAGCATCCGGCGGGCGACGACCTGGAGCGGATCACCCGCACGCTGACGAAGCTGCGCGAGCAGGTGGTGTCGGACCCGCTGGCGTTCTGGAAGCCGGCGGAGGGCAGTTCGGCGCCGGGCGGCGGGAAGCCGGACACCACCGTCTACGACCGTGAGGCCCGGGCCCTGGAGGACGTGCGGCGCGAGATCGACGCGGTGCTGGCGGTCCGGCAGGACGCGGAGAAGCGCATCGTCCGCCTCCGCGACGTGCTCTCCCGCGCCGACCGCACCCTCGCCGAGGCGCGCACGGCGCGCGGCGAGGTGCTGGCGAAGATCGCGGCGACGGAGGTGCCGGTGGTCAGCGGCCCGCCGACGGCGCTCCAGGAGCAGCTGTCGACGGCGGCGGAGTACCGCAGGCACGCCCAGTGGCACCGGCTGTCCCCGCTGCTGGAGTCGCTGGAGCAGAAGGCGGAGGACGAACTGCTGCGCGCCCGCGAGTCGTTGACGGCGGTGACGGCGCCGCTGGCGGTGCGCGCGGAGTTGCGGGGCCGGCTGGACGCGTACAAGGCGAAGGTGTCCCGGCACGGTCTGGCCGAGGACCCGCTGCTTGTGGAGCGGTACGAGAAGGCGCGTCGCATGCTGTGGAGCGCGCCGTGCGACCTGCGGGCGGCCGAGCAGGCGGTGCTGCGCTACCAGCAGGCGGTGGCGGAGCTGCTGGGCGCCGCGCCGAGGGTGCCGGGTCAGGGGGCCGGTCCGGACGGGCACAGGGGGCCGGGCGCATGAGCGACGAGGGGGAGGCGGCCGGAGCATGAGCGAACCGGGAACCCAGGGACCCGCGGTGCCCGCGGCGCCCGCGCAGGAGCGGTCCGCGTGTCAGCGCCCCGACTGCGAGGGCACGTACGACGACGTCGGCGGGGGCGAGCTGTACTGCGACACGTGCGGTCTGGCGCCCGTGGTGTCGCCCACGGGCCTGGTGGCGTCACCCCCGACGGGCATCACGGCGGGCGGCCGCGACTCGCACGGCTCGGGTGCGGGCGCGTCCGGCGCGGGCGCGGGAAGCAACAGAAGCGGCCGCAGCGGCCGCAGCTCCCGTACGTCGTCGCAGTCGTCGAAGTCCCGTCGCTCCGTCTCCGGGCGGCTGTCACGTTCGCTGTCCGGACGGACGGCGGCGGGCCGTTCGGTGTCGGTGCGCAGTTCCGGTTCGGGCGCGGGGAGTTCGGGGCGGGGCCGGCTGGGCGTGGGGCTGGTGCGGGTGCCGCCGATCCCGCGGCCCGATCCGCGGCGGATGGTGCTGGACGACCCGGAGGTGCCGGAACGCAAGCGGTACTGCTCGCGGTCGGACTGCGCGGCGCCGGTGGGCCGGGCGCGCAACGGCCGGCCGGGCCGTACGGAGGGCTTCTGCACCAAGTGCGGTCACCCGTACTCGTTCGTGCCGAAGCTGCGTCCCGGTGACGTGGTGCACGGCCAGTACGAGGTGGTCGGCTGTCTGGCGCACGGCGGGCTCGGCTGGATCTACCTGGCCGTGGACCGCGCGGTGTCGGACCGCTGGGTGGTCCTCAAGGGCCTGCTCGACACGGGCGACCAGGACGCGATGGCGGCGGCCATCTCCGAGCGCCGCTTCCTCGCGGAGATCGAGCACGCCAACATCGTGCGGATCTACAACTTCGTGGAGCACCTGGACCAGCGCACCGGCTCCCTCGACGGCTACATCGTCATGGAGTACGTCGGCGGCAAGTCGCTGAAGGAGATCGCCAACGCCCGCCGCACGCCGGAGGGCAGGCGGGACCCGCTGCCGGTGGAGCAGGCGTGCGCGTACGGCATCGAGGCGCTGGAGGCGCTCGGGCATCTGCACAGCCGCAACCTGCTGTACTGCGACTTCAAGGTCGACAACGCGATCCAGACCGAGGACCAGCTGAAGCTGATCGACATGGGCGCGGTGCGCCGCATGGACGACGACGAGTCGGCGATCTACGGCACGGTCGGCTACCAGGCGCCGGAGGTCGCCGACGCGGGCCCGTCGGTGGCGTCCGACCTGTACACGGTCGCCCGCACGCTGGCGGTCCTCACCTTCGACTTCCAGGGCTACACCACCGTCTACGCGGACTCCCTGCCCGACCCGGACACCATCGAGGTGTTCCGGAGTTACGAGTCCTTCTACCGGCTGCTCGTACGGGCCACGGACCCGGACCCGGCGCGCCGGTTCGCCTCCGCGCAGGAGATGGCCGAGCAGCTGACGGGTGTGCTGCGGGAGGTCGTGTCGCTCCAGTCGGGGCAGGCGCGTCCGGCGCTGTCGACGCAGTTCGGTCCCGAACTGCGGGTGACGGACACGGAACTGTTCCCCGAGCTGGACGGTGACGTGTCCCGCCTGGGCGCCCGCCGCGCCCGGACCCGTAAGGGTGTGCCCGTCCCGGCGCCGGTGGCCCCGCGCTCCCCCGCCGCCCTGGTCCGGCCCGTGGACTGCCCCACGGCCGCCCTCGCGCTGCCCGTCCCGCACGTCCAGCCCACCGACCCCAACGCGGGTTTCCTCGCCGGTCTGCTGACGTCCGCGCCCGCCGAGCTGATCCACGCGCTGGCCGCCGCGCCCGACCCGTCGACCGAGACGCGGCTGCGTGAGGTGCGGGCGCGACTGGAGACGGGCGAGTGGGGGACCGCGCTGGAGGCGCTGGGCGCGCTGGAGGCCGC
>MUNG01000605.1 GCA_002154585.1 Streptomyces pseudogriseolus
CCCCGCCGTCGGCGGGCGGGGTCCAGTGCCGCCCGGCCATCAGGTCGCCGAGCCCCGCCCACGCGAAGTTCATCAGCGTGGTCGCCGCCTGCCGAGCGGTGACACCGGGGGTAACGTTGGCCCAGTCCGCGAGCGACTCCGCCGCCCCGACCAGCGCCTCCGCCAGCCCGGCCACCTCCGCCTCCCGCAGATCCGGGTCGCGGTGCGCCTCGCGCGCGGCGGCCAGGATCAACTGCGTCACGAACGCGACGATCTCCGCGCGCATCGCGGCCACCTCGGCGGCGAACACCTCACCGTGGGTACGCGCCTGGAGATGCAGCACCGCCCAGCCGTCGGGGTGCCGGGCGGTGTGCGTGAAGAACGCGGCGAGACCCGACCACAGCTGCCGGTCCGCCGGCAGCCCGGGCCGGGCCCCCGCGCGCACCGCCTCGGTGAGCGCCCTGGCCTCACGGCGGATGCACGCGGTGAACAGGTCCTCCTTGGAGTTCAGGTACAGATACACCAACGGCTTGGACACGCCCGCCAGTTCGGCGATCTCGTCCATCGACGCCGCCATGTACCCCCGGCTCCCGAAGGTGCGCACGGCTGCGTCCAGCATCTGCTGTTCACGGACCGCACGCGGCATCCGCTTCGTCTTCACGGCACCCATGGGACACAGCGTACGGTCAGCGGCAGGCGTGAGGCGTTGCCGCCGAGCTGAGCCGTTCGGACCGCGCCGGCGCCGGCGCGGTCCGAACAGTCGTCAGACGGCCGCGGCGACCGGGCGGGCGTCCTCGACCTCCGGGGTCTCGTCGGACTCGGGGGTCTCGTCGACCGGGGAGGCGTGAACCGAGTCGTACGCCTTCCGGTCGAGCAGGCCCTCGCGGGCCGAGACGACGACCGGGACGAGGGCCTGGCCGGCCACGTTCGTGGCCGTGCGGATCATGTCCAGGATCGGGTCGATGGCCAGCAGCAGGCCCACGCCCTCCATCGGCAGGCCGAGGGTGGACAGGGTGAGGGTCAGCATGACCGTGGCGCCGGTGAGGCCGGCCGTGGCGGCGGAGCCGACCACCGAGACGAACGCGATGAGCAGGTAGTCGCCGACGCCGAGCGGGACGTCGAAGATCTGCGCGACGAAGATCGCGGCGATGGCCGGGTAGATCGCGGCGCAGCCGTCCATCTTGGTGGTCGCGCCGAACGGCACGGCGAAGCTCGCGTACTCCTTGGGCACGCCCAGGCGCTCGGTGACCTTCTGGGTCAGCGGCATGGTGCCGACGGAGGAGCGGGAGACGAACGCCAGCTGGATCGCGGGCCAGGCGCCCTTGAAGAACTGCACCGGGTTGACCTTGGCGACCGTCGCCAGCAGCGTCGGGTAGACGCCGAAGAGGACGAGGAGGCAGCCGACGTAGATGTCGGCGGTGAAGGTGGCGTACTTGCCGATCAGGTCCCAGCCGTAGGTGGCGATGGCGTTGCCGATGAGGCCGGCGGTGCCGATCGGGGCCAGGCGGATGACCCACCACAGGGCCTTCTGGAGCAGCTCCAGGACGGCCTCGCTGAGGGTGAGGATCGGCTGGGCCTTCTCGCCGAGCTGGAGGGCGGCGATGCCGGCCACGGCGGCCATGAACACGATCTGGAGCACGTTCAGCTCGGTGAACGGCGTGATCACGTCGGTCGGCACGATGCCGGTGAGGAAGTCGATCCAGGAGCCGGTGTGCTCCGGTTCGGCGCCGTCCGCCGGGGTGAGGCCGGTGCCGGCGCCGGGGTTGGTGACCAGGCCGATGACCAGGCCGATCGCCACTGCGATCAGCGAGGTGATCATGAACCAGAGGAGGGTCCGCGAGGCCAGCCGGGCCGCGTTGTTGACCTTCCTGAGATTGGTGATGGAGACGAGGATCGCGAAGAAGACCAGCGGGGCGACGGCCAGCTTCAGCAGGCCGACGAACGTGCCGCCGACCTTCTCCAGGGTGGTGACCAGCCAGGAGAGGTCCTGGCCGCGGGCGAGCCAGCCGAGCAGGACGCCCAGGGCGAGGCCGATGAGTATCTGGGCCCAGAAGGGCACGCGGACAGACCGCTTCAACTGCGTGTTCGTGGACACGGACATGCTCCGGTAAGGGGGGACGCGTGAGGGATGTGACGTGGGACTCGGGTGCGGCGCGGTGTCAGGACGGACAGTTCGCGGCGGTGACCCGGCAGAGGTCCACGTGCAGGCGCGCCACGAGCGGAACGCTCCGGGGCGTGGGGAACACGGCTGCTGACTTCACCCGACGACCGTAACACCTGAACTTTGAGAACCTCAAAGCCTTACTTTGAAAGGTGTGACGGCAAACACACGCATAGAACGCAAAGCGCCCCGGTCTCCCTGGTGGAGGGAGCCGGGGCGCTGCGCGTGTGGTGCGCGGTGTGGCGGACGTTACGAGGCCTGCTACGACGCCTGCGCCTGGCCCGGGGTCTGGCCCTGCGCGCGGGCGGTGTCGTCGGCGGCGTCCTCCTGGGTGCGGTTGGCCTCCAGGTTGGCCTTGGCGCGCTCCACCCGGCGCACGATCCGCTCCGAGGCGCGGTCGCGTTCACCCCGGAGGACGACGAAGCTGATCGGCGCGGAGATCAGCAGGGCCAGCAGCACGATCCACAGGCCGTTGGAGTCGCCGAGACCGCGCGGCACCAGACCGGAGTAGACGAGGGCCCAGACGACGACGAGGCAGCCCACGAAGATCCCGAGGCGCATCAGCGTGTAGCGGAGCATCTCATCCACTCTTCCGTGCGTACGGTCAGAAACGTCCCTTGAGGGACGACGTCCAGTGAAGCACGAACGGTGGGCGATCTTTCAGCGGGGTGCGGGGCCGTACGGCGCTCAGGAGAGCGTGAGCAGCATGATCACGTCGTCGCGGTCGTCGCCGGGCGCCACGCGGATCGCGTCCGGGACGCGGCCGACCTCCTTGTAGCCGCAGGAGGCGTAGAAGCACTCCAGGCCGAGACCGCCGCGGCAGCCGAGGCGGATCGCCTCCACGCCCTCCATCGTGCGGGCGGCCCGCTCGGCCTCGGCGAGCAGGTCACGGCCGTACCCCTTGCCCTGGTGGCGGGGGTGGACCATCACCGTGTAGAGCCAGATCCAGTGGGTCATCAGGGGGTGGGTGTTGCGCGTGAGAAACGCGGTGGCCGCGACGCGGGCGTCCTCGTCGTGCCCCACGACGAGGCGGGACCGGCCCTCCGCCATGTCCGTGAACTGCCGCAGCAGGGCGGGGCGGATGTCCTCCCGCGTCACCGGCGCGACGAAGCCGACGGCTCCGCCGGCGTTGGTGACGTCGGTCCAGAGGTCGAGGATGCCGTCGCGGAGGGTGGGGGTGATGTCGGGGTCCGGGGTGAAGGTAAGGGGCATGCGGGGATGGTAGCCCTTACCTGTCAGAGGCGCAGTGCTTTCGGGTCACAGAGCAGAGGTGCAGCCACGTACGGGC
>MUNG01000606.1 GCA_002154585.1 Streptomyces pseudogriseolus
CCCCGACGACGTCGGCGTGCCGTGGGCGATCGGCTCCCCCGAGGGCGGCCACGACGCCGTCCACCCGCGACTGGGCACGCTGGAGGACTTCACCCGCTTCGTCGCCCGCGCCCGCGACCTCGGCATGGAAGTCGCGTTGGACTTCGCCCTGCAGTGCTCCCCCGACCACCCGTGGGTGCACAAGCACCCCGAGTGGTTCCACCACCGCCCCGACGGCTCCATCGCCTACGCCGAGAACCCGCCGAAGAAGTACCAGGACATCTACCCCATCGCCTTCGACGCGGACCTGGACGGGCTGGTCGCGGAGACCTGCCGGATCCTGCGGCACTGGATGGACACCGGGGTGCGGATCTTCCGCGTGGACAACCCGCACACCAAACCCGTCGTGTTCTGGGAACGGGTGATCGGGGAGATCAACCGCACCGACCCCGACGTCATCTTCCTGGCGGAGGCCTTCACCCGCCCGGCGATGATGCACACCCTGGCCCAGATCGGCTTCCAGCAGTCCTACACGTACTTCACCTGGCGCACCACGAAACAGGAGCTGACGGAGTACCTGACCGAACTGTCGGGGGAGGCCGCCTCCTACATGCGGCCCAACTTCTTCGCCAACACCCCCGACATCCTGCCCGCCCACCTCCAGCACGGCGGCCGGCCCGCCTTCGAGGTCCGCGCCGTCCTCGCCGCCACCCTCTCCCCCACCTGGGGCATCTACAGCGGCTACGAACTGTGCGAGAACACCCCCCTGCGCGAGGGCAGCGAGGAATACCTCGACAGCGAGAAGTACCAGCTCAAACCCCGCGACTGGGACGCCGCCGCCCGCGAGGGCCGCACCATCGCCCCCCTGATCACCCGCCTCAACACCATCCGCCGCGAGAACCCGGCCCTGCGGCAGCTGCGCGACCTCCACTTCCACCAGGCGGACAAGGAGGAGGTCATCGCCTACTCGAAGCGGCGGGACGGCAACACGGTGCTGGTGGTCGCCAATCTCGACACCCGGCACACCCAGGAGGCGACGGTCTCGTTGGACATGCCACAACTCGGCCTGGACTGGCACGAGTCGGTGCCGGTGCGCGACGAGCTCACCGGCGAGACCTATCAATGGGGCAGCGCCAACTATGTGCGTCTCGGTCCGGGCGGGGCACATGTACTCGTCGTCGGCGGGAGGTCCGAGGACGGGCCTTCCGGGACACACAGCACGGTTCTGCGACCGTCCACCCCGCAGATCGGAGGGTCATCCGCCACATGAGCGTCAACGAACCCGTCCCGGACACCTTCGAAGACACCCCCGCAAAGGACCGGGACCCCGACTGGTTCAAACGCGCCGTCTTCTACGAGGTCCTCGTCCGCTCCTTCCAGGACAGCAACGGGGACGGCATCGGTGACCTGAAAGGTCTGACCGCCAAGCTCGACTACCTCCAGTGGCTGGGAGTCGACTGCCTGTGGCTGCCGCCCTTCTTCAAGTCGCCGCTGCGCGACGGCGGTTACGACGTCGCCGACTACACCTCGGTGCTGCCGGAGTTCGGCGACCTGGCCGACTTCGTGGAGTTCGTCGACGCCGCCCATCAGCGCGGCATGCGCGTGATCATCGACTTCGTCATGAACCACACCAGCGACCAGCACCCGTGGTTCCAGGAGTCGCGCAAGGACCCGGACGGCCCGTACGGCGACTACTACGTGTGGGCCGACGACGACAAGCAGTTCCAGGACGCCCGGATCATCTTCGTCGACACCGAGGCGTCCAACTGGACCTACGACCCGGTGCGCAAGCAGTACTACTGGCACCGCTTCTTCTCCCACCAGCCGGACCTCAACTACGAGAACCCGGCCGTGCAGGAGGAGATGATCTCCGCGCTCAAGTTCTGGCTGGACCTCGGGATCGACGGCTTCCGGCTGGACGCGGTGCCCTACCTGTACCAGCAGGAGGGGACGAACTGCGAGAACCTGCCGGCCACGCACGCGTTCCTCAAGCGGGTCCGCAAGGAGATCGACACCCAGTACCCCGACACCGTGCTCCTCGCCGAGGCCAACCAGTGGCCCGAGGACGTCGTCGACTACTTCGGCGACTACAGCGCCGGCGGCGACGAATGTCACATGGCCTTCCACTTCCCGGTCATGCCCCGCATCTTCATGGCCGTGCGCCGCGAATCCCGCTACCCCGTCTCCGAGATCCTCGCCAAGACCCCCGCCATCCCCTCCGGCTGCCAGTGGGGCATCTTCCTGCGCAACCACGACGAGCTGACCCTGGAGATGGTCACCGACGAGGAACGCGACTACATGTGGGCCGAGTACGCCAAGGACCCCCGCATGCGCGCCAACATCGGCATCCGCCGCCGCCTCGCCCCCCTCCTCGACAACGACCGCAACCAGATCGAGCTGTTCAACGCGCTGCTGCTGTCCCTGCCCGGGTCGCCGATCATCTACTACGGCGACGAGATCGGCATGGGCGACAACATCTGGCTCGGCGACCGCGACGCCGTCCGCACGCCGATGCAGTGGACGCCGGACCGCAACGCCGGCTTCTCCTCCTCCGACCCCGGCCGCCTCTACCTCCCCACGATCATGGACCCGGTCTACGGCTACCAGGTCAGCAACGTCGAGGCGTCCATGGCCTCACCGTCGTCGCTGCTCCACTGGACCCGGCGCATGATCGAGATCCGCAAGCAGAACCCGGCGTTCGGCCTCGGCTCCTACACCGAACTGCCCTCCTCCAACCCCGCCGTCCTCGCCTTCCTCCGCGAATACGAGGACGACCTCGTCCTCTGCGTCAACAACTTCTCCCGTTTCGCGCAGCCCACGGAGCTGGATCTCAGCGCCTTCGAGGGGCGGCACCCGGTGGAGCTGTTCGGCGGGGTGCGGTTCCCGGCCGTCGGCGAGCTGCCGTACCTGATGACGCTCGGGGGGCACGGCTTCTACTGGTTCCGGCTCCGGAAGGACGCCGCGTAGAACCCGGGGCGGGGCGGGCGGTTTCTCCCGCTCCGCCCGGGGCACGCATGAGTAACACCCCGCCCACCGGCGGCGCCCCCCGTGGCGCGCCGACAGAGGGGAAAGGACGCGACGCCATGTCGGAAGCCGTCACACGTACCGTCACGACCCCGCCCGGCCTCCTTGCGTCACTCGATCCACTGCTGCGGGAATGGCTGCCCAGGCAGCGCTGGTTCGCCGGGAAGGGCCGCCCGGTCACCGGGTTCGCCCTGGTCGCGGCGACCGAGCTGCTGCCGCCCACCGCCAAGCTGGGCCTCTACCACCTGCTGGTCCGCGCCCACCAGCCGCTTCAGCCCGGCCACGCGGGGCACGAGCAGCCGGGCGACTGCTACCAGCTGTTCATAGGCGTGCGCGAGGCGCTGCCGCCCCGGCTGGCGCCCGCGCTGATCGGTCATGTGTCGCAGGGTCCCCTGGCCGGACGGACGGTCTACGAGGCCCTGCACGACACCCGGCCCGCCGACCTGCTCCTGGAGGCCCTGCGCACCCAGGCCCGGATCGGCGGGCTTCGTTTCGAGCGCGACCCGCGCCAGGAGATACGGCCCGGACTGGTGCCGCGCCTGATGACCGCCGAGCAGTCGAACTCGTCGGTCGTCTACGGCGACACGTACATCCTGAAGCTGATGCGCCGGGTGGTGCCCGGCGTCAACCCCGACCTGGAGCTGCCGCTGGCGCTGGCCCGCGAGGGCTGCCCCCGGGTGCCGCCGCCGACGGCGTGGCTGGTCACCGACGCCGGGGACCCGGCCGGGCCGTCGCCCACGGGCGAGCCGTACGTCCTGGGGGTGCTCCAGCCGTTCGTGCAGGGCGCCACCGACGGCTGGGAGCTGGCGCTGCGGGAGCTGGCCAAGGGGGAGGACTTCGTCGCCGAGGCGCGGGCCATCGGGCGGGCCACCGCGGAGGTGCACACCGCGCTGGCGCGTGCGCTGCCCACGGTCACCCTGGGCCATGCGCAGATGCGCGGTCTGGTCCACGGCATGACCGAGCGGCTGGAGGCCGCGGTGCACGCGGTGCCCGCGCTGCGGCCGTACGCGNNATCGACTTCGAGGGCGAGCCGGCCCGGCCGCTGGCCGAGCGTCGCATGCCCCAGCCGGCCGTGCGGGACGTGGCGGGCATGCTGCGCTCCTTCGACTACGCGGCGCGCACGGTGGACCCGCCGCAGCCGGACTGGGCCGCCCACTGCCGGGCGGCGTACTGCGCCGGGTACGCGGAGGCCGCAGGGCGCGACCCGCGCACCGAGCCGGTGCTGCTGCGCGCGTACGAGACCGACAAGGCGGTGTACGAAGCGGTCTACGAGGCCCGGCACCGCCCCGACTGGCTGCCCGTCCCGCTGGCGGCCCTGCGCCGGCTCGCCTCGGCCGACCCGACCTGACCCACCCGACCCGCGC
>MUNG01000607.1 GCA_002154585.1 Streptomyces pseudogriseolus
TGCTCGAGCAGGGCGGCGGAGACGGCCTCGACGGCCTTCTCGATACCGCGCTTCAGGGCCATCGGGTTGGCGCCGGCGGCGACGTTGCGCAGGCCCTCCTTGACCAGGGCCTGAGCGAGAACGGTCGCGGTGGTCGTACCGTCACCGGCGACGTCGTCCGTCTTCTTGGCGACTTCCTTGACCAGCTCGGCGCCGATCTTCTCGTACGGGTCCTCGAGCTCGATCTCCTTGGCGATGGAGACACCGTCGTTGGTGATCGTGGGGGCGCCCCACTTCTTCTCGAGGACGACGTTGCGGCCCTTGGGGCCGAGCGTCACCTTCACGGCGTCCGCGAGCTGGTTCATGCCGCGCTCGAGGCCGCGCCGCGCCTCCTCGTCGAACGCGATGATCTTGGCCATGTGAAGTGGTCCCTCCAGGACTGGGGGTGATTCCTTCGGACCGCGCCCGCGCCCGCGACGGACGGCTCGCCCGCCGTGTGGTTCCTTGCCCCACCCGGCCTGGCGGGCCTCACCGACCCGGTCCTTCGTTGTCACTCTCACCTTCAGAGTGCTAACGCCAATGATTAGCACTCGACCCCCGAGAGTGCAAGGCACACCCGCCGGACGACGCCACCGCGGAGGAGGCTCGTAAGGCGGTACGGGCCAGACGCGCCAAGGGTTCGCGCCCGCGCTCAGCCGCGGGCGAACACGGCGCGCACGGCGCGTGCGCCTGGCGGCATGACGAAGGGCCCGCCCCCCGGAGGGT
>MUNG01000608.1 GCA_002154585.1 Streptomyces pseudogriseolus
GGCGGGGACAGCGGGCGGCCCGGCTGGTCGGCGTGGGAGTGCGAGGACGCCGACCCGGCCCGGTCCGGGGCACCCTCGGCCCGGCTCGCCCCGGATCGCTCACCCGGCCTGACCCTGGGCAACCCGNNCGTGTCGGGCGGCCGCGTCGGCGGTGGGCCGTGCGGTTCCGCCGGCGGGATCGGCGACCTGGCTGCCTCGGCCGTCTCGGTCCAGGAGAACCGGCGTCCGGTCGGACGATCCGACCCCGATCCCGGCCCCGGCCGCAGGCCCAGGCTTCGATCGCGGTGCTGTCGGCCTGGCGAGAACACCCCCGCCCGCCGGCAGCGGACCACACGGCGCTGACGGTGGAGCGCGGTGACCCGGCTGTTCCGGGCCTCGGAGGGCCGACGCCCCGTCGGACAGACCCGGCCCGGCACGGGCACCATCGGCGCGCCCCAGCCGCGTCCCTCGGGCACGAGCCCGCTGGTCGGGGCGACGCCGTCCGGGGATGTGTGGGTGCCGGGTGGCCGCGGGGGCGGCGGGCCGTGTGCCGGTGGCGGGGCGCAGTGGCCCGGCCGTGCCCGGTCTGGGGGCGGGCCACTGCGCCCCGCCACCGG
>MUNG01000061.1 GCA_002154585.1 Streptomyces pseudogriseolus
CCCACGTCGTCCTCGAAGCCGTCAAGGACGCCACCGACGAGGAACACGAGGTCGAGGAACCGAAGAGCCCGGCCGTCACCCACGGCCTCCTGCCCTGGGTCCTCAGCGCCCGCAGCCGCGACGCGCTGCGCGCCCAGGCCGCCCAACTCCTCGCCCACATCGGGCAGAACCCCGATCTCACCCCCGCGGACATCGGCCTCTCCCTGACCGCGACCCGTACCGTCTTCGAGCACCGGGCCGTCGTGCTCGGCGCCGACCGCGCCGCCCTCACCGACGGACTGCGGCTGCTCGCCGAGGGGGAGACCGGACCGCACACCGTCACGGGCGTCCACCGCGGCCAGGGCAAGACCGCCTTCCTCTTCTCCGGGCAGGGCGCCCAGCGTCCCGGCATGGGCCGTGAACTGTACGACGCCTTCCCGGTGTTCGCGGACGCCTTCGACGCCGTGTGCGCGCACATCGGCGACGAGCTGCGCGACATCGTCCTCGGCGACGACGCCGAGCGGCTGAACATGACCGGCTGGACCCAGCCCGCGCTGTTCGCGGTCGAGGTCGCGCTGTACCGGCTCCTCGAGTCCTGGGGCGTGCGGCCGGACTTCCTGGCCGGGCACTCCATCGGCGAGATCGCCGCGGCGCATGTGGCCGGGGTGTTCTCCCTGGAGGACGCATGCGCCATGGTGGCCGCGCGTGGCCGGCTGATGCAGGAACTGCCCGCCGGTGGTGCGATGTTCGCGGTCGAGGCGGCCGAGGACGAGGTGCTGCCGCTGCTCGACGGACGGACCGACGCCGGGATCGCGGCCGTCAACGGCCCGCGTTCCGTGGTCGTGTCGGGTGCGGAGGACGCGGTGGCCGAGGTGGCCGCCGAACTCGCCGCGGTCGGACGGCGTACGACCCGTCTGCGCGTCAGCCACGCCTTCCACTCCCCGCTCATGGACCGGATGCTCGACGCGTTCCGCGAGGTCGCCGCGAGCCTCACCTACAGCGAGCCGACCATGGCCGTCGTCTCCACCGTCACCGGACAGGCCGCCGAACCCGGCCTGCTCACCGACCCCGAGTACTGGGTCCGCCATGTCCGGCAGCCGGTCCGCTTCCACGACGGCGTCAACTGGCTCGCCGAGCACGGGGCCGACCGCTTCTGGGAGATCGGCCCGGACGGCACCCTGACCGCCCTCGCCCAGACCTGCCTGGGCGAGGACAGCGCGAACGTCCTCTTCGTCCCGTCGCTGCGCAAGGACCGCGAGGAGACCGGTGCCCTGCTCGACGCCGTCGCCCGCGCCTTCGCCAAGGGCGTGGACGTCGACTGGCCCCGCCTCTTCGACGGCGCCGGCGCCCGTGTCGTACAACTGCCCACGTATCCCTTCCAGCGCCGCCGCTTCTGGCCCCGGCCGCCCGCCCTGCTCGGGGACGTCACCGCCGCCGGTCTCGGCGCCAGCACGCACCCGCTGCTGGGCGCGGCCGTCACCCTCGCCGACGGCGACACCCACCTGCTCACCGGGCGGCTCTCCCTGCAGTCCAGCCCGTGGCTGAAGGACCACGCCCTCACCAGCACGGCCCTGTTCCCGGCCACCGGCTTCCTCGACCTCGCGCTTCACGCCGGGGCTCAGGCGGGCTGCGAGAACGTCGCCGAGCTGACCATCCTGACCCCGCTCACCCTGCCCGAGCGCGGCGGAGTGCGGGTGCAGGTGCGGGTGGAGGCGCCGGACGCCACCGGCGCCCGCCCGGTGACCGTGCACGGCCGCCGCGACGACGCCGGCCCCGACGACCCGTGGACCCTCCACGTCAGCGGCCTGCTCACGGCCGACGCACCGGCCGCCGGCTCCGCGAGCGGTTCGTACGACTTCACCGCCTGGCCGCCCGCCGACGGCGAGGAGGTGTCCCTGGACGGCTTCTACGAGGCGTTCACCGACCGCGGCCACCTCTACGGCCCGCTCTTCCAGGGACTGACCCGGGTGTGGACGCGCGGCGAGGAGGTCTTCGCCGAGGTCGGTCTGCCCGCCGACGCCGACCCCGCCGCCGACGCCTTCGATCTGCACCCGGCCCTGCTCGACGCCGCGCTGCACGCCGTGATGTTCGTGCCGATGGAGGACGCGGGACGGCTCCCGTTCTCCTGGAACGACGTGCGGCTCGACGCCGTCGGCGCCTCCGCCCTGCGGGTGCGCATGACCCTGCGGGGCCCCGAGTCCGTCGCCCTCGAACTCGCCGACCCGGCCGGCCGGCCCGTCGCCTCCGTGGGCTCGCTCACCCTGCGCGAACTGACCGGCGACCTCGACGGGGCCACCGTCGGCAACCCCGAACGGCAAGGCCTGTACGAACTGGACTGGCAGCCGGCCGGCTCCCCGGCGTCCTCCGGCGCACCGGCCGCCGCCGACTGGGCGGTCACCGGCTCCGCCGAGGCCCGGGAACTGGCCGCGGCCCTGCGCGGGGCCGGGCACACCGTCACCGTCGCACCCGACGCGGACGCCCTCGCCGCCGGGCGCGTGCCGGACACCGTCCTGTACGCCGTGCCCGTCACCGACGGCGACCCGGCCGAGCGGGCACGGCAGACCACCGGCGAGGTCCTGGCGTTCCTCCAGCGGTGGCTGGACGACCCGGCGTTCGCCGCGGCCCGGCTCGCCGTCGTCACCCGCGACGCCGCGCCCCCCGGTCACCGGCCCGCCGACCCGGCCCAGGCCGCCGTCTGGGGCCTGGTGCGCTCCGCCCGCACCGAGAACCCCGGCCGCCTGGTCCTCGTCGACACCGACGGCACCGCCGCCTCCGCCGCCGCGCTGCCCGCCGCGCTCGACGCGACCGCGTTCGAACTGTCCGTACGCGAAGGCACCGTGACCGCGCCGCGCGTGGTGCCCCTGGCCGCCGACCGGGCCCTGGTCCCGCCGGCCGGCACCGAGGCGTGGCGCCTCGGCGTCGAGCGCCAGGGCACCCTCGACGGCCTGCGGCTCGTGCCCTGCCCCGAGGTCACCGGGCCGCTCGGCCCGCGCGAGGTACGGATCTCGATGCGCGCAGCCGGCGTCAACTTCCGTGACGTCCTCACCGCGCTCGGCATGTACCCGGGCGACGCCACCGCCATCGGTCTCGAAGGCGCCGGCGTGATCACCGAGACCGGCGCCGAGGTGACCTCCGTCGCCCCCGGCGACCGCGTGCTGGGCATGTTCGCGGGGGCCTTCGGACCGGTCGCCGTCGCCGACGAGCGCATGGTCGCGCCGATCCCCAAGGGCTGGAGCTTCGCCGAGGCCGCCACCGTCCCGATCACCTACCTCACCGCCTACTACGGGCTCGTCGACCTCGCCGCGCTGAAGCCCGGCGAGAGCGTCCTCGTCCACGCCGCGGCCGGAGGCGTCGGCTCCGCCGCCGTCCGCCTCGCCCGCCACCTCGGCGCCGAGGTCTACGGCACCGCGTCCCCCGCCAAGTGGGACGCGCTGCGCGCCGCCGGACTCGACGACGCCCACCTCGCCTCCTCCCGCGACCTCGGCTTCGAGGAGCGGCTGCGCACCGCCACCGGCGGCCGCGGCGTCGACGTGGTCCTGGACTCCCTGGCCCGGGAGTTCGTGGACGCCTCCCTGCGGCTGCTGCCGCGCGGCGGACGCTTCCTGGAGATGGGCAAGACCGACGTCCGCGACCCGGAGACGGTCGCGGCCGACCACCCCGGCGTCGACTACCGCGCCTTCGACCTGATCGAGGCCGGACCCGACCGGATCGGCGAGATGCTGCACGAACTCGTGGAGCTCTTCGACCGCGGGGTGCTCGGGCCGCTGCCGACGACCGTGTGGGACGTACGCCGCGCCCCCGAGGCGTTCCGCCACCTCAGCCAGGCCGCGCACATCGGCAAGGTCGTCCTGACCCTGCCCGTCGCCCCGGACCCGGAGGGCACCGTGCTGCTCACCGGCGGCCTCGGCGGCATCGGCCGGACCACCGCCCGCCACCTGGTCGCCGAGCACGGCGTCAAGCACCTGCTGATCGCCGGACGGCGCGGCCCCGACACCCCCGGCGCGGCCGAAGTGCGCGCCGAACTCGCCGCCCTGGGCGCCGAGGTGACCGTCGCCGCCTGCGACGTCGCCGACCGCAGCGCGCTCGCCACGCTCCTCGCCGGCATCCCCGCCGACCGGCCGCTCACCGCGGTCGTGCACACCGCCGGCGTCCTCGCCGACGGGGTGCTCACCTCGATGACGCCCGAACGGCTCGCCGAGGCGCTGCGCCCCAAGGCCGACGCGGTCGTCGCCCTGCACGAGCTCACCCGCGACCTGGACCTGGCCCGGTTCGTGGTCTTCTCCTCCGTCGCCGGCACCTTCGGCGGCGCCGGACAGGCCAACTACTCCGCCGCCAACGCCTTCCTGGACGCCTTCGCCCAGCACCGGCGCGCCCTCGGCCTGCCGGCCGTCTCCCTCGCCTGGGGAACCTGGCTGCCGGACGCGGGCATGACCGGTGAGCTCACCGACGCCGACCGGGAGCGGCACGCCCGCACCGGCATGGTCCCGCTGGACCCGGCACGGGGCATGCGCCTGCTGGACGCCGCGTCCGTCTCGGACCGGGCCGCCCTGCTGCCGATGGACCTCGACGCCGCCGCCCTGCGCGCCCACCACGACGTGCTGCCGGTGCTGCTGCGCGGCCTCGTGCGCACCCCCGTACGCCGCCGCGCCGACGCCGCCCCGGCGGCCGCCGCGGCCACCACGGCGGCCGAGCAGACCCTGGCCGAACGGCTGGCCCCGCTGTCCGCCGCCGACCGCGAGCAGCTGCTCCTCGACGTGCTGGCCGAACAGGCCGCCGCCGTCCTCGGACACGGCTCGGCCGACACGATGGAACCCGACCAGACCTTCAAGGAACTCGGCTTCGACTCCCTCACCGCGGTCGAACTGCGCAACCGCCTCGGCGCGGTCACCGGCCTGCGGCTGCCCGCCACGCTGGTCTTCGACCACCCGACGCCGCTCGCCCAGGTCCGGCACCTGATGAGCCGGCTCGACCTGCCCGAGCCGCCCGGCACCGCGCAGGCCCTGCTCGGCGAGATGGACCGCCTGGAGAGCGCCCTGCACGACGCTTCCGTGGACGGCGAGGACCGCGAACGGGTCACCGCCCGGCTGCGGGAGCTGCTCGCCCGCTGGCAGGACGCACCGGTCCCCGCCGCCACCGCCACCGCGCCGGCGGAGGCGGACGAGGAACTCGCCGGGGTCGAGACGCCGGACGACCTCTTCGACCTGATCGACCGCGAGCTGGGAGACGCATGAGCACCCCGCCGCCCTCCCGACCGCACCCGACGCCCCGGCCCCACCGGGTTCAAGGAAGTGACACACGTGGCTGACGACGACAAGTACGTGGAATACCTCAAGCGGGTCACGGGCGAACTGCGGCAGACCCGCCGCCGGCTGCGCGAGGTCGAGGACCGGGCCCGCGAGCCGATCGCCGTCGTCGCGATGAGCTGCCGCTTCCCCGGCGACGTCCGCGGCCCCGAGGACCTGTGGCGCCTCGTCGACGAGGGCGGCGACGCCATCGGCGCGCTGCCCGCGGACCGCGGCTGGGACATCGAGGACCGCTACGACCCCGACCCCGGCAACCCCGGCACCTTCTCCACCCGGGAGGGCGGCTTCCTCGGCGACGCCGCCTCCTTCGACGCGGGCTTCTTCGGCATGAGCCCCCGCGAGGCCCTGGCCACCGACCCCCAGCAGCGCCTGCTCCTGGAAGCCTCCTGGGAACTGCTGGAGCGCGCCGGGATCCGCCCGCAGACCCTGCGCGGCAGCGCCACCGGCGTGTTCGTCGGAGCGGCCACCTCCGGCTACGGACAGGGCCCCGTCGAGGTGCCCGAGGACGTCCACGGCCTGATGCTGGCCGGCAACGCCACCTCCGTCGCCTCCGGCCGCATCTCCTACGTCCTCGGCCTCGAAGGCCCCACCGTCACCGTCGACACCGCCTGCTCCTCCTCCCTGGTCGCCCTGCACTGGGCGGTGCAGGCCCTGCGCAACGGCGAGTGCGACCTCGCGATGGCCGGCGGCGTCGCCGTCATGGCCACCCCCGGCCTGCTGTTCGAGTTCAGCCGGCAGCGCGGCCTGGCCCCCGACGGGCGCTGCAAGGCGTTCGCCGACGGCGCCGACGGCACCGGCTGGTCCGAGGGCGTCGGCCTGCTCCTGGTGGAACGCCTCTCCGACGCCCGCCGCAACGGCCACCCCGTGCTCGCCGTGGTCCGCGGCTCCGCCGTCAACTCCGACGGCGCCTCCAACGGCCTCACCGCCCCCAACGGGCCCGCCCAGCAGCGCGTCATCGAACAGGCCCTCGCCAGTGCGGGCCTCACCGCCGCCGACGTCGACGCCGTCGAGGCGCACGGCACCGGCACCACCCTCGGCGACCCCATCGAGGCCCAGGCCCTCCTCGCCACGTACGGGCAGAACCGGCCCGCCGACCGGCCGCTGCTGCTCGGCTCCCTGAAGTCCAACCTCGGCCACACCCAGGCCGCCGCCGGCGTCGCCGGCGTCATCAAGACCGTGATGGCGCTTCAGCACGGCCGGCTGCCCCGCACCCTGCACGTCGACCGGCCCTCCACCCACGTCGACTGGGACGCCGGACACGTCCGCCTGCTCACCGAGCCCGCCGACTGGCCCGCCACCGGCGACCGCCCGCGCCGGGCCGCCGTCTCCTCCTTCGGCATCAGCGGCACCAACGCCCACGTCATCCTGGAGGCCGCGCCCGAACCGGAACCCGAGCCGGAGTCCGAGGCCACCGACACCCCCGCCGCCGGGACCACCGCGGCCGGCGCGACGGCCGCACCGGCCCGGCCGCTGCCCCTCGCCCCCTGGTTCGTGTCCGCGCGCAGCGCCGAGGCCCTGCGCGGCCAGGCCGCACGGCTCCTGAAGCATGTCGCCGACCACCCCGACGACGACCCGCACGACACCGCCCGCGCCCTCGTCACCACCCGGCAGACCTTCGAGCACCGGGCCGCCGTCCTCGCCCCGGACACCGCCGCCGCGCGCGACGCGCTGCGCGCCCTCGCCGACGGCGAGGAGCACCCGGCGCTCGTCACCGGCCGCACCCTGCGCGGCGCCACCGCGTTCCTTTTCCCCGGACAGGGTGCCCAGCGCCCCGGCATGGGCCGGGACCTGTACGCCGCGTTCCCCGCGTTCGCCCGCGCCTACGACGAGGTCTGCGCCCACCTCGACCCCGAACTCGGCCTGTCCCTGAAGGACACCGTCCTGCACTCCGGCGACGAGGAGGCCCTGCGCGCCACCGGCCTCGCCCAGCCGGCCCTGTTCGCCTTCGAGGTCGCCCTGTTCCGGCTGCTCGAATCCTGGGGCGTCACCCCGAAGTACCTCCTGGGCCACTCCCTGGGCGAGCTGACCGCCGCCCACGTCGCGGGCGTGTGGTCGCTCGCCGACGCCTGCCGTCTGGTCGCCGCCCGCGGCCGGCTCCTCCAGGCCCTGCCCGAGGGCGGCGCCATGATCTCCGTCGAGGCGGCCGAGGACGAGGTCACCCCGCTGCTCGCCGCGCACGGCGACGCAGTGTCCGTCGCCGCCGTCAACGGGCCCCGCGCCACCGTCCTCTCCGGCGACACCGCGGCCGTCGAGGCCGTCGCCGCCGAACTCGGCGCCCGCGGCCGCACCACCCGCCGGCTGCGCGTGTCGCACGCCTTCCACTCCGCCCGGATGGACGGCGCCCTCGAGGAGTTCCGGCGGGTCGCCGCGGGCGTCACCGCCCGCCCGCCGCGGATCACCGTCGTCTCCGACCTGACCGGCAGCCCCGCCACCGCCGACGAACTGGCCTCCGCCGACTACTGGGTACGGCACGTGCGGCACACGGTCCGCTTCGCCGACGGCGTCGACGGACTCGTCCAGCGGGGTGTCACCCGCTTCCTCGAACTCGGCCCCGACGCCACCCTCACCGCGCTCGCCCGCACCTGCCTGCCCGAGGACACCACCGAGCGGATCTGCCTGCCCCTCCAGCGCAAGGACCGCCCCGAGCCGGCCACCCTGCTCGCCGCCGTCGCGGGCGCCCACGCCCACGGCGTCCCCGTCGACCACGACCGCCTCCTCGGCGCACCCGCTCCGGGCGCCCCCCGGATCGAGCTGCCCACCTACGCGTTCACCCGCGAGCGGTACTGGCTGCGGCCCGCCGCCAGCACCGGTGACGTCACCGGCGCCGGGCTCGCCGGCACCGGACACCCGCTGCTGGGCGCCGTGGTCCGCGTCGCCGACGAGGACCGGGTCCTGCTCACCGGACGGCTCTCCACCCGCGCCCAGGCCTGGCTCGCCGACCACACCGTCGCCGGCACCGTCCTGCTGCCCGGCACCGCCTTCGTCGAACTCGTCCTGCGGGCCGGCGACGAGGTGGGCTGCGGCCTGCTCGACGAACTCACCCTGGAAGCGCCGCTGGTCCTGCCCGACGGCCACGGCGTGCAGCTCCAGATCGTGCTCGGCGCCCCCGACGACGCGGGCCGCCGGACCGTCACCGTCCACGCCCGCCCGGACGCCGACGACGACACCCCCTGGACCCGGCACGCCACCGCCGTCCTCGCCCCGGCCGCCGCCGCCCGCCCCGGCGACACCCTCACCGCCTGGCCGCCCGCCGGCGCCACCCCCGTCCCGCTGGACGGCTTCTACGACGCCCTCGCCGACCAGGGCTACCAGTACGGCCCCGTCTTCCAGGGCCTGCGCGCCGCCTGGCGCGACGGCGAC
>MUNG01000609.1 GCA_002154585.1 Streptomyces pseudogriseolus
GTCCGGGTCCACCTCCCACCCGGGCTCGTCCGCCTGCCCCACACCCCGTACGACCTCACCGTCCACCGTCATCCCGCACCACCCCTCCGTGTCGTCGTGGCACCGCACACACCGGCGCCTCCCCTGCCAACGAGCCGGACAGCGTGGACAGCACCGGACAACTCGTGGACGATCACGACAGACAACTGATCTTCGGGGGAACGGGACTTCGATGCGCACCAGCCGCCCGGCTTTCATCACGGCGGCAGCCCTCTGCATCCTGCTCACCTCCTGCACGGCAGGCGGCGACGCGGACCTGCCCCACGTCCCGGACGCGTCACCGTCGACCGTCGAGCCGCCTCCACGTGAGCCGTTGACCGCCCCCGCCGTGGAACCTGGCTACGAGGAGATCCTCGCNNGCCCGTGGGACGTCGGCGAGGCAACCCACCCGTCGCCCAGGGACCTGAGGGTCGCGGTGCACTGCATGGCGAAGTCGAGGCTGATCGACCTCAAGGTCACCATCGACGGCGTCGGAGAGTTCTCCGTGCGGTGTTCCGGCGTGCGGGAGACAACCGTCATGAACGCGATGGGAGACGTGTCCCGGCGGGAACTCCACCTCACCGTCGACACGGAGGAATCCGTCCGCTGGTACATCAGCGTGCAGGCTGCCGAACGGTGAATGCGGCACCGTGACGCGAACTTTGATGCTCCGGTGCCCCCAGCCGTCCCCCAAGCAAGAACTCGGGGGAAATCACCCCACCAAGCCCCACCCCTCCCGCCCGC
>MUNG01000610.1 GCA_002154585.1 Streptomyces pseudogriseolus
GGGCCGAGAGGCAGGCGGTGGGGTCGCCCGCGGACCAGGCCGCGTCCGCCGCGGCGAGCGTCGCGCGGGCGGCGGCGGGCGGGGGCAGCAGGTCGGCCGCCAGCAGGAAGGACTCCCTGGCGTCCTCGACGGGGCCGTCGGCCAGGAGTACCGCGCCCCGCAGCAGTTCGGCGCCGCCCCGCACCGACGCGGGCGCGGAACGGCCGCGCGCCCGCTCCAGCAGGCGCAGGGCGTCGGCGGTGTGGCCGGCGAGGAGCGCCTGCTGTGCGGCGGCGAGGTGGCGGCGGGCGCGTTCGGCCCCGTCCGGCGTGAGATCGGCCGCGCGGGTCAGGGCCCTGCGGCGGAGGGCGGGGGGCGCCGTGCACGCCGGGTCGGTGACCGCCCGGGTCAGCGAGGCCGCCACGTCGGGGGCGGGGCCGGTTGTCGCCCAGGAGCGGTGGAGCAGCGGGAGGAGCTCGTCCGGTTCCGTCGCGGCCTCCGCGAGGGCGAGGTGCGCGGCGCGCCGGTGTGCGGAAGGCGCGGTGGCGTACACGGCGCGGAGCATCAGCGTGCTGCGGAAGCGGAGGCGGCCCTCGCCGCGGGTGAGCAGGTCGGGCAGGGGCCCGTCGATCGCGGAGGGGCACGCGCGGAGGACGAGTTCCTCGTCCGCGTCCTCCTCCCCCGTCGCCCGCGCGGCGGCGGCCGTGGTCAACGGCAGGCCGCCGGGGTCGTCGGGCAGACGGTCGCCGGCCACCTCCGCCAGCACCTCACCGGTGACCAACGGGGGCAGCTCGCGCCGCCCGCTCAGCTGGGCCGACGACAGACGCCGTACCAGGGCGAGCAGCAGCGCGGGGTTGCCCTCGGCCGCCGTGATCAGTTCCTCCCGGACGGCGGGGTCGACGGCCTCGTCCGCGGCGTCCCGGACCAGCAGGGCCGCGTCCGCGGGGGTGAGCGGGCCGAGGCGCAGCACGGGCAGGTCCGCCAGCTCGGGGGCGACGCGGCGATGGTCGGGGACGGTCACCAGGAGGGCCGCCCGCACGCCCGTCCCCCGGATGCGCGCGGCGGCGCGGGCGAGCGTGGCGCGTGCCGGCGCGTCCCAGAGGTGGGCGTCGTCCACGCACAGGAGGACGGGGGCGGCCGCCGTGGCCGGCCGGAGGGCGTCGTCCAGCTCGTGCGCCTGATCGGCACGGAGGTGCCGCACCGGTCCCGCGCGGAAGAGGCGGGCGGCGTGGTCGAGGAACGTGGTGCGGCCGCAACCGGGTTCACCGGTCACGACGCGGACGCCGCCGTCGGTACGCAGCGCGTCCAGCAGCTCGGCGGTCAGCCGCTGACGCGCGGTCGTGTGTCCGGTCATCTCCGCGACCTTACTCACGCGTAAGGTCAGGCGGAAGGTGGCCGACCGGCGAGGAACCGTCGCCGGTCGAACGCCGGACAGCCGTGTCATCAGCGGCTTTCACCCGGTGCCGTACACCCTGGACTGTGCCGTGGCCCATGGACGGCGGCGGTCCGCGGTGCCCGCGCACAACGGCGGTGGCGGCCCGCGCCGTGCGCGGACCGCCACCGGTGGGTGTCGTCAGGAGGTGTGCGGGCAGTTGCCCCGCGACTCCTCGATCGTCAGGCTCGGGCGCGGCAGCGGGCACAGGAACTGCTCGTAGCGGGTGTCGTTGTCGATGAAGCGCTTCAGCCACGAAATGCTGTACTTCGCGATCGTCGTGTTCGACGAGTTCGGGGTGAAGTGGGTGGCGTTGTTGAGCTCCAGATAGGCCCGGTCCAGGGAGGACGGCAGGTTGTTGTAGAAGGGCTCGGCGTGGCTGGAGACCGGAGCGATGGTGTCGCCGTCGGCGCCGAAGATCAGGGTGGGGGTCCGGACCTCGGACCAGGTCTTGTCGAGGTTCCAGGGCGTCAGCGGGATCGCCGCCTGGAGGGAGGGCCGGTCCTTGGCGGCTTCGAGGGAGCCGCCGCCGCCCATCGAATGGCCCATGACGCCCAGTCTGCTGCTGTCGACACGGTTGCGGATCAGGCTGCGCTGGGTGAGGTAGTCCAGCGCGGCCAGCAGCTGGTCGCCCCGTGAGGCGGGCTGGTCGAGGGTGGTGAGGGTGTCGATGGTGAACACCACGAAGCCCTGGGAGGCCAGGCGCGGGCCCAGCCAGGAGATGGACGACTCGAGCGCGGTGTAACCGGGCGAGACGGCGACGGCGCCGAAGGTGCCGTCGCCGTCTCGCCCGGT
>MUNG01000611.1:0-200 GCA_002154585.1 Streptomyces pseudogriseolus
ACCGGGACCGGCCGGCCCCCGTGGCTGCTGTGGGCCGAGCTGGCCCGCGCCTACCTCACCCTCGTCCTCACCCTGCTGCCCCGGCCCCGCCCGGTCCGCACGGTCACCGTGTTCGTCGCAGCGAGCGAGACCCTCAGCGCGCCGCCGTACGGTCCGGCTCCCGCGTATCCGCGCGTCCGGGGGCCCGAGTGGCCGGGACC
>MUNG01000611.1:298-532 GCA_002154585.1 Streptomyces pseudogriseolus
GGGGGCACCGCGCCCCCGGGGACCGCGCGCCGCAGCGCCCGCGCCGTGAACACCACCAGGACCACCGCGGCCAGCAGCGACGTCCCGTACTGCGCGTACCAGAACACCGGCGAACCGCCGATCTCCTCACCCAGCACCGGGATCAGCCGCGTCCCCCACCGGTCGTGATGGGTGAACGCGTCCCACACCACGTGCGTCAAGCCCCCCAGCACGGCGGACACGTACCAGCGCGCC
>MUNG01000612.1 GCA_002154585.1 Streptomyces pseudogriseolus
GCAAGGCGCCGAAGAAGAAGGGCCGCAGCAAGCTGGTCCTGCTCGCCACCGGCGTCGTCCTCGTCGCCGGCGTCGCCTACGGCGCGGGCCTGCTGATGAACCGTTCCGACGTGCCCAAGGGCACCACGGTGCTCGGCGTCGAGATCGGCGGCGGCACCCGCGACGAGGCCGTGAAGAAGCTGGACGGCGCGCTCGACGGACGGCTCGACAAGCCGCTGAAGCTGTCCGTCGACGGCAAGACCGTCGAACTCCAGCCGGACAACGCCGGTCTCCAGGTCGACATCGACGCCACCGTCGGCAAGGCCGCCACCAGCGACTACAACCCGGTCAACGTGATCGGCTCGCTGTTCGGCCAGTCGCGCGTCGTCGAGCCGGAGATCCCGGTCGACCACGAGAAGCTCCAGGCAGCCCTGGAGGACGCCGCCGGAGGCGCCGGCACGGTCAAGGAGGGCTCGATCACCTTCGAGTCCGGCAAGGCCGCCCCGGTGTACCCGCAGGCCGGCAAGGGCGTCGACGTCTCCAAGGCCGCCGACGTGGTCGCCGCCGCGTACCGCACGCAGGTGGAGACCGGCACCGCCGCCGCGGTGAACGTCCCGACGACGACCCAGCAGCCGAAGGTCACCAAGGCCGAGGTCGACCGGATGATGAAGGAGTTCGCCGAGCCCGCGATGTCCGACCCGGTCACCGTGCAGACCGACCCGGCGCACTCGGTGCTCATGAGCCCCGAGAAGTCGCTGTGGAAGTTCCTGCGGGTCGAGGCGGTCAACGGCAAGCTCGTCGAGAAGCCCGACCTGAAGGCCCTGGAGAACCTGTACGGCAAGGCCTTCGACGGCGTCCTCATCACCCGCGGCAACGGCGAGAAGACCCCCGTCACCCCGCAGGACGTGTACGGCGCCCTGCGCCAGGCGCTGGTCAGCAAGGGCGACCGCGCGGCCGTCATCGAGACGAACGCGAGCTGACACGGGCCGGCCGGGCCGGCTGTACGGAAGCGGCGCCGCACGGATCCCCGTGCGGCGCCGCTGCCTTCGCCCGGCCGCACCGGCCGGTCCTGGGGACATGACATCCGTCATGCCGGGCTCACGACCGCCGACACTGCCGGGCGCCCGGCCCCGGCCGACACGATGGCCGCATGACAACGACGGACACGGTCGTGTTCGACCGAGTGACCAAGAAGTACGGCGACGTGCGCGCCGTCGACGAGGTGAGCCTCACCCTGCGGCCCGGGGAGACCGTGGCGCTCCTCGGCCCGAACGGGGCCGGGAAGTCCACCACGCTGGACCTGCTGCTCGGCCTGAAGCGCCCCGACAGCGGCACGGTCACCCTGCTCGGGACGAGCCCGCGCGAGGCGATCGTCGCCGGGCGCGTCGGGGCGATGCTCCAGAGCGGCGGGCTGATGGGCGAGGTGACCGTCGCCGAACTGGTGCGGTTCGCCTGCGGGCTGCACCCGCGGCCCCACCCCGTCTCCGAGGTGCTCGCCCGCGCCGGTCTCACCGCGATCGCCGGCCGGCGCGCCGACAAGCTGTCCGGCGGCCAGGCCCAGCGGGTCCGCTTCGCCCTCGCCACCGCCGGCGACAGCGACCTGATCGTCCTGGACGAGCCCACCACGGGCATGGACGTCACCGCGCGGCGCGCCTTCTGGGCCACCATGCGCGACCAGGCCGACCAGGGCCGCACCGTCCTGTTCGCCACGCACTACCTGGAGGAGGCCGACGCGATCGCCGACCGCGTGCTGGTCCTGCACCGGGGGCGGCTGCTGGCCGACGGCACCGCCACCGAGATCAAGGCGAGCACCGGCATGCGGCGCGTCTCCTTCGACCTGCCCGGCGGCACGCACGACGGCACGTCCGTTGCGCTCGACGAGGCCGCGCTGCGCCGGCTGCCCGCGGTCACGGCCGTCACCGTGTCGCCCGGCGGGACCGTGCGGATGCGGTCCTCGGACGCCGACGCCACCGTCCACGCCCTGTACGGGCTGGGCGTCTACCCCCGCAATCTCGAGGTCGCCGGACTCGGGCTCGAACAGGCCTTCGTCGCCCTCACCGAGACGGACGACCCCACCGGGACAGGCGCCCGTACCGGAACCGAGGAGGCCGTACCCGCATGAACGGACTGATCCGGCTGGAGATCCTGCGCGTCCTTCGGAACCGCAAGTTCCAGTTCTTCAGCGTGCTCTACCCCAGCCTGCTGTTCCTGCTGATCGCGGGCACCGCCGACTCCACCGGACCCCTCGACGGCACGGACGGTCTGACCCTGCCCGCGTACCTGATGGTCTCCATGGCGTCCTTCGGCGCCCTGACGGCCGTGCTGATGGGCAACAGCGAACGCATCGCCAAGGAACGCGAGAACGGCTGGGTACGGCAGCTCAGGCTCACGCCTCTGCCGGGCCGCGGGTACGTCCTCGCCAAGACTGCGGCCGCCGCCGTGGGCGCCCTGCCGGCGATCGTGCTGGTCTTCGTCGTCGCGGCCGTGGTGAAGGACGTGCGGCTGGACGCCTGGCAGTGGCTCGCGCTCACCGCGGCGATCTGGGCGGGCAGCCTCGTCTTCGCCGCCCTCGGCGTGGCCATCGGCTACGCGGCCACCGGCGACGCCGTACGCCCCATCACGATGATCGTCTACTTCGGGCTGTCCCTGCTGGGAGGCCTGTGGATGCCCAGCACCACCTTCCCCGGGTGGCTCCAGGACGTGGCAGCCTGGCTGCCGACCCACGCGTACGCCGCACTGGGACGGGCGATCGAACAGCACCACGCGCCGGGCGTCCAGGACGTCACCGTCCTGCTGGCCTTCTTCGTCCTCTTCACCGGCGGCGCGGCCTGGCTGTACCGGAAGGACACCCTGAAGGCGTGAGCGGCATCGGCGTCAACATCGGACAGCGCCCCACGAACCTCAGGCAGCGGGCCGTCAAGGCCCTGTGGACGGCCGTCTGGCTGGTGTACCTGAGCGCGCCCGTCAGCGACCTGCTGCACGGGGGACACCCCGCGGGCGTGCGCGCCCTCGGCTGGCTCGGGCTCGCCGTGTTCGTCACCTGGTACATGCTGCTCGTCTTCCGCGCCGGGCGGGTCGACCGCCCGGCGCCCGTCCTCGGCTCCCTCGGGGTGCTCGCCGCCCAGTCCGCCCTGCTGGCGCTCACGCTCGGCCGCGAATGGCTGGTGCTGTTCGTGTACGTCTCCATCGCGTCCGGCGCCGCCCTGCCCCCGCGCCTGTCCCGCTGGACGGTCCCCGGCGCGTGCGCGCTGATGACGGCCGTCGCGTTCGCCGTGCCGGACGGCCGCGGCCTGCTGTGGGGGCTGCTCGTCCCGGCGGCGCTCGGCGGCTTCGCCATGACCGGCGTACGCGAACTCATCCGCACCACGGTCGCCTTGCGCGAGGCCCGTGCCACCGTCGCCCGCCTTGCCGCCAACGAGGAGCGGCTGCGGCTCGCCCGGGACCTGCACGACCTGCTCGGCCACTCCCTGTCCGTGATCACCCTCAAGAGCGAGCTGGCCGGCCGGATGCTCCCCGACCACCCGGACCGGGCGGCCCGGCAGGTCGCCGACATCGAGCAGGTCAGCCGGCAGGCGCTGGTCGACGTCCGGGAGGCCGTCACCGGCTACCGGCGGCTGCGGCTCGCGGGCGAACTCGACGGCGCGCGGGTCGCGTTGAGGGCCGCGGGAGTCGTCCCCGCGCTGCCCGACCCGGCCGGGCTCGGCGACGCCCCCGAGGACGCCGAGTCCGCCCTCGCCTGGGCGCTGCGGGAGGCCGTCACCAACGTCGTGCGGCACAGCGGCGCCCGGCGCTGCACCGTGGACGTGGTCCGCCGCCAGACCCTCGACGGCCCCGTGCTCGAACTCTCCGTCGAGGACGACGGCACGGGCGGCTCCTCGTACGTCCCCGGCACCGGTCTGCGGGGGCTGGATGAGCGGCTGACCGCCGTGGGCGGAACACTGGACGCCGGGCCCGTCCGGCACGGATTCCGGCTGACGGCCCGCGTACCTGTGGAGACCGCCGCGGAACCGGGGCGGGAAGGGGGAGCCGCGTGATCCGAGTCCTGCTCGCCGAGGACCAGGCGATGGTCCGCGAGGCGCTCGCCGCGCTGCTGGGGCTGGAGGCCGACATCGACGTGGTCGCGCAGGTCGCGCGCGGCGACGAGGTCCTGGCCGCCGCCCGCGCCCACGACGTGGACGTGGCGCTCCTCGACATCGAGATGCCGGGCGCGACCGGCATCGAGGCGGCGGCGCGGCTGCACCGTGAACTCCCGCACCTGAAGCTGGTGGTGCTGACCACCTTCGGGCGGCCCGGCCATCTGCGCGGCGCGATGGAGTCCGGCGCCGACGCGTTCCTCGTCAAGGACGCCCCGGCCGCGCAGCTCGCGGACGCGATCCGCCGCGTCCTGGCGGGCGAACGGGTCATCGACCCCGCCCTGGCCGCGGCGGCCCTCGCCGAGGGCGCCAACCCCCTCACCGACCGCGAACGCGAGGTCCTCCGCGCCGCCGCCGACGGCTCCACCAACGCGGACCTCGCCACCACCCTCCACCTCTCCCCGGGCACGGTCCGCAACTACCTCTCCACGGCCATCCAGAAACTCGCCGCCCGCAACCGCACGGAGGCGGTCCGGATCGCACGGGACAAGGGGTGGCTGTGAGCCGCGCCGGCGCGCTCGGTACGCGGCCTGCCCTGTGCCACGGGGCACCGGTGCGGCGCCGCCTCGGTGGGCCGGGTGCGAACCCGGCGCCGGGTTCCGGTAGGGCCGGGGCATGCCGTCGACGGCGTGCCCGGACCCGTGGGGCACCCCGCGCGTGCCGGCCCGTCGGCCGACGGGACGGCACGCGCGGGGTGCCCCA
>MUNG01000613.1 GCA_002154585.1 Streptomyces pseudogriseolus
CCGTCGTCGGTGTCGTCGGCTTCGGCCGTGACCTGCAGAGCAGTCCCGAGGTGACGCGGCGGCTGCAGGAGGCGGGGCTCCCCATCGTCTCCGGTACCAACTCGGCGACGTACCTGCCGAAGGACTTCTCCAACTGGTTCAGCCTCGCGGCGCCCGACGAGCACCAGGCGGAGGCGCTGGGGCTGGTCGCCCAGCAGCTCCGCGGCAAGAGCGACGCCCCGTACGCGCTGGTGCTGGCCCGCGACACCAAGGCGTCGCAGGACCGGTACACCAGCGAACAGGCCCACTACGGCGGGGAGATGCTGCGCGACAAGGGCTTCCGGCTGCTGCCGTCGCGGACCTACCGGGTGGCGAACGGCAAGCCCGAGCTCCGGCTGCACGCGGAGAGCATCTGCCGGGGCGAGGACGTCCCGTCGGTCATCTACTTCGCGGGACGCGTCGAGGACATCGGGCCGCTGATGACCCAGCTGGGAGTCGAACCGGGCTGCGCGAACCGGGAGATATCCATTCTCACCGGGGACGACCTGAGCAAGGCCAAGTTCTCCGGCACGGGNNTACCAGGACGCGGCCCAGTACCTCCCCTGGCTGGAGCCGGGCGAGGCCACGTACGACGCCCCGGGCTTCGCCAGCGGCCAGACGGCCCTCGCCCATGATGCCACCCGCGCGCTGTACTGGGC
>MUNG01000614.1 GCA_002154585.1 Streptomyces pseudogriseolus
GCCCCGGCCCCGGCCCCGAAGCCACCGCGATCGCCTCCGCCAGCGGCTCGATCTCCGCGTCCGTGAGGGTGGAGACGGTGACGCGGATACCCGGGGGTGTGTGCATCCGGAAGCGTGCCCCCGGGGCCACCGCCCAGCCGGCGTGCAGCAGTCGGGCGACCACGCCGGTCTCGTCGGGGACCGGCACCCACAGGTTCATGCCGCTGCGCCCCTGCGCCTCGATCCCGTGCCGGCGTAGCGCCGCCGCCAGGGCGTCCCGGCGTTCCCCGTAGCGCGCCGCGACGGTCGCCGGGTCCACCGTGCCGTCGGCCCACAGCCGGGCCACCGCGCGCTGGAGGGTCAGGCTGACCCAGCCGGGCCCGAGCCGCTGCCGGCCGCGCACCCGGTCGAGGGTGAGCGGGTCGCCGGTGAGGACCGCGAGACGCAGGTCGGGCCCGTACGCCTTGGCGGCCGAGCGGGAGAAGGCCCAGCGGTGCGTGACGCCGGCGAGGGGGTGCAGCGGCAGGTCGACGATGTGGTGCCCGTGGTCGTCCTCGATCAGCAGCGTCTCGGGGTGTTCGGCGAGCACCGCGCGCAGGGCCTGGGCGCGCGCGGCACTCAGCGCGGCGCCGGTCGGGTTCTGCGCGCGGTCCGTGACGATCAGCGCCCGCGCCCCACCCTCCAGCGCCCTGCGCACGTCGTCGGGCAGCGGGCCCTCGTCGTCGACGGGCACCGGCACGGTCCGCAGACCGAGCGCGGGAATCAGATCCAGCAGGCTTCCCCACCCGGGGTCCTCCACCACGACCGCGTCCCCGGGCCGCAGATGGGCGGCGAGCACCCGCTCCACGGCGTCCAGCGCACCCGAGGTGACGGCGACCGGCCCGTCCGGCACCCCGTCGGCGTCCAGTCCGGCCCGCGCCAGACGCTCCAGTCCGCCGTCCACGGGGGTGTGCCCGTACAGCACCGGCTCCCGGTCCCCCTGGGCCGCGGCCGCCGCGAACGCCCCGGCCAGCGCCGGCAGCAGCGCGGGGTCCGGGTTGCCGTCCGACAGATCCCGCACGCCCGGCGGCACCTCCACCCGGATCATCTCGCGCGCGGTGGTGGCCGGCTTGGGCCGCACCCGGCTGCCCCGTCGCCCCGCCGTCTCGATGACCCCCCGCTCGCGCAGGGTCCGGTACGCGGCGGCCACGGTGTTCGGGTTCACCCCGAGCCGATCAGCCAACTCCCGCATGGGCGGCAGCAGTTCGCCCGGCTGCAGAGCTCCTTCCCCCACCGCCCGCTCGATGCTCGCGGAAATCTCCGCTGCGCGCCGCCCGCTGATCCGATACTCTCCTAGCACAAACCATATTATGCACTAGTACAATGGAGTTGGCCATGCAGGGGCCCCAGCCACCTCAGCAGCGACCCGAGACCGCCTACACGCCCACCGAGCGCACCGTCCCCACCCGCGCCGCCCAGCGCGCGTCGTACGACAAGGACCTGGTGCACGCGATACTCGACGAGGGCTACGTCTGCCACCTCGGCTTCGTCCGGGACGGCGCCCCGGTCGTGCTGCCCACGCTCTACGGCCGCGTCGGCGAGGTCCTCTACGTACACGGCTCCACCGGCTCCCGCCCGCTGCGCGCGGCCGGACAGTCCGGCGAGGGGCTCCCGGTGTGCCTCACCGTCACCCACGTCGACGGCCTGGTCCTGGCCCGCTCCGCCTTCCACCACTCGATCAACTACCGCTCCGTGGTGGTGCACGGCACGGCGTACGACGTGACCGACCCGGAGGAGAAGCGGCAGGCGCTCGACGCCCTCGTCGACCACGTCGTACCCGGCCGCGCGGCCGACTCCCGCCCGGCCGACAAGAAGGAACTGGCCGCCACGGCGGTGCTCCGCCTCGACCTGGACGAGGTCTCCGCCAAGCTGCGCACCGGCGGTGTCAACGACGAACCCAAGGACCTGTCCCTGCCCCACTGGGCCGGCGTCCTCCCGGTCCGCACCGCCTACGGCACCCCCGAGCCCGACCCGGACCTGGCCCCCGGCACGGAGGTCCCCGGTTACCTGACGGCCCTGTGATGCTGATCCACCCCTGGGACGCCCCGCACGACGACACCTGGCAACGGTGGCTCGCCACCCACGACTTCGGCCAGCTTGCGGTCAACGGCCCGCCCGGCGAACCGCCGTACGTCCAGCCCCTGCACTTCGCCTACGACCCCGAGCGCGCCGAGGCGGTCACCCACCTGGCCCGCCCCAACCCGCTCTGGCCGGCGATCGAGGCGGCCCCGGAGGTCCTGCTGAGCGTGGTCGACGACTACGCGTTCGTCCCCGGCCCCTGGCAGGCGGAGCCGGGCACCCCACCCGAACACGGCGTCCCGACCAGCCTGTACGCCGCCGTCCAACTGCGCTGCCACGCCCATGTGGTGGACGACCCGGCGGAGAAGGCGGCCCTGCTCAACCGCCAGGTCGGCCACTTCCAGCCGGAGGGTGGCAGCATGTCGGCCGCCGCCGGCGAAGCGCCGTACGGCAGGCTCCTGCCCGGCATCCGCGGCCTGCGGCTCAAGGTGACCGAGGTCCGGGCGAAGTTCAAGTACGCGGGCAAACGGTCGCAGGCGGTCCGCGACCGCATAGCGGGTGGCCTGGCGGACCGGGGGCACGCGCGGGACGCGGAGGCCCGGACGCATGTCCTACGGCTGGGACCGACGGCCGACTGATCAGCCGCCCGCGCACAGACACACGTCCGACAGCGAAGCCCGCCGACCCTGGCGGCACACCCAGCGAGGGCTCCGCGCTCGACCCACCGGAGCGGAAGCACACGCGGCACGACGCCACGAACCCGGCTCAGAACCGGTCCCGGCCACGGGCCCTCCACGGACGCCACAGCGGCCTAGGGGGGGCCGTGACCGGAAGACGTCGCAGACCCACGCCCGGCGAGGCGCCGCGCGGACCCACGTCCGGTACCGGTACCGCCGTAACCTCCGGGGCTGCGCGCAAGCCTCCGCGCCACGGACGCCCGTCCGACGTCCCGGACCCCGACAGCACGCGTCCGCCAGCCACCGGCCAACGGCCACCACCCACGCCACCCGGCACGCCCCCCACC
>MUNG01000615.1:0-251 GCA_002154585.1 Streptomyces pseudogriseolus
CGGTGCGCGGGGACGCCGGGGGCGGGGGCGCCGTGCGGGCGGTCGCCGTGCGTACGGTCACCGGGGGCGTGGTCGCCGGGGGCGCGGGCGGCGTCGTTCACGAGGGCGAGTGCCTCCTCGACGTCGAGGTCGTCGGCGTCCTCACCGGCCCGGGGCGTGCGCGGGGTCATCCGGCGTCCGTGCGGGTATCGGGTTCCGCGCCGCCGGAGGGGGTGTCGGGCGCCGCGTCCTCGGTGCCGGGCGCCGCGTCC
>MUNG01000615.1:268-500 GCA_002154585.1 Streptomyces pseudogriseolus
CGGCCGCGCCACGCCGTGGGCGGCGTCACGGGCGAGGTCGAGCAGCACGCCGGTGTCGACGTCCAGGTCGATGCCCAGCTCGTCCTTGACTGCGGAGATCCATTCGTCCAACACGTGTCCATGCTCCCTGATGCGTGCCCTGGCAGTGGCGATGTCGTCCCAGGTGTCGCAGTCGAAGGACGCCACCGGGTCGGAGATGCGGAGAAGGTCGAGGGCACCGGTGAGCCGGCGC
>MUNG01000616.1:0-359 GCA_002154585.1 Streptomyces pseudogriseolus
GGGCCCGCCCCACTTCAGCGGGGTCGGGCCGGATCTCCAGCTGCACTTGAAGCACCTGCACCGCTCACACCATCCGAACCGGCGGACACTTGGACTCGCGCCTCACGAGGGCCACGATCCTAGCCATTTTCCGCATGACCAGAACAATGGCCGGACCGGGATCACGGACCGTGACTCCCTTGTCGGACAGCATGGTTGACGTACAGTCACCTCAACAAGCGCTTCGGGCATATTCCAGCGCAAAGGAGTACCCGTGCGGCATACTGTGCGACGCCCGCCGCGCGGACTCGAACGGAGCGCCGTCAGCAGCCCGTTGACCGCGCGAGAAGCCGCAGGCACGACCCCTCGGAGGACCGCCC
>MUNG01000616.1:364-548 GCA_002154585.1 Streptomyces pseudogriseolus
CGGCCCGGGCGTCCCGGACGCTCCGTGATCAGGAAAATGCCACGATCGGTGACATGAATTCCCGGCGCGTCAGGCGTGTCACTCGGGCACGGTGAAATAGCGGGCGAACGCGGAGACGATCTCCTCCTCGTCGATCCGCCCGTCCCCGTCGGCGTCCAGCTGTGCGGCGGCCTGCGCGGCGACG
>MUNG01000617.1 GCA_002154585.1 Streptomyces pseudogriseolus
CTCCCGCCCCTCAGATCACAGGAAGCGCCACAGGTGGTCCGCGGTGCCGTTGTCGGTGAACTGGACCACCTGGGCGCTGTTGGCCGTCGACATGCCGTCCACGCCCAGTACCTTGCCGCTGTGGCGGTTGCGGATGCGGTACCAGCCGTCGCCGTTGTCGACCAGCGTCCACAGGTGGTCGGCGGTCCCGTTGTCCTCGTACTGCACGACCCGTGCGCTGTCCGCGGTGGACATGCCGTCGACGCCCAGTACTTTACCGCTGTGGCCGTTGCGGACGAGGTACCAGCCCTCCCCCTGGTCGACGAGCTGCCAGGCGTGATCGCCGGTGCCGGTGTTCGCGAACTGCACCACACGGGCGCTGTCCTCGGTGGACATGCCGTCCACGGCGAGGACCTTGCCGCTGTTCCGGTTCTCGATGCGCCGGTACGGCGGCTCGGGCGTCCAGGGCCGTCCGTCCGGGGACGCCGTGGGGAAGGCGGTGATCCGCAGCCGGGCCGCGCCCATCGGGATCAGCGTGACGCGTTCCACCGGGGCCTCGCTGCGGGCGGGGCTGTCCTGGAGGGGGGTGACGACGTGCTCGTCGTCGGCGGTCCACTCGGCGATCCGGCGGGCGTCGGCGGTGATGCGGACGGGGG
>MUNG01000618.1:0-470 GCA_002154585.1 Streptomyces pseudogriseolus
CGCCCGGGTGAAGGAGGGGGACGGGGATGACGACGGTGCGGCTGGGGACCGGAATCGGGTGGCGTCCGGAGATCGCGGACGCGGTGGAGGCCATGCCGGGCGTCGACTGGGTCGAGGCGGTGGCCGAGAACGTCTGCCCCGGGCACCTGCCCGCCTCGCTGCTGCGGCTGCGGGAGCGCGGCGTGACGGTCGTCCCGCACGGCGTCTCCCTGGGGCTCGGCGACGCCGGACGCCCCGACGAGCGGCGGCTGACCGCGCTCGCCGAGCGGGCCACGGCACTGGGGTCGCCGCTGGTCACCGAGCACATCGCGTTCGTGCGGGCGGGCGGTCCGCTGACCGCGTCCCCCGGCATCGAGGCCGGGCATCTGCTGCCGGTGCCGCGCACCCGCGACGCCCTCGACGTGCTGTGCGAGAACGTCCGCATCGCCCAGGACGCGCTGCCGGTGCCGCTCGCCGTGGAGAACATCGCC
>MUNG01000618.1:521-753 GCA_002154585.1 Streptomyces pseudogriseolus
GTCCATGTCGCGGGCGGCGTCGAACGGGACGGCGTGTGGCACGACAGCCACGCCCACCCGGTGCCGCCGGCGGTGCTGGACATCCTCACCGACCTCGCCTCCCGCGTGTCGCCCCCGGGCGTGCTGCTGGAGCGGGACGAGCACTTCCCGGCGCCGGCGGAGCTGGAGCGCGAACTGGACGCGATCCGCGGGGCGGTGGAGGCGGGGGCGCGGGTCCGCGGGCGGCGCGGGG
>MUNG01000062.1 GCA_002154585.1 Streptomyces pseudogriseolus
GCCGCTGCGGGCGACCACCCCCACCCCGTCCCCTCCCCGCCGTGCGCGGCTACACCCGTCGCAGGCGCCACAGGTGCTTCTGCGTCAGCAGGGTCAGCGTTCCCGCCAGGGTGATGCCCAGCAGGTTGAGCAGGAGTTGCTCGGTCGATCCCCAGGTCTGGGTGGTGTCGCCGTAGCTCAGGGCCACTGCCGCGTTCGCTGCGGCGGGCACTGTGGTGACGGAGATGGCGACTCCCACGAGCGCTCCTGACTTCGCGGACGTGAGGGAGAGCGTGCCTGCCGCGCCGGCCAGCACCGCCACGACGAACGAGAACCAGTCGGGGGCGTAGACGAAGCCGGTCTGGGGGCGTTCGCCTTCCAGTTGTCGCTGGGTGAACAGGCCTACCGCGTCCATGAAGAGGCTGAAGAGCACGGTGAGCACTATCGCCGCGGCGAAGCCCACCAGGAGGGCGGTCAGCGAGCGGAGTGCCAGGCGTGGTTTGCGTTGGACCGCTGCTGTGGAGATGCCGGCCAGGGGGCCGAATTCGGGGCCTACCGCCATCGCGCCCACGATCAGGATCGCGTTGTCCAGGACCACGCCGCATGCCGCGATCATCGTGGCCAGGGTGAGGAACGCCAGGTAGGTGACCGAGAGGGTCGACTCCTCGTGGGTCGCCTCGGTGAGCTGCTCCCAGAGAACCGCGTCCGCGCCTTCGCCGGGTGCTTCCTTCTCGGCCCGGTCCGCGCGGTCCGAGAGGGACAGGTCGACGTTCTCCACGGCGATGGAGCCGGTCGTGTCCAGGTTGAGGTTCTTCAGGCCGCTCAGGAGGTCGTCGGCGGACTCGCGGGCCACGTCGCAGAGGACGACGTCTCCGGCGGGGTCGCGGGCGGCGCCCGTCAGCACGCACAGGTGAGTCGTTCCGACGGTCTTCTCGATCAGTCGGACCGCGTCCTCCGTCTGTCCGGACGGTGTGATCAGGCGCAGATGCAGCATGGCGGCAGACTAGCCATGATCAGAGTTTGCGGAGGCTCAGGCGCTGGACCTTGTGGTCCGGGCCCTTGCGGAGGATCAGGGTCGCCCGGCCGCGGGTGGGGGCGATGTTCTCGACGAGGTTCGGCTTGTTGATGGTCCGCCACATCGTGCGGGCGTAGTCCAGCGCCTCCTCCTCGGAGACCTGCGTGTACTTGCGGAAGTACGAGGACGGGTCCTGGAACGCCGTCCGGCGCAGCTTGCCGAAGCGGTTCAGGTACCACTGCTCGATGTCCTCGGTGCGGGCATCGACGTACACGCTGAAGTCGAAGTAGTCGGCGAGGCCGACGCGGGTGCGGCCGTCCTTGCCGGGGAGGGCCGGCTGGAGGACGTTCAGTCCCTCGACGATCAGGATGTCCGGCCGCCGCACCGTGAGTTCCTCGTCCGGGACGATGTCGTAGATCAGGTGGGAGTAGACCGGGGCGGAGACCTCCGCCTTGCCGGCTTTGATGTCCGCGACGAAGCGGGTCAGCGCGCGGCGGTCGTAGGACTCGGGGAAACCTTTCCGCGACATCAGGCCGCGTGCCTGGAGTTCCTTCGTGGGCAGAAGGAAGCCGTCCGTCGTGACGAGCTCGACGCGGGGGTGCTCGGGCCAGCGGGAGAGCAGAGCCTGGAGCAGCCGGGCCACGGTGGACTTGCCGACGGCGACGGAGCCCGCGACCCCTATGACGAAGGGCGTGCCCGACTGGGAGCCCTTCTCGCCGAGGAACGTGTTGAGCGCGCCCCGCAGCCCGTCGGTGGCGCCGACGTAGAGGTTGAGGAGGCGGGAGAGCGGCAGGTAGATGTCTCGTACCTCGTCGAGGTCGATGACGTCGCCCAGGCCGCGCAGCTGCTCGACCTCCGCCGCCGACAAGGGCAGCGGAGTCTTGTCACGCAGCGCGCTCCACTCGGCGCGGGTGAGGTCCATGTAGGGAGTCGCCTCCGGCCGCTGCCGGTGGGCGCTCCGGGGCATCGGGGAGACCGGAGAGATCACAGTCCATTGTTAACGGAGTTTGAACCGGGTGGCGGGTGGGCTGTGTCACGCCGGGGGCGGGACCCGGTGATCAACTGTGAAGTGGCTGTGTTTACAGTGCGCGCACATGATGCGGATCCTCCGCACCTTCGAGAAAGAGTTCCACCGTGAGAACCAGCTCCGTCCGTCGTACCGCGCTCGCCGCCTCCGCCGCCGCGCTGGCCCTGCTCGTCACCGCCTGCGGCGGCTCCGGCGACGACCAGGACAAGGGCGACGAGGGCAAGGGCAAGCCCGCCTCCACCACCTCCGCAGCCGCCCCGGCGAAGGCGCTCACCGCCGCCGAGCTGGAGAAGGCCGCCCTCGCGCAGTCGGACGTCAAGAGCGGCAAGGTCGCCACCAAGCTCCCCGCGTCGGACGACATCGCCGTCGAGAAGGTGGAGACGGAGGACGCCGCCTGTCTGCCGCTGGCGCACGCCCAGGCCGGCGTGGCGCAGGGCGAGCCGGCCGCGTCCGTGAAGCGGTCCTGGACCGGTGAGCCGGTGAAGCCGTCCGCGGACACCAAGCCCGAGGACGCCCTGGTGGCCGCGCTGAACCTGGAGAAGATGCTCATCAATCTCGCTTCTTACGACGGTGACGGCGCCGAGCAGGCCGTGAAGGGGCTCGTCGCCGCGGCCGAGAAGTGCGCGGGCGGGTTCAAGGCCACCGTCGTCGGTGAGCCGATGAACGTCGAGAAGGTCGCCACCACCGATGCGCCCGAGGGCGGCGACGAGGGTGCCGCCTTCACGCTGACCGTCGCCGCCGACGAGGGCGTCAAGGCTCCCGCGAAGATCGTCGTCGTGCGCAAGGGCGCCACCGTGGTCACCTTCAGCGCGGTGAACCTCGCGTCCATGGCCACCGGCAAGGACTTCGAGGTCCCGGCCGACGTCGTCGCCGCCCAGGTCGGCAAGCTCGGCTGACCCGGAACCTGTCCCACCGGTGCCTCGTGCACCGGTGGGAATTTCCGATTTCGGGCACGCGGAGGCCCTTTTCGGCGGCTGACGGACCGTAGGCTGCCCGGCATGTGCGGAATCGTGGGTTACGTAGGGCCGCAGTCGGCGCTTGACGTCGTGACGGCCGGACTGAAGCGACTGGAGTACCGGGGCTACGACTCGGCGGGCGTCGCCGTGCAGGCCGACGGCGGACTGGCCACGGCGAAGAGGGCCGGGAAGCTGGTCAACCTGGAGAAGGAGCTGAGCGAACGGCCCCTGCCGGCCGGGTCGACCGGCATCGGGCACACCCGGTGGGCCACGCACGGCGGACCGACCGACGCCAACGCCCACCCGCACCTGGACAACGCGGGCCGGGTCGCCGTCGTCCACAACGGCATCATCGAGAACTTCGCCGCCCTGCGCGAGGAGTTGACCGAGCGCGGGCACGCACTGGCCTCCGAGACCGACACCGAGGTCGTCGCCCATCTGCTCGCCGAGGAGTACTCCGCCTGCGCCGACCTCGCCGAGGCCATGCGCCTGGTGTGCCGGCGGCTGGAGGGCGCCTTCACGCTCGTCGCCGTGCACGCCGACGAGCCCGACGTGGTCGTCGGCGCGCGCCGCAACTCGCCGCTGGTGGTGGGCGTCGGGGAGGGCGAGTCGTTCCTCGCCTCCGACGTCGCCGCGTTCATCACGCACACCCGTGAGGCCATCGAGCTCGGGCAGGACCAGGTGGTCGAGCTGCGCCGGGACACGGTGACGGTGACCGACTTCGACGGGGCCCCGGCCGACGTCCGCGAGTACCACGTCGACTGGGACGCCTCCGCCGCCGAGAAGGGCGGCTACGACTACTTCATGCTCAAGGAGATCGCCGAGCAGCCGAAGGCGGTCGCCGACACGCTCCTCGGGCGGATCGACGGGGCGGGCTCCCTGACGCTCGACGAGGTGCGCATCCCGGCGAACGTGCTGCGCGAGGTCGACAAGGTCGTCATCGTCGCCTGCGGCACGGCCTTCCACGCCGGGCTCATCGCCAAGTACGCCATCGAGCACTGGACGCGCGTGCCGTGCGAGGTGGAACTGGCGAGCGAGTTCCGCTACCGGGACCCGATCCTCGACCAGCAGACCCTCGTCGTCGCCATCTCCCAGTCCGGCGAGACCATGGACACGCTGATGGCGCTGCGGCACGCGCGCGAGCAGGGCGCCAAGGTGCTGGCCATCTGCAACACGAACGGTTCGACGATCCCGCGGGAGTCGGACGCCGTCCTCTACACGCACGCCGGCCCCGAGGTCGCCGTCGCGTCCACCAAGGCCTTCCTGACGCAGCTGGTCGCCTGCTATCTGGTCGCCCTCTATCTCGGGCAGGTGCGCGGCACCAAGTACGCCGACGAGATCCGCGCCGTGGTCCGCGACCTCGCGTCGATCTCCGGGGCCGTCGAACGGGTCCTGGAGACCATGGAGCCGGTACGGGAGCTCGCCCGCTCGCTCGCCGGGAAGAACACCGTGCTCTTCCTGGGGCGACACGTCGGCTACCCGGTCGCCCTGGAGGGCGCGCTGAAGCTGAAGGAGCTCGCCTACATGCACGCGGAGGGCTTCGCGGCAGGCGAGCTGAAGCACGGGCCCATCGCGCTGATCGAGGACGACCTGCCGGTGGTCGTGGTCGTGCCGTCGCCGCGCGGGCGGTCCGTGCTGCACGACAAGATCGTGTCCAACATCCAGGAGATCCGCGCCCGGGGCGCCCGGACCATCGTGGTCGCGGAGGAAGGGGACGACGCGGTCGTCCCGTACGCCGATCATCTGATCCGTGTCCCGGTCACGCCGACGCTGCTCCAGCCGCTGGTGGCGACCGTGCCGTTGCAGGTGTTCGCCTGCGAGCTGGCCACCGCCCGCGGCAACGAGGTCGACCAGCCGCGGAACCTCGCCAAGTCGGTGACCGTGGAGTGAGGTGGGGGGTGAGGCGTGGGGTGGCGG
>MUNG01000619.1 GCA_002154585.1 Streptomyces pseudogriseolus
CGTAGCCGCTGGTGCCGAGGAAGCCGGGCCGGTCGGGGGCGACGGGGCGGTCCAGCCAGAGGCGGGAGACCAGGAAGGGCGGGGCGTTGCGCAGCCGGGCGACGCGCTCCCGCCAGGGTGTGTCGCCGAGCCGGCCGGAGCGGTCGACGAGGGCGCGCAGTCCGGCGGCGTCCAGGGCGAGCACCACGGTGTCGTGGCGGCGCTCGTCCCGGTCGGTGGCGACCGCGTACCCGCCGTCGTCCAGGGGTTCGACGTGCTCGACGGGGGTGGAGGTGCGCAGGTCGGCGCCGTGCCGTGCGAGCAGGGCGGCGAGCGGCTCCCACAGGGCGGTGGGGAAGGGCGCGTTCGGCACGTCGAAGAGCAGGCCCTCGGAGGAGCCGAGGAAGTAGATGTGGAACATCAGCGCCATCTCCGCCGCCGACAGCAGGCGCGGGTCGGCGAAGAAGCTGCGCGAGAACACCTCGAACGCCAGGTGCCGGGCGCTCGCCGGGAAGCGGACGGCGTCGAGGAAGTCGTGCGCGCTGACCGCGTCGAGGCGTTCGTACACCTCGGGCACGCGGACGTCGAGCAGCGGCAGCGCGGCCGCCGCGTCGATCCGGGGCAGGTCGCGCAGCGGGAAGGACGGGCTGAGCGCGGCGAAGGCGAGCGCGCTCCACGGCGGGGTGCGCGGGACGTGCCGGAAGCTGTCGTGCAGGCCGTCGCTGTGCCGCAGCGGGTAGTCGGGCAGCGGGGTGAGGCGGTCCAGGGCGGGGTCGGTGCGCCGGAGCAGGCCGCGCAGGTTGTAGTACTGCCGGAAGAAGGCGTGGAAGCCGCGGCTCATCGTCGCGGGCGTGCCGTCCTTCAGTTCGACGGGCCGGCCGCCGACGCGTCCGCCGAGGTAGGGGCGGGCCTCGTAGAGGGTGACGGCGACGCCGCGTTCGGCGAGGGCGGTGGCGGCGGCCAGTCCGGCGATGCCGCCGCCGACGACGGCGGTGCTGGGCCGGCGTTCGCCGTCGACGCGGGGCGCGCCGGGCGGGGGCAGAATGACGCGGGCGCGGCGGTCGCGGCCACGGCGGGCCGCGGTGGGACGGGCCGCGGTGGATCGGTGCGGCCGGGTCATCGGGCGGTCTCCGTCGTGGCGGGGCGGCGCCCGGTGAAGGTGTGGGTGATGCCGGTCTGCCAGCCGGGCAGCGGCAGGCGGCGCACGCTGTCGAAGCCGTTCTCCCGCAGTCGGTCGGCGAAGCGGTCGGCGGTGTCGAACTCGACGACGCTGCGCCACAGATGGCGGTACAGATCCCCGTCGCCGAGGAGGGTCGCCGCGGGCTGGACGACGCCCCGGCAGACCAGGGTCCACACGGCGCGGTCGGTGCGGCGTCCGCCGAGGGTGTACTCGTGCACGGCGAGGCGTCCGCCGGGGGCGAGCAGGTCGCGCACGGTGCGCAGCACGGCGTCGGGGTCGGTGACGTTGCGGAAGAGGTAGGCGGCGAACACCGCGTCGAAGGGGCCCGACACGCCTGCCTCGGCGAGCCGTTCGGCGGGCGCGTGGGTGAAGGTGACGTTCGGCGGCCAGGTCTTGCCGGCGGCCCGCTCCAGCATGCCGGCGGAGGCGTCCACGGCGGTGATGTCGGCGCTCGGCAGGACCTCGGCGAGGGCGGCGGTGGAGGCGCCGGTGCCGCAGCCGAGGTCGAGCACGCGCAGCCCCTCGCCGCCGCGGGGCAGGCCCAGGCGGCGTGCGGAGCGGCGCAGATGGGCGTGGTAGCCGGGGTTGGCGGCCACGAGGGTGTCGTAGCTGCGGGCGGCGTGGTCGAAGGCGGCGGCGAGGTGCTCGTCGCGCAGGAGGGTCATGGGGTCTCCGGGGTGGCAGGGGCGGGACGCGTCAGGGG
>MUNG01000620.1 GCA_002154585.1 Streptomyces pseudogriseolus
CGTACGCACCCTCTGGAGACAGCAGTGGCCCGGCGTCCCCTTCCCCGCATCCTCAGCAACGGCAGCGCCCAGCTCGCCCGGAGCCGGGAGCTGGCCAGGACGGCGGCCGACAGCGCCACGGACGTCCTCCACCCGCTGATCACCATCACGCGCGGGCTGCGCCGGCTGGCCTCGGCCGGACGGCGCAGGTGGGTCGACACCCCCAAGGAGCGGCGCGGGGCGGTGCTCCTCGCGGTGGCGGCGGTGCTGATGGGCGTGGTGCTCGCGCCGTACGGCCCGCTGCTCGCCGCCGTCGCCCTGATGGCGGCGGCGGCCTGGCACGGCCGGGACCGCACGCCCGCGGCCCCCGCCGGACCCGCCCCCGGCCAGCTCCAGCGCCTGACGTCGCTGTACGAGGCCCTGGTGCCGTACTTCTCGGCGAGCGACGACCCCGAGCCGCTGTACGCCCGCGGCGGCGACTGGGAGAAGGTCTTCTCCGAGTACGAGTTCGACGGCGACGGCCGTCTCGCGCACCTGGTGATCTCCTACCCGGCCTACTTCACGGACGCCGAGCCCGAGTCCCGGGCGCGGATCGAGCAGCTGCTCGGCGCCAAGTGCGGGCGCGGCCGGGAGTACCACTTCGGCTGGGACGAGGAGGCCAACCAGCTCACCGTCCGCGTCCTCGCCCCGCTTCCCACCGACATCGCCGCGCAGCCCTTCGTCACGGCCCCCGGCGAGACGGTGCTCGGCTTCACCGACCCCACGCGCGTGCGGCGGACGCTGCCGCTCACCCACGGCGCGCACGGCGAGGAGTGGGCCGACGTCCCGCCCGTCGTGTGGCGCACCGGCGTCCGCTCCACCGAGCCGCATCTGCTCGCGGTCGGCCAGCCGGGCAGCGGCACCTCGACGCTGCTGCGCTCCATCGCCCTCCAGGCGCTGCACCACGGCGACGTGGTGATCGTGGACGGGGGCGGGACCGGCGAGTACGCCTGTCTCACCGGCCGGGACGGGGTGCTCGCCGTCGAGTGCGCCCTGTCGGGCGCGGTGACCAGTCTGGAGTGGGCCGCCGCCGAGACCGAGCGTCGGCTGGCCGCGGCCGGCAAGGCGCACCAGGCGGGCGACCCGCCGCCCGAGGACACCAGGCGTCCCCTGTGGCTGCTCCTCGACCGGCCGAGCGTCTTCACCCACCTGGCGGCGGCGGACGGCGGCACCGATCCGCAGTCCCTCCTCCAGGCCCCGCTGCGGCACGGGCGCGCGGCGAACGTCACCGTGGTGGTCGCGGAACAGTTCGACGGCATCGACGCCCTGGCCGCGCCGGTACGGCAGCACACCCGCGCGCGCGTCGTGCTCGGCCCCGCCACGGCCGGGCAGCTGGAGAGCGTGCTGGGGGCGCCGCCGCACACCACGCCGGTCGACCAGATGCCACCCGGACGCGGCTACGCCCGGCTGGGTACGGGTCCTGTCCACCGCCTCCAGGTCCCGGCGACCCCGGACCCCTACGACGACGCGACCAGCGAGGCGCATCGGCAGGCGGTGCTGGACCTTCTGCCGCCGCGTACGACGCCGGTGGACGAGGAGGCGCCGGTGGGGGCGGATTCCGCGCCTGCGGAGGAG
>MUNG01000621.1 GCA_002154585.1 Streptomyces pseudogriseolus
CCGCCCGCCCGACCTGCGGGGATGCCCGGACGGACCTACCGTGAACGGGACGAGCGCCCGCCACGGAACACAGGAGCGTCGTATGCCGCAGACCCGGAACCCGCTGGACGGAAGGACCGCCGTCGTCACCGGGGCGGCGCGCGGTCTGGGCGCCGCGCTGGCCCGCGAGCTGTCCTCGCGCGGCATGAAGGTGGCGCTGCTCGGGCGGGAGGAGCGGACGCTGCGGCAGGTGCGGGACGAGCTGCCCGGCGAGGGCCGCTGCTGGGAGGTCGACGTCACGGACGACGAGGGCCTGGCGGCGGCCGGCGCGGACATCCGGGCGCGTCTGGGGCCGCCGTCCGTCGTGGTCGCCAACGCGGGGGTCGCCGAGGGCGGGCCGTTCGCCGAGTCCGACCCGGCGGTGTGGCGGCGGGTGATCGAGGTGAACCTGATCGGCAGCGCGGCCACCGCCCGCACGTTCGTCGGCGACCTGACCGCCACCGGCGGCTGCTTCCTCCAGGTGGCCTCGCTGGCGTCGATCGGCGCGGCGCCGATGATGAGCGCGTACTGCGCGTCGAAGGCGGGCGTCGAGTCGTTCGCGCATTCCCTGCGGGCGGAGCTGGCGCACCGTCATGTGGCCGTGTGCATCGCCTACATCAACTGGACCGACACCGACATGATCCGCGGCGTCGACGAGCACGCGGTGCTGCGTGAGCTGCGCGGCCACATGCCGCCGCCCGCGCGGAAGGTGTACCCGGCGGAGCATGTCGCGGAGCGGCTGGCGGAGGCGGTGCGGCGGCGGCGCCCGTCGGTGTACGTGCCGGGGTGGCTGCGCGCGACCCAGCTGGTGCGGGGGGCGATGCCGCCGGTGGTGACGGCGCTGTCCCGGCGTGAACTGCCGCGGCTGGCCGAGGCCGCGCCGTTCGAGGCGACGGGGCTGCTGGGCGCCGGCGGCCTCGCGGACCAGGCCGCCGCCCGAAGCCGCCGGACCTCCTGACCGGGGCCCGCCCCGCCCCCTCCTCCCGCCTCTCTTTGACACTCCTCAACGACGTGCGCGCGCACCACCGTTGAGTGGTGTCACGTGTGCGCGGCCCACATTGTGGCCGGTTCCGACCCGGATCACACTGCCGGTTACCGCTCAGCGCACAGTGATCACCCGTGACGGATCGTGCCGCTGGCGTCGTCCGCCGTCGCACCGAGGAGCCGTACGGTCATGCGTAGACCCCTTGTCCTGTCCGCCGCCGTGGCCCTGCTCGCCACCGCCCTCACCGCCGGCTGCTCCAGTCCGGGCAGCGCCACCGCCTCCGGCGCCGAGGAGGTGAAGGTGGCCCTCATCACCTCCACCAGCGGCCCCCTGGCCTCGTACGGCGAGCAGTATCTGCGCGGCTTCGAGGCCGGCCTCGATCACGCGACCGAGGGCACCGGCGCCGTCGACGGCGTGAAGATCACCGTGCTGGAGGACGACGACGGCGGCGACCCGGCCAAGGGCGTCTCCCTGGCCAAGAAGCGCATCGGGGAGGGCGTGCCGATCGTCGCGGGCACCGCCGTCTCCGGTGTGGCCACGCAGATCGCGCCCGTCGCCGCGCAGAACAGGACCCTCTACATCAGCGGGCCCGCCGCCACCGACGCGCTGACCGGCGTCAACCGCTACACCTTCCGCTCCGGCCGGCAGACCTACCAGGACGTGCTGACCGCGAAGAACATCCTGGGCGGTTCGCGGGGCAAGAAGGTCGTGGTGCTCGCCCAGGACAACGCCTTCGGCCAGGCCAACGCCGCCGCCGTGAAGGCCGTGCTCGGCACCGGCGGCACCACGGTGAGCGAGGTGCTGGCCCCGCCCGCCGCGACGGACCTGACCCCGGTGGCGAGCAAGGTGAAGGCGGCCCGCCCGGACATGGTGTTCGTCGCCTGGGCCGGGGACACCGCCCAGTCCATGTGGGCCACGCTCGACCAGCAGGGCGTCCTGGACGCCGCCACCGTCGTCACCGGCCTGGACAGCAGGGCGAGTTACCCGGTCTTCGGCAAGGCGCGCGAGAAGGTCACGCTGCTCGCCCACTACGTGCCGGGCGCCGCCGGCACCCCGGAGGCCAAGGCGATGCGCGCGTACTTCGGGAAGAAGAAGTGGCAGGAGGACCTGTTCACCCCGGACGGGTTCAACGCGGCGCAGATGGTCGTCGAGGCGGTCCGGGCCGGCGGCGCGAAGGGCGACACCGACGCCATGGTGAAGGCGCTGGAGGGCTTCTCGTTCTCCGGCGTGAAGGGGCCGAACACCGTGCGGGCCGCCGACCACGCGCTGCTCCAGCCCACGTTCCAGGCCCGGTTCACCGGCGAGGGCGTGCCGCGGGTGGCGCGGACCTTCCCCGCCGAACAGGTCGCGCCCGCCGAGTCGAGGATCGGCTGACGGATGACCCCCGTACTGCAACTCGACGCGCTGTGTTGGTCGGTGGGGGGAGCGCACATCATCGACGGGGTGTCGCTCGCCGTGCGCGAGGGCGAACTCCTCGCCGTGATCGGCCCCAACGGGGCGGGCAAGACCTCCCTGTTCAACCTGGTCACCGGGCTGACCCGGCCGACCGGCGGCGCCGTCCTGCTCGACGGCCACGACATCACCGCCCTGCCCCCGCACCGCCGGGTGCGCCGGGGCATCGGACGGACCTTCCAGTCGTCCTCGGTGTTCCCGACCATGACGGTCGCCGAGCACGTCGACCTGGCCGCCCGGTCCGCCGGGGTGCGCCGGGTCGGCGCGGCGGACGTCACCGGCGTGCTGAAGCGGGTCCGGCTGGCGCGCCGCGCCGGGGATCTCGCGGCCGGGCTCTCGCACGGCGACAAGCGCAAGCTGGAGCTGGCGATGCTGCTCGCGCCCACCCTCGGCGCGGGCACGGCCGGGGCGCGGCTGATGCTGCTGGACGAGCCGATGGCCGGGGTGGCCTCGGAGGAGACCGGCGAACTCACCGACCTCATCCGGTCGTTGCACCGCGACGAGGGCCGCACGGTGCTGCTGGTCGAGCACCACATGGATGTTGTCCTGGGCCTCGCCGACCGGGTCGCCGTGATGCACCACGGGCGGCTGCTCGCCGCCGCGAGCCCCGCCGAGGTGATGGCGGACGCCACTGTCCAGCAGGCCTATCTGGGAGACGAGCTGTGACCGCGCCACCGATCCTGCGCGTCGAGGGCCTCGACGTGGACATCGCCGGGTCCCGCATCCTCACCGGCGTCACCTTTGGCGTCCCCGCCTCCGGGGTGACCGCGCTGCTGGGCCGCAACGGCGTCGGCAAGACGACGACGATCCGCGCGGTGCTGGGGCTGCTGCCCGACGGCGGCCGGGTCACCGCGGGCTGCGTCACCTTCGCCGGCGACGACATCACCCGTGAGCCCACCCACCGCACGGTGCGCCGCGGTATCGGCTACGCGCCGGAGGACCGCGGGGTGTTCGCCGGGCTCACGGTCGCCGAGAACCTCGCCCTGGCCGAACGGCCGGGCCACGAGCACCGCTACGACCTGGTGCACGACCTGTTCCCGGAACTCGCCGCCCGCCGCGGCCAGCGCGCCGGCACCCTGTCCGGCGGCCAGCAGCAGATGGTCGCCCTCGCCCGGACCCTGCTCAACGACAACAGCCTCGTCGTCGTCGACGAACCCACCAAGGGCCTCGCGCCGCGCGTCGTCACCGAGGCCGCCGAGGTGCTCGAACGGGCCGCCGAGCGCGTGCCGCTGCTGCTGGTCGAGCAGAACCTCGCCGTGGTGCGCCGGCTGGCGCGCAGCGCGGTGGTGCTGGACGCCGGCCGGGTGGTGCACACCGGCGACGCCCGCGACCTGCTCGCCGACACCGCCCGTACGACCGCGCTGCTGGGTGTCGGCAGCCGCCCGGACCACGGAGCCGCCTGATGGACACCCTCGTCCTGCTCACCCTGACCGGACTGGGCCTGGGGGCCCTGTACTTCCTCATCGCGTCCGGACTCGCCCTGATCTTCGGGCTGATGGACGTGCTGAACTTCGCGCACGGCGCCTTCCTCACCGTCTCCGTCTACACCGCCTGGCGCACCGCCGGGACGGTCGGCGGGGCGCCGGGGCTGCTGCTCGCCGCCGTCGTCGGCACCCTCACGGGGCTGGTGCTGGCGGCCGTGGTCGAACTGGTCCTGATCCGGCGGCTGTACGGACGGGTCAAGGAGCAGATCCTGGTGACCGTCGGCCTGTCGCTGGCCGTCCCGGCGCTGGTGCAGACCGTCTGGGGCGCCGACGCCCGGCCCTTCCCGGTGCCCGACGCGCTCGCCGGCACCGTGGGCGTCCTCGGGGCGCGTGTGCCGGTGAACCGGTTCCTGCTGATCGCGGTGGCGCTGCTGGTGCTCGCCGGCATCCGTCTCTTCCTGTCCCGCACCCGCTACGGGCTGATCGTCCGCGCCGGGGTCGAGGACCGGGCGATGGTCACGGCGCTCGGCATCGACGTCACCCGCGCCTTCACCCTGGTGTTCGCGCTCGGCGGCGCCCTCGCGGGCCTGGCCGGCGTGCTCGGCGGCCTCTACTTCGGCTCGCTCTCCCCGCACCAGGGGACCTCGCTGCTGGTGTTCGCGTTCGTCGTGGTGATCATCGGCGGTCTCGTCTCCATCACCAGCGTCGCGCTGTCCGCGCTCACCGTGGGCCTGGTGCAGCAGTACGCCAACTACTACGCGGGCGGCTACGGCGACCTGGCCGTCGTGGTCCTGCTGGCGGCCGTGGTGCTGTCCCGGCCGGCCGCAGGGGCCGGTTCGCCGCCGGCGCGGCTGCGCCGCGCGCTCACCGCACTCCGTACCCGATCCGCAGGAGGCACGGCATGACCGCCACCCGCACCCCGCGGGCCACCCCCGCCGCCCC
>MUNG01000622.1:0-584 GCA_002154585.1 Streptomyces pseudogriseolus
TCCACCGGGTTGCCGGCCGCCCCGAAGGGCGGGATGAACTCCCGGAAGGCGGCGTCCAGATCGGGCGGGATCTCCATCAGCGACAGCCCGTTGTCCGTCACCGCGTCCGACAGCAGCACCCCGCTGCCCCCGGCCCCGGTGATGATCACCACGTTGTCCCCCTGCGGCGCGGGCNNGCCCGCGCGTACTCCAGCATGTCGTTCAGCCCCGGCGCCCGGATCACGCCGGCCTGCCGCAGGATGTCGTCGTACACCGCGTCGTCGCCCGCGAGCGCCCCGGTGTGCGAGCCCGCGGCCTTCGCGCCCGCCGCCGTTCGCCCCGCCTTCAGCACCACGACCGGCTTGCGCGGCACGGTGGCCCGCGCGGCCTCCACGAACGCGCGCCCGTCCTTGAGGTCCTCCAGGTGCATCGCGATGCACTCGGTGTGCGGGTCCTCGCCGAACCAGGTGAGGAGGTCGTCCTCGTCCAGGTCCGACTTGTTACCGAGGCCGACGATGGCCGACACGCCCGTCTTCGTGGTCCGCGCGAAGCCCAGGATCGCCATCCCGATGCCGCCCGACTGGGAGGTCAGCGCCACGCCGCCC
>MUNG01000622.1:632-1690 GCA_002154585.1 Streptomyces pseudogriseolus
GCGTTGGGGATCCGCTTGCGCCCCGCCTCCTCCAGCGCCGACGCCACGAACCGGGCGGGGATCGCGAAGACCGCCACATCCACCTCGCCGGGAACGTCGGTGACGCTCTTGTACGCCTTGCGGCCCACGATGTCATCGGCCCTGGGGTTCACCGGGTGGATCTCCCCGGCGAAACCGCCGTCGACGAGGTTGCGCATCACCGAGTTGCCGATCTTGCCGGACTCGTTGGACGCCCCGATCACCGCCACCGAGCGCGGCTGCATCAGCCGGGACCCCGGTGAGGATCTCCGCCGACCGGATCGAGTCCAGCATCGACAGCGTCTCGCCGGCGTCCACCGGCGCCAGCCGGAACGTCACGTCCTTCAGCACCTCGACGAGCACCCCGCCGAGCCCGAACGCCACCACCTTCCCGAACGTCGGGTCGGTGACCGCGCCGACGATGACCTCCTGCCCCTGCGGCAGCAGCTCCTGCACCTGCACTCCCTCAATCCGGGCGTCCGGCGCGTACGCCCGCGCGTTCCCGACGATCCGGCAGAACGCGGCCCGCACGTCCGCGGCCCCCTCGACGCCGACCACGACCCCGCCGGCGTCGGTCTTGTGCAGGATGTCCGGCGACACGATCTTCATCACCACGGGCCCGCCCAGCCGCGCCGCGCACGCCACCGCCTCGTCGACGTCCCGCGCCAGCTCCTCCCCGGGCACGGCGATCCCGTACGCGTCGGCGATCACCTTGCCCTCGGGCGCGGTCAGCGCCGTCCGCCCGCACCTTCGCCGTCCGGTCCTCCGCCATCACGTCAGATCACCCCGTTCGACTTGAGCAGACGCAACTCCTCGTCGCCAAGCCCGAGTTCGCCGACGTACACCTCTTCGTTGTGCTCGCCGAGCAGCGGGGAGGCGACCACCTCGACGGGGGAGTCGGACAGCTTCAGCGGACTGCCGACGGTGACGAACTCGCCGCGCTCCGGGTGCGGGACGGTCACCACCATCTCGTTGGCGACCAGCGAGTCGTCCTCGATGATCTCCTTGGTGGACAGGATCGGCCCGCACGGGATGTTGTG
>MUNG01000623.1 GCA_002154585.1 Streptomyces pseudogriseolus
GCGCTGATCTCCACGGCCGTGGCCGCGCTGCTCGCCTGGTGGATCGGCAGCCATCCCGAGGTCCAGGCCTCCATAGCGGCGCCCGCGGAACTCCGCGAGATGACCCGCCCCGGCGGCCAGTACGAGACGTACTACTCGAGCAATCCGGCCACCTCGTTCGCCGCCCAGGTGTGGACGAACAACGCGTGGGCCGCAGCCCTGTGCCTCATCCTCGGGGTGTTCCTCGGTCTGCCGGTGCTGTGGATCCTGTTCCAGAACATGCTCAACCTGGGCGTCGGCTTCGGCCTGATGTCCTCCGCCGGACGCCTCGACACCTTCCTCGGCCTGGTCCTCCCGCACGGCCTGCTGGAACTCACCGCGGTCTTCGTCGCCGCCGGCACGGGCCTCCGACTCGGCTGGACCGTCGTCGACCCGGGACCGCGCACCCGGCGCACGGCACTCGCCGAGGAGGGCCGGGCCGCACTGGCCATGGCGATCGGCCTCGCCCTGGTGCTGTTCGTCTCCGGGGCCGTCGAAGGCTTCGTCACCCCGTCGGGCCTGCCCACGTGGGCCCGCATCACCATCGGCGTCGTCGCGGAGCTGGCCTTCCTCACGTACGTCTACGTCCTGGGCGGACGCGCCGCCCGCGCCGGCGAGAACGGCGACCTGGAGGCATCCGGGCGAAGCGCCGACGTGCCCGTGGCCGCCTGATGTGCGACGGGCCCCGGTGAGCTGCTAGTGTCCTCTTCGCCCCACGGGAGCCGTTGACGCGGAGCCGGTGGGGAGGTAGATTTGAACAGTTGCCTGGAGATGGGGTTCAGACCCTGGAGGCGACGGTGAACATCTACTGGCTTCCCGCAGGGACACAGATTCCGCGGAAGCACCCCCGACAAGTCGGAAATCGAAGGCCGGTCAATCCGCCCCGGAACTTCTGATAAAGTCGGAACCGCCGGAAAGGAAAGCGCGA
>MUNG01000624.1 GCA_002154585.1 Streptomyces pseudogriseolus
GTGGCGGGGGCCGTGCTGCTGGCTGTGTTGTGGGGGTTGGGCTGAGGGCTTGGCTGAGGGTTGGGCTGAGGGCTCGGCCGGGTGAGCTGTGACGGGGGCGGCCTTGGGCCGCCCCCGTCTTCGTCGTCTCAGATGCCCGCTGCCTTGGACAGGTCCTGCTTGATGGTGGTGAGGAGGGCTGTCGCCCTGGTGCGGGCCTCGGGGAGGTCCGCCTTGGCGGCGACCGGGATCACCACCTCCAGGTAGCACTTCAGCTTCGGTTCCGTGCCGCTGGGGCGGACCACGACCCGGGCGCCGTCCAGCGTGTAGCGCAGGCCGTCGGTGGGCGGGAGCTTGTCCGTGCCCTCGGTCAGGTCCTCCGCCTTCGTGATGCGCAGGCCCGCCAGCTCCGTCGGGGGCTGCTCGCGCAGGCGGCGCATCGCGGCGGCGATCAGGCCGAGGTCCTGCACGCGGACGCTGAGCTGGTCCGTGGCGTGCAGGCCGTGCTCCACGGCGAGGTCGTCGAGAAGGTCGAGGAGGGTGCGGTTCTCCGCCTTGAGCTCGGACGCCAGTTCCGTGAGGAGCAGGGCGGCGGTGATGCCGTCCTTGTCGCGGACGCCGTCCGGGTCCACGCAGTAGCCGAGGGCCTCCTCGTAGCCGTAGCGCAGGCCGTCGACGCGGGCGATCCACTTGAAGCCGGTCAGGGTCTCCTCGTAGGGGAGGCCCGCCTTCTCGGCGATACGGCCGAGGAGGGACGACGAGACGATCGACTCCGCGAACGTGCCGGTCGCGCCGCGGCGGACCAGGTGGGCGGCGAGGAGCGCGCCGACCTCGTCGCCGCGCAGCATGCGCCAGTCCGCGCCGTCCTTGACGGCCGCGGCGCAGCGGTCGGCGTCCGGGTCGTTGGCGATGACCAGGTCGGGGTCGGTCTCGCGGGCCTTCGCGAAGGCGAGGTCCATCGCGCCGGGCTCCTCCGGGTTGGGGAACGCGACGGTCGGGAAGTCCGGGTCCGGTTCGGCCTGCTCGGTGACGAGGTCGGGGGCGGGGAAACCGGCGCGGGCGAAGGCGGCGAGGAGGACGTCCTTGCCGACGCCGTGCATGGCCGTGTAGACGGTGCGGGCGGTGCGGGGGGAGCCGGGGGCGAGGACGGCGTCCGTGCGGGCGAGGTAGGCGTCCAGGACGGAGTCGTCGAGGGTCTCCCAGCCGGTGCTGGGGCGGGGGACGGTGGTGAGGGAGGCGATCGCCTCGATCTCGGC
>MUNG01000625.1:0-131 GCA_002154585.1 Streptomyces pseudogriseolus
GGGGCGCCCGGTGTGCTGGTGCGCATCACGAGGCCGCCGGGGCCGGAGTTGGCGAGGCCGACGGCCAGGACGGTGGTGAACTCCAGGGCTTCCGTCTCGTCGATGTGCACGCCGTCGTCGGTGTCGTCGGC
>MUNG01000625.1:165-2146 GCA_002154585.1 Streptomyces pseudogriseolus
AGGGGCCGAGGCGGGCGAGGAGCGTCGTGGCGTACTCCCAGGTGGCGCGGCGGACGGCCTCGTCGACGAGGGTGTTCATGAGGTCGGTCAGGGGCCGGCCGTCGTAGGGGACGGCGGGTCCGGTGGCCGCGTGCTCGGCGGTGAAGCGGGTGCGGCTGACGGGGTGGTCGGGGTCGAGGCCGTGGTGCGCGCACCAGTGTGCGTACTCCTCGGGGTCGAAGAGGGCCACCGTGGTGTGGCTGCCCTGGAGGGCGCGGGTGCGCAGGACGGCTTCGACGTGTTTCAGGTAGGTGGCGTGGTCGTCGAAGATGAAGCTGTCGTAGCGCCGCATGGCGCGGAAGTCGTGTTCGTCGGTGAGCACGCCGATGGTGCCGGCGATCTCGCGGCGCAGGGCGCGCCGCAGGGTCCGGTGGTCGGTGTACGCCATGTCTCCCCCTCTGCACGGTCGATCAATGCTCACTCACCGTAATCGGCGGCACTGACAACGGGTGCGGAGGAGGAGACGGCGGGGTGTCCGGTCAGGGGCGGGTGCGGGCCAGCTCCTGGTAGTGGGCGAGCAGGTCGAGGTTGTCGATGGAGCCGGGGTTGACGGCCTTCTCCAGCGGGGTGCCCTGGAGGAGCCGCTTGACGGGGACCTCGATGCGCTTGCCGGTGAGGGTGTGCGGGATGCCGGGCACCTCGATGATCTCGTCGGGGACGTGGCGGGGTGAGAGCTGGGTGCGGATGGTCTTGCGGATGCGGTCGGTCAGGTCGTCGTCGAGGGTGGCGCCGGGGGCCAGGTGGACGAAGAGGGGCATCCAGTAGCCGCCGTCGGGCTGTTCGATGCCGACGACCAGGGATTCCTTGATCTCAGGGAGGCGTTCGACGGCCTCGTAGATGTCGGCGGAGCCCATGCGGACGCCCTGGCGGTTGAGGGTGGAGTCGGAGCGGCCGTGGATGACGACGGAGCCGCGCGAGGTGAGGGTGATCCAGTCGCCGTGGCGCCAGACGCCGGGGTAGGTGTCGAAGTAGCTGTCGTGGTAGCGGCTGCCGTCGGGGTCGTTCCAGAAGCGGATCGGCATGGACGGCATCGGGTTGGTGACGACGAGTTCGCCGACCTCGTCGGTGAGGGGGTTGCCGCTGGGGTCCCAGGACCGGAGGTCGGTGCCGAGGCAGGGGGCCTGGAGTTCGCCGACGTGGACGGGGAGGGTGGGGACGGCTCCGGCGAAGCAGGAGCACACGTCGGTGCCGCCGCTGACGGAGGCGATCCACAGGTCGTCGCGTACCTCGTCGTGCAGCCAGCGGAAGCCGTCCGGCGGCAGCGGGGAGCCGGTGGTGGCCACGCACTTCACCGCGGACAGGTCGTGGTCGCGTGAGGGGTGGACGCCGGCCTTGCGGCAGGCCATGACATAGGCGGCGGAGGTGCCGTAGAGGGTGGCGCCGGTGCGTTCGGCGATGCGCCACTGGGCGCCGGTGTCGGGGTGGCCGGGGCTGCCGTCGTAGAGGACGACGGTGGTGCCGGTGAGGAGGCCGGAGACGAGGAAGTTCCACATCATCCAGCCGGTGGAGGTGTACCAGAAGAAGCGGTCCTCGGGGCCGAGGTCGCAGTGCAGGCCGAGCTGCTTGAGGTGCTCGACGAGGATGCCGCCCTGGGACTGGACGATGGCCTTGGGGAGTCCGGTGGTGCCGGAGGAATAGAGCACCCAGAGGGGGTGGTCGAAGGGCACCTGCTCGAAGACGGGTGCGGTGTCGGCGGCGGTGAGGGCGGACCAGTCCAGGGCGCCGTCGGGGGCTTCGGTGCCGAGCAGCGGGATGTGCACGACGGCGCGCAGGGTGGGCAGTTCGCGGCGGAGTTCGGCGACGATCTCGCGGCGGTCGTGTTCCTTGCCGCCGTAGCGGTAGCCGTCGACGGTGAACAGGACGACGGGTTCGACCTGCTGGAAGCGGTCGAGGACGCTGCGGGCGCCGAAGTCGGGGGCGCAGGAGGTCCACACGCCGCCGA
>MUNG01000626.1:0-393 GCA_002154585.1 Streptomyces pseudogriseolus
CACCCCCGACACCCCCCTCTGCGTGCCGTTGCTGCGCCGCGACACCGGCGAGAACCTGGCCCTTCTGCGCGGACTGGCCGCCTTGCACGTGAGCGGTGGCACCGTCGACTGGACGGCGCTGCCCACCCTCCGTACGCACGCCCAGGTGGACCTGCCCACGTATGCCTTCCAACGCACCCGGTACTGGCCCACCGTCGACCCTCAGGCCGCCGCGACGGCCGCCTCGGCGGCTCGCACGTCCTCCGCGGACGACGCCTTCTGGTCGATCGTCGAGGAGACGAACCCCCAAGAGCTGGCCGGCCGCCTCAGCGTGCCGGAAGACGCCCTCGGCGCGGTCCTGCCCGCGCTGACGTCGCTGCGCCACGAGCACGTCGAACGGGAAGAGGTCGACGC
>MUNG01000626.1:422-727 GCA_002154585.1 Streptomyces pseudogriseolus
CGCGTGGACTGCGACGTACGGGACCGCAAGGGGCTGACCCTCCTGTTGGAGACGGCTGTCGGGAACGACACGCCGACGGGCGTGCTCTCCTGCCTGTCACACCCCGCACCCGCCACCGACGACGGCACCCTTCCCACGGCGACCCCCGCCGTGGTCACCGCGGTCGCCGACACCCTGGCCCTGGTACAGGCCTTCGGCGACGCCTCCGTGAGCGCGCCGCTGTGGGTGGTCACGCACGCCGGTCACGGTCCGGACGGCATCCCCGCCGATCCGGCACAGGCCGGCGTCTGGGGCCTGGGACGGGT
>MUNG01000627.1:0-342 GCA_002154585.1 Streptomyces pseudogriseolus
CGGCGCCAACTCCTGCGTAACCGACCCCTGTTGGGACGCGAGGGTCAGATGTGACCGTCTTCGAGCATTTCGGTCACAAGAGCCGCGATCTGGGACCTCTCGGACCGGTTCAGGGTCACGTGGGCGAACAGGGGATGCCCCTTCAGCTTCTCGACGACGGCGACCACACCGTCGTACCGGCCGACCCTCAGATTGTCCCGCTGCGCCACGTCGTGCGTCAGGACGACCCGGGAATTGGCCCCGATCCGGGACAGAACGGTCAACAGGACGTTCCGCTCGAGGGACTGGGCCTCGTCCACGATGACGAACGCGTCGTGCAGCGAACGCCCTCGGATGTGGGTG
>MUNG01000627.1:370-648 GCA_002154585.1 Streptomyces pseudogriseolus
GACGTCCGGGTCGAGCAGCAGGTCGAGCGCGATCCGCTGCTCGGCGCTGCGGCCCTTGATGCCGAACGCCTCCCGGTCGCCGCGCACCAGGCGGACGTTGCCCTCGGGGGTGACCCGGCCGAGCGCCTTGCCGCGCTCGGACTGGATGGTCAGGCCGGTGTGCACGGGCAGGCCGGCCGCCTCGGGCACGTACACGTGGCCTTCCTCGAAGAGGACGTCCACCTGCTCGCCGGGCAGGGTCAGTTCGGACATGCCGGTCCAGCCGGAGGAGTCCGTGA
>MUNG01000628.1 GCA_002154585.1 Streptomyces pseudogriseolus
CCCCGGCGCCCCGCCCGCCGAGGCCGCCCCGGCCACCTTCACGCACCCCGGGGTCACCGTCTCCCGGGGCCAGCTCGACTTCGCCCGCGGCAAGGTGCTGGCCGGCGCCCAGCCCTGGAAGGGCGCCTTCGACCGCATGGCGGCGAGCAAGTACGCCGACCTGAACCGCACGCCCAGGCCCCGCGCCGTCGTGGAGTGCGGCTCGTACTCCAACCCCAACCTCGGCTGCACCGACGAGCGCGAGGACGCCATCGCCGCGTACACGCAGGCCCTCCTGTGGTACGTCACCCGCGACGAACGCCACGCGGCCAAGGCCATCCAGCTCATGGACGCCTGGTCCGCCGTGATCCGCGACCACACCAACACCAACGCGCCGCTCCAGACCGGCTGGGCCGGCTCCTCCTGGGCCAAGGCCGCCGAGATCGTCAAGCACACCTACCCCGGCACCTGGGCGAACTCCGGCCGGTTCGCCACCGTGCTCCGCGACGTCTACCTGCCCGAGATCATCAACGGCTCGAACTCCAACGGCAACTGGGAGCTGACGATGATGGAGGCCGCCGTCGGCATCTCCGTCTTCCTGGAGGACCGCGCCGCGTACGACAAGGCCATGGCGACGTTCCGCACCCGTACCGCCGCCTACGTCTACCTGGCCTCCGACGGGCCCCTGCCGAAGACCGTCCCCAGCCAGAACCTCGACACCCGCGACAAGATCGTCCGGTACTGGCAGAACCAGTCCACCTTCATCACCGGCCTCACCCAGGAAACCTGCCGCGACCTCACGCACACCGGCTACGGCATCTCCTCCATCTCGCACATCGCCGAGACCAGCCGCATCCAGGGCCAGGACCTCTACGGCACCGACGTCGGCGAGCGGCTGCGGCACGCGCTCGGCTTCCAGGCGAAGTACGAGCAGGGCGAGGCCGTGCCGGGCTGGCTGTGCGGAGGCACCCTGCACCTCGGCCTCGGCCCGGTCACCGAGGTCGGCTACAACGCGATGCACAACCGCCTCGGCTTCGCCATGACCAACACCCAGGCGCTGACCGAGCGCACCCGCCCCTCCGGCACCAACAACCTGTTCGTCGCCTGGGAGACCCTCACCCACGGCGACAATCCCGCCTGAGCCTGTTGATCGGCCGGGCGCCGGACAGCGATACTGGCGCCCGGTTCACGGGGGGAGACATCCACATGGGACGGACGGTCACCGACGCCATGGTGCGCGTCGAGGACGTGCACAAGTCGTACGGCACCGGCGCCGCCGCCGTGCACGCGCTGCGCGGCGTCTCCTTCGAGATCCCCCGCGGCGAACTCGTCGCCCTCAAGGGACGCTCCGGATCGGGCAAGACCACCCTGCTGAACATCGTCGGCGGCCTGGACGCCCCCGACCGGGGGCGGGTCGACGTCGACGGCCGCGACCTCGCCGGCCTCGACGAGGAGGGTCTGCTCGCCCTGCGCCGCGACCAGGTCGGCTTCGTCTTCCAGTCCTTCGGCCTCATCCCCATCCTCAGCGCCGCCGAGAACGTCGGCGTCCCGCTGCGGCTGCGCGGCGCGGACCCCCGCGAGCGCGAGGAGCGCGTCGAGCTGCTGCTGTCCCTCGTCGGCCTCGCCGACCACGCGGCCCAGCGGCCCGGCGAACTCTCCGGCGGTCAGCAGCAGCGGGTCGCCATCGCCCGCGCCCTCGCCAACAACCCCGCCCTGCTCATCGCCGACGAACCCACCGGCCAGCTCGACGCCGAGACCGGGCACGCCGTGATGGAGCTGCTGCGCGCGGTCGTC
>MUNG01000063.1 GCA_002154585.1 Streptomyces pseudogriseolus
GAAGCACCGCCCGGCGGCCGACCCTCTTCGGCCGCCGGGCGGTGCTTCAGCTCTGGTGTGCCTGGTAGTGCGTGACCGCGTCGGCCGTGCGGCCGGCGCCGTAGACGCGGAGGAACTCCGCCAGCTCCGGGTGGGTGGGCGCGAGGGTGTCGGCGGCGTCGAGGATGTCGCCGGCGGCCGCCACCGAGCGCAGCAGGGACTGGATCTCACGGACCACGCGCTTGACCGTGGGAGCACCTGAACTGCTCGTGGTCTGCGTGGTGTTGGTGAGCACGGAACCCCCCTGGGACTTCTTGATCTCGTCCATGCGCTCCGTGGCCTCGGCCGCGCTGACGCTGCCGTCCGCGACCTGCCCCGCCAGGTCCTGGAGCAGCTGCACGCGCTGGACCACCGCCGGATTGCCGATCTTCGCCCGCTGGCCGCTCATCAGCTGCGACAGCATCGGCGCGGACAGGCCGAGCACCCCCGCCAGACGGGCCTGGTTGAGGCCCAGGTCGTCTATGAGCCTACGGAAGAGCGCCCCCAACGGCTCCCCGTACCAATTCCGCTGCAGTTCCCGCGCTCTGGCGGTGGCTTCCTGCTGTGCGGCGTCCATTGCGTCTCCCCATCGCTTCCCCTGAACCGTGGGTTCGCTAGAGCGAACCACGCCGAGCATCTTACGGAGAGTGGTTGGTCACGGGGACCCCCAATCTTTTTGCGGAATCACCCGGGGGACCCGGTACTCTGGTCCCGGACGCCTGCCGGGATCTGTTTGTCCTGGTGGACGCATTCCCTCCGGGGCCTTAGCTCAGTTGGTAGAGCGCTGTCTTTGCATGGCAGATGTCAGGGGTTCGACTCCCCTAGGCTCCACAGAGAAGACCCCTCCACCTGCGGGAACGCGGTGTGAGGGGTCTTGTTTCACGTGAAACGACGCGGCGGGACAGAGAGCAAGTCCTCTGTCCCGCCGCATCGTTGGCGCCGTTCCTCGTGCCGGCCGTGCCGACCGGGCCGGCCGTGCCGGCCGTCAGATTCCGCGGTCAGTCCTCGTCGCGCTTGGCGGCCTCTTCCTCGGCCTCCTTGGCCGCGACCTCGGGATCCAGGGTCCCGGCGTCGCTCCCGTCCACGGAGGTCAGGGTGGAGCCGGACACGTCCGTCGCGGCCGGCGGTTCCACCAGCCAGTCGGGGTTGGCCTGCTTGTCCCACCACTTCCAGGCGGCGTAGGCGCCTCCTGCCACGGCGCCCAGGATCAGCACGACCTTGGCCGCACGGCCGGCCGCGGCACGCCGCTGCTGCTTGCGCACGAGCTTCTGGATCTGGCGGGCCGATACCTGGCCCCGCAGGGCGGCGAGCACGGCCGCGCTCCGGGCCGCGGCCTCCTCCCGTGCGGGTCCGGCGGCCGCCGCCGCCTGCTCGAGCACCGGCCGGGAGTACTCCGCGGCCTGGCGCGCGGCGAGGCGCGTACGGACGGCGGCCTGGTGGGCGGCCTTGTCGACCTTCGGCGGCACGTGGGTCCTGGCCTGTTCCAGGTACGGCTGCACACGGGCGTCGTACTGCACGCGCGCCTGCTCCGCGGCCACGCGTGCCTGCTCCGCGGCCTGCGACACCTTGGGCGCGAGCCGTACGCGGGCCTCCTTCGTGTAGTGCGCGGCCCTGACCTTGGCCGTGTCGGCGTAGGGCGCCACCACTTCCGCGGCGTGCAGCACGCTGTCCTTCGCCGAACCGGTCGCGGCGCGCACGCTGTCGATGCGGGTCACGAGTTCCTCCTCCTCGGTGGCGTACGGTATTTCGACTTTCCACCCTTTTCCGGATCATGCCTGCCGGGTCGGCGCGCGGCATGCGCGGACGGGCGAACGGGTGCCGTCCTCGGTGACCGACGGCGATATCGAGGGCAAGAGGGCGAATGGGGTGCAACGGGTGTGTGTCGCCGACGATGCCACGGATCGGCACGATGTGCCCCCGCCACGGAAGGACTCGTGGCGGTTTCCGCAAGCGGTACGGCTTCGGACACCCCTTGTGTACGGAGGCCGGGCGACTGGACGGCCGGTCCGTGCGAGGATCAGGGAGTCACGGAAAGACAACGGAAGGCACATCGTGGCTACGCAGCTCTACGCCACCCTGAAGACCAATCACGGCGACATCCAGGTCCAGCTCTTCCCGGACCACGCGCCGCAGACGGTCAAGAACTTCGTCGAGCTCGCCAAGGGCGAGCGGCAGTGGACGCACCCCCAGACCGGGGAGAAGACCACGGACAAGCTCTACGACGGCACGGTCTTCCACCGGGTGATCAGCGGCTTCATGATCCAGGGCGGTGACCCGCTGGGCAACGGCACCGGCGGCCCCGGCTACCAGTTCGGGGACGAGTTCCACCCGGACCTGCGCTTCGACAAGCCCTACCTGCTGGCGATGGCCAACGCCGGTCCGGGCACCAACGGCTCGCAGTTCTTCATCACGGTCGCCCCGACGGCCTGGCTGAACCGCAAGCACACGATCTTCGGCGAGGTCAGCGACGCCGCCAGCCAGAAGGTCGTCGACACCATCGCCTCGATCCAGACCAACCCGCGCACCGACCGTCCGGTGAACGACGTGGTCATCGAGTCGGTCGAGATCCGCGAGGGCTGAGCCCTTCGCTCCCCGGGGCACGAAAGCCTCCAAGGGAACCAATCGCCCCGCTCATCCGTAAGGATGGGCGGGGCGGGGCTTTTCCAACGACCTAGGGGATCTCATGGACGACCAGGCCGCCGATGCCCGGCAGGACGCCCACAGCGTCCCGGGCTGTTATCGCCACCCGGACCGCGAGACCGGCGTCCGCTGCACCCGGTGCGAGCGGCCGATCTGTCCGGAGTGCATGGTCGAGGCGTCGGTCGGTTTCCAGTGCCCGGAGTGCGTCCGCGGCGGCGGGGGCACGGGTCACGCGCCGTCCGCCTCCCGGCCCCGCACGCTGGCCGGCGGGAGCGTCGCCGCGGATCCCCGGCTGATCACCAAGATCCTCATCGGGATCAACGTCGCGGTCTTCCTCGCCGTGTGGGTCGAGAAGTCACTGCTGGCCGACCTCTACCTGGTGGGCGCCTGGCCCCCGGCGCCGCTCACGCCCACCCAGGGCGTGGCGGACGGCGAGTGGTACCGCCTGGTGACCTCGATGTTCACGCACGAGGAGATCTGGCACATCGGCTTCAACATGCTCAGCCTGTGGCTGCTGGGCGGGCCGCTGGAGCAGCATCTGGGCCGGGCGCGGTATCTCGCGCTGTATCTGATCTCCGGTCTGGCGGGCAGCGCCCTGACCTATCTGCTGGCCGGCGGCGGCACGGCCTCGCTGGGCGCGTCGGGTGCGGTGTTCGGGCTGTTCGGGGCGACGGCCGTACTCATGCGCCGGCTCCGCTACGACATGCGGCCGATCGTCGCCCTGCTGGTGATCAACCTCGTCATCACCTTCGGCTGGCGCGGCATCGCCTGGCAGGCCCACATCGGCGGACTGGTCGCCGGAGTCGTCATCGGCTACGCGATGGTGCACGCCCCGCGTAAGCGGCGGGCGCTGGTGCAGTACGGCACGTGTGCGCTGGTGCTGGGCGCGGTCGTGCTGATCACGCTGGTGAGGACCGCGCAGCTCACCTGAGCCGGAGTTTGTCCACAGACGGTGCCGGATCTTGTGCACACCGTGCGAGAAGCATGCCGCCTTCGGTCACCGACCGCTGTTTCCGCAAGTCAGGGGCTATACGAACAAGCATTCGGTTGGTGGTGTTTCTGTCACACCGGCGTCAACCTCGAAGAGGGTTATCCACAGATCGGGTCCCCTGTCCACATGTGGACAAGGCCTGTGGATAACTCAGGGGATAACCCTGCCCAGAGCTGCGGACCCCTCCGGGCAGGGTGGGGCTCAGTGGCCGGCCGCAGCCGTGCGCGAAGCCCGGTCCGGCGCTACTTCCACTGCGTGGAGACGCCGAACCCGGCGGCGATGAAGCCGAAGCCCACCACGATGTTCCAGTTGCCCAGCTTGTCGATGGGCAGCGAGCCGTCCGTGACGTAGAAGACGACGATCCAGGCCAGACCGATGAGGAACAGCGCCAGCATCACCGGCGCGACCCAGGCGCGGTTGGTCAGCTTGATCGCTGCCGTCTGCTTGGCCGGAGGCGGCGTGTAGTCGGCCTTCTTGCGGATACGTGACTTCGGCACGAGGGTCTCTCCTGTCGATGCGCTGCGTGGCCGCGCAGGGTCTGGGTCGGGCTCGGGGCAGCGTACAAGGGGACTCTGAGTGCTCCCCCGGGCGTCCGTTAGCGTAGTGCTTCTACGGCGCCGAAGGAGATAAGGGTACGTTGAGCAATTCAGCCGACTCCCCGGGGACGGAATCCAGTCCCGCGGCCCGCCCACGCCGTCTGCGTCCGGTGCGGGTGCTCACCGTGGGCATCTTCGCCCTCGCGGGTCTCCTCTTCTTCGTCAGTTTCGACACGGCCAAGGGCACCAACATCCGCACGGACGCCTCCCTGCTGAAGCTGTCCGACCTGATCCACGAGCGCAGCCGCAAGAATGCCGAGCTGGACGAGTCGAACGGCGCGCTGCGCAAGGACGTCGAGGCCCTCGCCGAGCGGGACGACGGCAGCACCGAGGCCGAGGACGCCCGGCTCGCCGAGCTCGAGGAGCGCGCCGGAACCCAGAAGCTCAAGGGTGAGGCGATCACCGTCACCCTGAACGACGCCCCGCCGGACGCCACCGCCAAGCTCCCCGGCTATCCCGAGCCGCAGCCGGACTACCTGGTCATCCACCAGCAGGATCTCCAGGCGGTGGTGAACGCCATGTGGCAGGGCGGCGCCGAGGGCATCCAGGTGATGGACCAGAGGCTGATCTCCACCAGCGCCGTCCGCTGCGTGGGCAACACCCTGATCCTCCAGGGCCGTGTCTACTCCCCGCCGTACACGATCACCGCGGTCGGGGACCCGGAGAAGCTGAAGAAGGCGCTCGCCGCCTCACCGGCGATCCAGAACTACATGGTGTACGTCAACGTCTACGGCCTCGGCTGGAACGTCGAGGACGAGGGGACCACGACCCTGCCCGGTTACTCCGGCACGGTGGACCTGCACTACGCCGAACCCGTGGACTGACACCCGCCGTTCCCCCGCCCTGTCGGTTTCACGTGGAACATGCGCCGCTGATCGAGGCGATCGGCCTCGCGGCACGTACTGAAGGGTGCACACAGCAACCGGTCGGCTTGTCACACAGCCTGTGGAGGCCGGGAAACAGAGGGCGTTGCGCCGTTAGTCTGGTGGCGTACGGCGTGGGTCTGGTGCCGTGGTACGACGGAAGGGACGGCATGTACAGCTGGATCTGGCGGCATCTGCCGGGCAACGGATGGGTGAAGGCACTCATCTCACTCGTGCTGGTCACCGCCGTGGTCTACGTCCTCTTCCAGTACGTCTTTCCGTGGGCCGAGCCGCTGCTGCCCTTCAACGATGTGACGGTGGACAACCAGTGAGCGCGCGCATTCTCGTCGTCGACAACTACGACAGCTTCGTCTTCAACCTGGTCCAGTACCTGTACCAGCTGGGCGCCGAGTGCGAGGTCCTGCGCAACGACGAGGTGTCCACGGCGCACGCCCAGGACGGGTTCGACGGCGTGCTGCTGTCGCCCGGCCCCGGAACGCCCGAGGAGGCCGGCGTCTGCGTGGACATGGTGCGGCACTGCGCCGCCACCGGCGTGCCCGTCTTCGGCGTCTGCCTCGGCATGCAGTCGATGCAGGTGGCGTACGGCGGTGTGGTCGACCGCGCCCCCGAGCTGCTGCACGGCAAGACCTCCCCGGTGACGCACGAGGGCAAGGGCGTCTTCGCCGGACTGCCCTCCCCGTTCACCGCCACCCGGTACCACTCGCTGGCCGCCGAGCCGGCCACGGTACCGGCCGAGCTGGAGGTCACGGCCCGCACCGAGGACGGCATCGTGATGGGGCTGAGGCACCGTGAACTCCCGGTGGAGGGAGTGCAGTTCCACCCCGAGTCGGTGCTGACCGAGCACGGCCACCGGGTGCTGGCCAACTGGCTCGCGGAGTGCGGTGACCCGGGCGCCGTGGCGAGATCCGCGGGGCTCGCACCGGTGGTGGGCAGGTCCTCGGCGTGACGGCGCTGCGCCCCGAGCGCGAGTCCGGCGCCCACGGGTACGGCGCCGGCGACCAGGGAACCTCGTACGGCGGGCAGCCGTACGGGGTCCAGGGTGCGTACGGGGACGGCTGGTACGGCCAGGCGGCGCCGCCCGACCCCTACACGGGCGGCGCCGCCGGCCCCTCCGCCTACGCGGGCGCCGCCGACGCCACCGCACAGCTCCCGCCGGTCGACGACGAGACCGTCGCGCTGCGCATCCCGGACCCGCCCCCGCGGACGTCGCGCGAGGAGGATCCTCCGACCGGAGGCAGAGCGGCCCGCAGGAAGGCCGCCAGGAAGCGCCACGGGCGCCGTGGAGGCTCTCACAAGGCCGCGGACGGGTCCACGGCCGAAAGAGGGGGCGACAGCGCCTCTGAGGAGGCGTCACGGGCTCCGCTGTCCCGGGTGGAGGCGCGCCGCCAGGCCCGGGCGCGCAAGGCCAGCCCCGCGGTCGTCGCGAGCCGCGCCATCGGCGAGGTGTTCATCACCACCGGCGTGCTGATGCTGCTGTTCGTCACCTATCAGCTGTGGTGGACGAACGTGCGCGCGCAGGCGCAGGCCGGCAAGGAGGCCAGCGACCTCCAGCAGGACTGGGCGAACGGCGAGCGCAAGCCCGGCGCGTTCGAGCCCGGGCAGGGCTTCGCGCTGCTGCACATACCGAAGCTGGACGTGGTGGTGCCGATCGCCGAGGGCATCAGCAGCAAGAAGGTCCTCGACCGGGGCATGGTCGGCCACTACGCGGAGGGCGCGCTGAAGACGGCGATGCCGGACGCGAAGACCGGCAACTTCGGTCTGGCGGGGCACCGCAACACGCACGGGGAGCCGTTCCGGTACATCAACCGGCTGGAGCCGGGCGATCCGATCGTCGTGGAGACGCAGGACGAGTACTTCGTCTACAAGACGGCGTCGATGCTGCCGGTGACGCCGCCGAGCAACGTCAGCGTGCTCGACCCGGTGCCCAAGGGCTCGGGCTTCACCGGACCGGGCCGCTACATCACGCTGACCACGTGCACACCTGAGTTCACCAGCAAGTACCGCTTGATCGTCTGGGGCCAGATGGTCGAGGAACGGCCGCGCAGCAAGGGCAAGCCGGATGCGCTCGTCAGTTAAGGGCAGAGGAAACGTGGCAGCGACCGCCGACGACACCGCACAGCACACCCACGCGTCCCCGCCGCACCGGGGACGCCGCCGTCCGGGGCCGGTGGCCATGGTGATCAGCTTCTTCGGGGAGATGCTCATCACCGCGGGCGTGCTGCTCGGCCTGTTCGTCGTCTACTCGCTGTGGTGGACGAACGTCGTCGCGGACCGCGCCGCGGACCGCCAGGCGGACAAGGTCCGCGACTCCTGGGCGCACGAGTCCGACGGCGGCGAACGCGACGCGCCCGCCGTCTACGACAGCAAGAACGGCATCGGCTTCCTGCACGTGCCCACGATGAGCGACGACGACATCCTCGTGGAGAAGGGCACGTCGATGAAGGTCCTCAACGACGGCGTGGCCGGCTACTACACGGACCCCGTGAAGGCGACGCTGCCGACGTCCGGCAAGAAGGGCAACTTCGCCCTCGCCGCGCACCGGGACGGCCACGGCGCCAAGTTCCACGGCATCCACCAGATCGAGAAGGGCGACCCCATCGTCTTCGAGACGAAGGACACGTGGTTCGTCTACAAGGTCTTCGGCATCCTCCCGGAGACCTCGAAGTTCAACGTCGGCGTCCTCGCCAAGGTCCCCGAGGAGTCCGGCCGCGAGAAGGCCGGCCACTACATCACGCTGACGACCTGCACGCCGATCTACACAAGCAAGTACCGCTACATCGTCTGGGGCGAACTGGTCCGCACGGAGAAGGTGGACGAGAACCGCACCCCGCCGGAGGAACTGCGCTGAGCGCCTCCCGCCTCACGGGAACAGCAAGGAGCCCCGGCCCCCTCCGAAGAGGGAGCCGGGGCTCTTGTCGTGCCTCGGACCCGGGGTCAGCCGAAGATGCCGCCGTCTCCGCCGCCACCGCCGTTGCCGCCGAACGTGAACAGGGTCACTCCGCTGCCCTTGTCCACCTGGCTGTCCTGGGCGGGGTTGGAGCCGAACACGCGGGCGTTGGGGTCGTTCGGGCCCTGCACACCGGCGACGGAGAGTCCCGCGTCCTGGAGCATGCGCTGGGCGTCCTCGAGCCGCTGGCCGTTGACCTTGGGCACGGCCACCTTCTCGGGAGCCTTCGCCTTGCCGATGAAGATCTGCACCGTGGTGTTCTTGGACACCTGGGTGTTCGGTCCGGGCGAGGTGCGGATGACCTTGCCGACCAGGTTCGGGTCGTCGGTCTCCTCCTGGACGCAGGTGCCGGTGAGGTTGTTGGCCGTCATCTGGGCCGTGGCCTCGTCACACGTCTTGCCCGTGACGTCCGGCACCGTGGCCTTCTCCTCGGCCTTGGCGACCGTGAGGGTGACGGTGGTGCCCTTCTCCACCTCTTCGCCCAGGTCCGGGTTCTGCTCGATGACCGTGCCCGGTTCCTCGCCGCTGATCTCTTCCTCGACCTCGACGACGAACCCGTACTTCTCGCCCTCGAGTTCGGCCTTGGCGTCCTCGACGCTGTCGCCGATCACGCTCGGCACCGCGACCTTCGGCGCACCGGTGGACACCACCAGGTTGATGGTGTCCCCCTTCTCCACCTTGGTCCCGGCTGCCGGATCTTGGTCGCAGATGTTGCCCTTGACCTGGTCCTCGCAGGGCTTCTCGGTGAAGGCCAACTGCAGATCGGTGTTGGCGGCGCGTTTCTGTGCGTCCGCCTTGGTCTCGCCGACGAAGTTGGGGGCCGCGACGGTGCTGTTGTCCACGCTGTCGCCGCTGATCGCCCAGCGGCCGATCAGAACGGCGCCGATCAGGACCAGAACACCGGCCACGACCAGCAATATCGTGCTGGTGTTGTTCTTCTTCTGCGGGCGGCGCCGGCTCTGACGCTCGTCGTAGCCGTAGCCGCCGTCGTCCGGGTTCATGGGCGGCAGCATCGAGGTGGCGCCCGCGCCCGGGCCGGCGTCCGCGCGCAGCGCCGTCGTCGGCTGGTCGTCCGGGTAGCCGCCGTAGCCGACGGCGCCCATGGCGGCGGTCGCCGCGACCGGCTGGCCGTCGAGGCAGGCCTCGATGTCGGCGCGCATCTCGTCGGCCGACTGGTACCGGTAGTCGGGGTCCTTGACCAGCGCCTTCAGCACGATCGCGTCCATCTCGGGCGTGATCTCGGGGTCGAAGACGCTCGGCGGCTGCGGCTCCTCCCGTACGTGCTGGTAGGCGACCGCGACCGGGGAGTCACCGACGAACGGCGGCCGGACGGTGAGCAGTTCGTACAGCAGGCAGCCGGTGGAGTACAGGTCGGACCGCGCGTCCACCTGCTCGCCCTTGGCCTGCTCCGGCGAGAGGTACTGGGCGGTGCCGATGACGGCGGCGGTCTGGGTCATCGTCATGCCGGAGTCGCCCATGGCGCGGGCGATGCCGAAGTCCATGACCTTGACCTGGCCGTTGCGCGTCAGCATGACGTTCGCGGGCTTGATGTCGCGGTGGACGATGCCGGCCCGGTGGGAGTACTCGAGGGCCTGGAGGATGCCGATCGTCATTTCCAGCGTCCGCTCGGGCAGCAGCTTGCGACCGCTGTGCAGCAGCTCACGGAGCGTGGACCCGTCGACGTACTCCATGACGATGTACGGGATGGAGACCCCGTCGATGTAGTCCTCGCCCGTGTCGTAGACCGCGACGATCGCGGGATGGTTGAGCGAGGCGGCCGACTGGGCCTCCCGGCGGAACCGGGCCTGGAAGGACGGGTCACGCGCGAGATCGGCGCGCAGCGTCTTCACTGCCACGGTGCGGCCGAGACGGGTGTCGTGCGCGAGGTAGACCTCCGCCATTCCACCGCGACCGAGCACCTGGCCCAGTTCGTACCGGCCGCCGAGGCGACGCGGCTCTTCCATAGCTACCTACCAGCCCTCTCCGTCGGTCCCGACCGGCACCCTTGTGCGATCGGAGGCTGCGTTCCGGGCCTACCGTACCCGGCTCTTTTTCTGTGCCCTGGCAAAGTGCGTCAGCCGATACAGGACCGGTACCGCAACGTGCACCGATGTGAAGCGGACGTGACCGGGGTCACTGCTTGCTCTTGAGGACCGCCTCCATCACGCTCTTGGCGATCGGAGCGGCGAGGCCGCCGCCGGAGATGTCGTCACGCACCGCGTCCTCGTCCTCGACGACGACCGCCACCGCGACGGGCGCGCTGCCGTCGTCGGTCTTGGCGTAGGAGATGAACCAGGCGTACGGGTTCTTGCTGTTGTTCTCACCGTGCTGGGCGGTACCGGTCTTGCCGCCGACCGTGACGCCGTCGATCTGCGCGTTGGTGCCGGTGCCGTCGGTGACGACGGTCTCCATCATCGACTGGAGGATCTGGGCGTTCTCCGGCGACAGCGGCCGGCTCATCTCCTCCGGGTCCGTCTTCTCGATGGTGTCGAGGCCGGGCGTCTGGAGCTCGTCGACCATGTACGGCTTCATCAGCGTGCCGTTGTTGGCGACCGCGGAGGCGACCATGGCCATCTGGAGCGGGGTCGCGGCGGTGTTGAACTGGCCGATGGAGGACAGCGCGACCTGCGACGGCTCCATGTCCTTGTCGAACATGGAGGCGCTGGAGCGCACCGGGGTGAAGTGCTCCTCGCCGAAGCCGAACTTCTTGGCCGTCTCCAGCATCTTCTCGTTGCCGAGGTCCGTGCCGAGCTTGCCGAAGACGGTGTTGCAGGACACGCGCAGCGCCTCGCGGAGGGTGGCGTCCTTGCAGGGCAGGTCGCCCTCGTTCTTCAGCTCGGTCGTGGTGCCCTTCATGATGTAGGGCAGCGGGGTGTCGGTCTTCTGGTCCGCGTCCTCGACCATGCCGTGCTCCAGCGCGGCGGCCGCCGTGACGACCTTGAAGGTCGAGCCGGGCGGGTACACCTCGCGCAGCGCCCGGTTGAGCATCGGGTCGTCGGGGTTGTTCTTCTTCTGCAGCTTCTGCCACGCCTTGGCGTCCGTCTCGAGGCTGTTGCCCGCGATCGTGGACGGGTCGTACGACGGGTACGAGGCCAGCGCGAGGATCTTGCCGGTCGACGGCTCCAGGGCGACGACGGAACCCTTGCCGCCCTGCTTCTTCAGGCCCTCGTAGGCGGCCTTCTGGGCGGCGCCGCTGAGCGTGGTGACGACGTTGCCGCCCTGCTTCTTCTTGCCGGTCAGCATGTCGAGCGTGTTGCGGAAGAAGAGCCGGTCGTCGTTGCCGGTGAGGATGCCGTCCTCGATGGACTCCAGCTGGTTGGCGCCGAAGGCCTGGGAGACGTAGCCGGTGACCGGCGCCCACATGGCGCCGTTCTTGTACGTGCGCTTGTACTGGAAGTCGCCGCCGGTCGCCTTGTGGCCGGTGATGGGCTCGCCGTCGACGATGATGTCGCCGCGCGGGGTGGCGTACCGCTCGATCGCCACCCGGCGGTTCTTCTCGTCCGTCCGCAGCTTGTCGGCCTGGGCGTACTGGATCCAGTTGTTCCGGACGAGGAGGGCGAGCATGAGCAGGCCGCAGAAGATGGCGACCCGGCGCAGGGGCTTGTTCACGGGCGGACCACCTGGGTCATCTCGGCGTCGGGGTTGGACACGGGTGCGGGCGCCGGACGGCGTGCGGTGTCGCTGATCCTGAGCAGGATGCCGATCAGCGCCCAGTTGGCGATCACGGAGGAGCCTCCGTAGGCCAGGAACGGCATCGTCATACCGGTCAGCGGGATGAGGCCCATGACACCGCCGGCCACGACGAAGACCTGGAGCGCGAAGGCGCCGGAGAGGCCGATGGCGAGCAGCTTGCCGAACGGGTCGCGGGCGGCGAGGGCGGTGCGCACGCCCCGCTCCACGATCAGCGCGTAGAGCAGCAGCAGCGCCATGACGCCGGCCAGGCCCAGCTCCTCGCCGAAGGTGGCGAGGATGAAGTCGGAGTTGGCGGCGAAGCCGATGAGGTCGGAGTGGCCCTGGCCCCAGCCGGAGCCGAGGGTGCCGCCGGAGCCGAAGGCCCACAGCGCCTGCATGGCCTGCTCGGAGTGGACGATGCCGTCCTGGACGCCGGCGCGGCTCAGCTCGAACTCGCGCATCGGGTCCAGCCAGGCCTGCACACGCGTCTGGATGTGCGACTCGAAGCTCGCCACGCCGACGGCGCCCACCGCGGACATCAGCAGACCGAACACGATCCAGCTGGTCCGCTCGGTGGCGACGTACAGCATGATCACGAACATGCCGAAGAACAGCAGCGAGGTACCGAGGTCGGTCTCGAACACCAGGATGAGGATGGAGATGATCCAGACCACGATGATCGGGCCGAGGTCACGGCCGCGGGGCAGGTAGAGGCCCAGGAAACGGCGGCTGGCGAGGGCCAGCGCGTCGCGCTTCACCATCAGGTAGCCGGCGAAGAAGACCGCGAGGACGATCTTGGCGAACTCACCGGGCTGGAGCGTGCCGAGGCCGGGGATCTTGATCCAGATCCGCGCGCCGAAGACGTTGTGGCCGATGCCCGGGACCAGCGGCAGGAGCAGCAGCACCAGCGCGCCGGCCATCGAGATGTAGGTGTAGCGCTGGAGGACGCGGTGGTCCTTCAGGAAGAACAGCACGGCCACGAACAGGGCCACACCGATCGCCGAGTACATCAGCTGGCGCGGCGCGGCCTCCACGAAGGTCCGGCTCGCCTGGAGCTTCTCGGACTGGTCCAGGCGCCAGATGGCGACCAGCCCGATGCCGTTCAGCAGGGTCGCCAGGGGCAGCAGCAGCGGGTCCGCGTACGGCGCGAACTTGCGTACGGCGAGGTGGCCGAGGCCCGCCATCAGACCGAGTCCCAGGCCGTAGCTCAGCAGCCCGGCGGGCACCTGGTCGTCGAGGGCGAGGCCCACGTTGGCGTAGGCGAAGACCGGGATGACGACGGCGAACACCAGCAGTGCCAGCTCGGTGTTGCGGCGGCTGGGCGCGCCGATGGCGCCGATCGTGGACGTGTGCTGCGTCGACGGATTGGTAGTACTGCTCATCGTGTGACAGGGCCTCTCACGGCTTGCCTACTGCTTACCGCACAGCGAGACGACCTTCTGCTCTTCCTCCGAGAGGCTGGGGCCGGGGCTGGTAGTGGGTGCGGTCGTGGACGGGGGCGTGGACTGCTCCGGGTCAGGGGCCTGCGCCGAGCCGGAAGGGTTCGGCGACGGCGATGCCTTGGACGCGAAGGAGGCGGGAGTGGTTCCCGTGGTGCCTCCGGCCTCGCCCTCGCCGGTGCGCGCGTTGCTCTCGCTGTCGGCGGCACGCCGCTCGGCCTGCTTCTTGCACGCGGAGGCCTGGACGGCCAGTTCCTCGATCTTCTCCCGGGCGCCGTAGAGATCGCCCTCGACGATGGTCGCCTCGACCTGCTTGCGCTGGTAGGGCGGCAGGTACTTGAGTTCGATCTCGGGGTGGTCCTTCTCGATCTTCGAGAGGGAGACCCAGGCCAGGTCCTGGTTGATGCCCCGGTACAGCGCGACGTGCTCGCCCTTGGTGCCGACGTAGTACTGCGTCTGCGTCCAGCGCCAGCCGCCGTACAGGCCGGCGCCGATGACGGCGAGCGTGAGCAGGCTGTACGCGGACCTCTTGAGCCACCGGCGGTTCTTGGCGGGCTTGACGAAGTCGTCGTCGCCGTAGCCGAAACCGTCGGTCTGGATGAAACCGGTGACGTCGCCGCTGCCGGGCGGGCCGAACTCGCCGCCCCCGCCGCGCCGCCGCCCGAGGCCGGAGGCACGGCCCGCGGGCGTCTGCATGATGCCGTTGTCGTGCAGCTGGTTCTGGTTCTCCGCGACGGCGCCGACCACGACCGGGGTGTCGGACAGCTGCCCGGCCAGGGTGTCGCCGGTGTCCAGGTCGAGGACGTCGGCGACGATCACGGTGATGTTGTCGGGCCCGCCGCCGCGCAGCGCCAGCTCGATCAGGTTCTGGACGGTCTCCTCGGGGCCCTGGTAGCTGGCCAGCGCCTCTTCGAGCGTCTGGTGGGAGACCACGCCGGACAGGCCGTCGGAGCAGATCAGGTACCGGTCGCCGGCCCGGACCTCGCGGATGGAGAGGTCGGGTTCGACGTGCTCGCCGCTGCCCAGGGCCCGCATCAGCAGGGACCGCTGCGGGTGGGTGGTGGCCTCCTCCTCGGTGATCCGGCCCTCGTCCACCAGACGCTGCACCCAGGTGTGGTCCTGGGTGATCTGGGTGAGGACGCCGTCGCGCAGGAGGTAGGCGCGGGAGTCGCCGACGTGCACCATGCCCAGGCGCTGGCCGGTCCACAGCAGCGCGGTCAGGGTGGTGCCCATGCCTTCGAGCTGGGGGTCCTCCTCGACCATCATGCGCAGCTGGTCGTTGGCCCGCTGGACGGCCGTGCCGAGGGAGGTGAGCAGGTCGGAGCCGGGCACGTCGTCGTCGAGGGCGACGATGGTGGAGATCGCCTCGGAGGAGGCGACCTCGCCGGCGGCGGCGCCGCCCATGCCGTCGGCGATGGCGAGCAGGCGGGGACCGGCGTAACCGGAGTCCTCGTTGCCCTCCCGGATCATGCCCTTGTGCGATCCGGCGGCGAAGCGCAGGGACAGACTCATGCGCACCTCGCCCGTCGGCTCCGGGTACAGCCGGTCGTGTCGAGCCACACTGCCCACCCTCCGGTCGGGAGCGCGCCGGGACCCTGGGTGAGGACCCCCACTGCGTGCTCGCTCCGCTCGCTCATTCTCGTACTACTTCCGCAGCTCGATGACGGTCTTGCCGATGCGGATCGGTGCGCCCAGCGAAATCGGTGTGGGGGTCGTCAGCCGGGTCCGGTCCAGGTAGGTGCCGTTGGTGGAGCCCAGGTCCTCGACGATCCACTGACCGTCGCGGTCCGGGTAGATCCTGGCATGGCGGCTGGAGGCGTAGTCGTCGTCCAGCACGATCGTGCTGTCGTGCGCCCGGCCCAGGGTGATGGTCTGGCCCTGGAGCGCGACGGTGGTGCCGGTCAGCGTGCCCTCGGTCACGACCAGCTTGGTGGGGGTGTTGCGGCCGCCGCGGCGGCCGCCGGACTGCTGGCGCTGCTGGGGCGGCGCCTGGCGGGTCGCCTGCTGCCGGCCGGCGGCCTCGCGCCGGGCTCCGCGCTGGGTGACGCGAGTGCCGAACAGATCACTCCGGATGACCTGCACGGCCACGATCACGAACAGCCACAGAACGGCCAGGAAACCCAGCCGCATGACCGTGAGGGTCAGCTCTGACATTGCCCCCGCTTCACCCTTCGGCTTGCCTATAGATAACGGTGGTGCTGCCCACGACGATCCGCGAGCCGTCGCGGAGCGTAGCGCGGGTGGTGTGCTGTCCGTCCACCACGATGCCGTTGGTGGAGCCGAGGT
>MUNG01000629.1 GCA_002154585.1 Streptomyces pseudogriseolus
GGGGTGGCGCCCCCGGGGGCGGGCACGCCGCCGTGCGCGGCGTGCACCAGCACGTGCAGACAGCCCGGGAACAGCTCGGTCGTGGACAGCACGCCGAGATCGGTGACGGGACGGTCCTTGCCCGCGAACCAGCGCTGCAGCGGCAGCCACTCGCGCAGCAGCCCGGCGAGCGACTCCAGCGACTCGGCGGGCGCGCTCCGCGGGCGCAGGAATGCGGTCTTCGTCATCGTGACGCCTCCTCTCGCCGGCACACGCTCACAGTCGTCGGCCGATGCGGGATGCGACTCGGGTGAGCCGGAACCAGTAGAAGCCGTGGCCCCCGAGGGTCAGCAGGTACGGCAGCTCGCCGATGGCCGGGAAGCGCACCCCGCCGAACAGCTCCACCGGATGCCGGCCGTCGAACTCGCGCAGGTCGAGCTCGGTGGGCTGGGAGAAGCGGGAGAAGTTGTTGACGCAGAGGACGAGGTCGTCCCCGTCTTCCCCGTTCGGGGGGGCCTCGCGGAGGAAGGCGAGGACGGCGGGGTTGGAGGAGGGCAGTTCGGTGTAGGAGCCGAGGCCGAAGGCGGGGTTCTGCTTGCGGATCTCGATCATGCGCCGGGTCCAGTGGAGCAGCGACGACGGTGAGGCCATGGAGGCTTCGACGTTGGTGACCTGGTAGCCGTAGACCGGGTCCATGATCGTGGGCAGGTAGAGGCGGCCGGGGTCGGAGGAGGAGAAGCCGGCGTTGCGGTCCGGGGTCCACTGCATGGGGGTGCGGACGGCGTCGCGGTCGCCGAGCCAGATGTTGTCGCCCATGCCGATCTCGTCGCCGTAGTAGATGATCGGCGATCCGGGCAGGGACAGCAGCAGGGCCGTGAAGAGTTCGATCTGGTTGCGGTCGTTGTCGAGGAGGGGGGCGAGGCGGCGGCGGATGCCGATGTTGGCGCGCATGCGGGGGTCCTTGGCGTACTCGGCCCACATGTAGTCGCGTTCCTCGTCGGTGACCATCTCCAGGGTCAGCTCGTCGTGGTTGCGCAGGAAGATGCCCCACTGGCAGCCGGAGGGGATGGCGGGGGTCTTGGCGAGGATCTCGGAGACGGGGTAGCGGGATTCGCGGCGGACGGCCATGAAGATGCGGGGCATGACCGGGAAGTGGAAGGCCATGTGACATTCGTCGCCGCCGGCGCTGTAGTCGCCGAAGTAGTCGACGACGTCCTCGGGCCACTGGTTGGCCTCGGCGAGGAGCACGGTGTCGGGGTACTGGGTGTCGATCTCCTTGCGGACCCGCTTGAGGAACGCGTGCGTGGCCGGCAGGTTCTCGCAGTTCGTCCCCTCGGCCGCGTACAGATAGGGGACGGCGTCGAGCCGGAACCCGTCGATGCCCAGGTCGAGCCAGAAGCGCAGGGCCGCGAGGATCTCCTCCTGCACGCGCGGGTTCTCGTAGTTGAGGTCCGGCTGGTGCGAGAAGAAGCGGTGGAAGTAGTACTGCTTGCGCACCGGGTCGTAGGTCCAGTTGGAGGCCTCGGTGTCGACGAAGATGATGCGTGCGTCCGGGTAGCCGGTGTCGTCGTCGGCCCACATGTAGAAGTCGCCGTACGGGCCGTCCGGGTCCTTGCGGGACTCCTGGAACCACGGGTGCTGGTCGCTGGTGTGGTTCATGACGAAGTCGATGATCACGCGCATGCCGCGCTGGTGCGCGGCGTCGACGAACTCCACGAAGTCGGCGAGGTCACCGAACTCGGGCAGCACGCCCGTGTAGTCGGCGACGTCGTAACCGCCGTCGCGCAGCGGTGACTTGAAGAACGGCGGCAGCCACAGGCAGTCCACGCCCAGCCATTGCAGATAGTCCAGCTTGGAGGTCAGGCCCTTGAGGTCGCCGATGCCGTCCCCGTTGCTGTCCTGGAAGGAGCGGACGAGGACCTCGTAGAAGACGGCGCGCTTGAACCACTCCGGGTCCCGCTCCCTGACCGGTGTGTCCTCGAACGTGTCCGGCACTGGCTCGTTCACGGTCATGGCGTTCCTGGCCCTCCGTTTCGCTGTGCGGCGGGCGGTCGCTGGACGTGCAGGACATGCGCGGGAGCCCGCCCCGGGTCCAGCCGCACGTAGTTGGTGCTGCCCCAGTGGTAGGTGTCGCCGGTGAGTTCGTCGCGCACCGGCACCGACTCGTGCCAGTCCAGGCCGAGTTGGTTCATGTCCAGGGAGACCGTCGCCTCCTGGACGTGATGGGGGTCGAGGTTGACGACCACGAGCACGACGTCGGAACCGTTGCGCTTGCTGTACGCCAGGACGGAGTCGTTGTCGGTGCGGTGGAAGCGGAGATTGCGCAGCAGACGCAGCGCGGGGTGGTCCCGCCGGATGGTGTTGAGGCGGGTGATCAGGGGGGCGATGGTGCGGCCCTCGCGGGCGGCGGCGTCCCAGTCGCGGGGTTTGAGCTGGTACTTCTCGCTGTCGAGGTACTCCTCGCTGCCCTCGCGCAGCGGGGTGTTCTCGCACAGTTCGTAGCCGCTGTAGATGCCCCAGGCGGGGGAGAGGGTGGCGGCGAGGACGGCGCGGACCTCGAAGGCGGGCCGGCCGCCGTGCTGGAGGTGGGCGGGCAGGATGTCGGGGGTGTTGGCGAAGAAGTTGGGCCGCATGTAGGAGGCGGCCTCCCCCGACAGTTCGGTCAGGTACTCCGTCAGCTCCTGCTTGGTGGTGCGCCAGGTGAAGTACGTGTAGGACTGCTGGAAGCCGATCTGGGCCAGGGTGTGCATCATCGCCGGGCGGGTGAAGGCCTCCGCCAGGAAGATGACGTCGGGGTCGGTGCGGTTGATCTCCCCGATCACCCGTTCCCAGAAGACGACGGGTTTGGTGTGCGGGTTGTCCACGCGGAAGATCCGCACCCCGGTGTCCATCCAGTGCCGCAGGATCCGGCAGGTCTCCGCGACCAGGCCGTCCAGGTCCGCGTCGAAGGCGATGGGGTAGATGTCCTGGTACTTCTTCGGCGGGTTCTCGGCGTAGGCGATGGAGCCGTCGGGGCGGTGGTGGAACCACTCGGGGTGCTTGTGCACCCACGGGTGGTCGGGGGAGCACTGCAGGGCGAAGTCGAGGGCGACTTCCATGCCGAGGTCGCGGGCGCGGGCGACGAAGCGGGTGAAGTCCTCCAGCGTGCCCAGTCGCGGGTGGACGGCGTCGTGGCCGCCCTCGGGGGAGCCGATCGCCCAGGGCACGCCGACGTCGTCGGGG
>MUNG01000630.1 GCA_002154585.1 Streptomyces pseudogriseolus
CTGCCGCTGACGGCGACCGGCGAGGACCAGGCCAAGTCCCTGGCCCCGCTGCTCGCCGACCGCGCCTTCGCGCTCGTTCTCACCAGCCCGCTGGCCCGCGCCCGACGCACCGCCGAACTGGCGGGCCTCACCGGGGCCGAGCCGGAACCGGACCTGCGCGAGTGGGACTACGGCGCGTACGAGGGCGTGACCACCGCCGACATCCACACCACCCGGCCCGGCTGGGACCTGTGGACCGACGGGGTGCCGCCCGGCGAGGAGTTCCCCGGCGAGTCGCCGGAGCAGGTGGGCGCCCGCGCCGACCGGGTCCTGGCCCGGATCGCCGGGGCATTGGAGCAGGGGGACGTGATGCTGGTCGCCCACGGTCACCTGCTGCGGGTCCTCACCGCCCGCCGCCTGGGCCTTCCCCCGTCCCACGGCCGTCTCTTCCGGCTGGAGACGGGCACCCTGAGCCGCCTGTCCCTGGAGCACGGCTCCCCGGTGATAGCGGAGTGGAACACGAGGCCACCGACACCGGCCCGCAACTGACACCGGCCGGCCACCGGCGCGACGCGGAACTCGGGTTCCCGCCCGGCACGCCGGCGCCTCGCGGGGCTCCGGGCCCCTTCCGGCACACTCGTGCTTCACGGGAGCCCAGGTTCCGGCGCGCTCGCGCCCCCGGGAGCTCTGCTCCCGGCGTGTTCACGCCCCCACCAGGGCTTTTGTCGCTACCCGCGCACTCACGCCCGCGGGGCTCGGGTGCCCTTCCAGCGCGCTCGCGCCTCACCGGGGCTCCGCCTCCGGCCCGCTCACGCTCCACCGGGGCTCTGCTCCCGGCAAGCTCACGACTCGCGAGGCTCGGGGGCCTTCCCGGCACGCTCGCCCCACGGCAGCTCTGCTCCTGGCGCGTTCGCGCCCCGCCGGGA
>MUNG01000631.1 GCA_002154585.1 Streptomyces pseudogriseolus
CCGAGTCCGGCCACCAGTTCTTCGGCGGGTCCCGGAAGTAGAAGCCGGCGACGGCCACCACCCCGGCGAGGAACACCCCGGAGGCGACCAGCACCCAGCGGAAGTTGGAGCCGTCCATGTAGCCGTGGAAGATGAAGACGAACGGCACCGACCCGTATGCGAAACCGCCGTTGACGAAGCCGGTCTTGCCGCCCCTGCGCTCCGGGTACCACTTGCCGACCATGTTGACGCAGGTCGCGTACACCATGCCGGCGCCCATGCCGCTGAACATGCCGAACCCGATGAAGGCCAGGGCGACATGCGGCGCGAAGGCCAGCGACAGATAGCCGAGCAGCGTGCCGGCCGAGCCGAGCATCATCGCCCACCGCGCCGGCAGCTTGCCGTTCTCCCGCAGCCGCCCCGCCGGGAAGGCCACCGCGGCCTGGCAGAACACCCAGGCGGTCATCATCCAGTAGATGCTGCCGCTGGACCAGTGGTGGGCCTCGTGGAGCGTGTCCTCCGCGGACGCGAACGCGTACTCGGCGGACGAGATGCCCATCATGCCGACCCAAGGCAGGATCACCATCCACTTGCGCTTGCGGCCCATGATGTCGATGTCGGTCTCACCGACCCGGTAGACCCGCCCGTTCCTGTCGGTCACCTCCCGGTAGGGGACGACCCGTGTGACATCCGTGGTTGTCATGGAAAATGCACCCCTTGCGTCGAAAGAACTGGCCAGCGCCCCCTGTCCCGTGCCTTTCGTGCGCGCCCGGGTCCCGCGGCGGNNGCCCGGCGGCCCGCGCCCAGCGGTACTTGGCGCCGAGCACCGCCACCGGCTTCTCGGTCGTGTACGGGTAGGCCACGACACCGTGCTCGAAGAGGTACTGGCAGGCCTCCTCGACCTCCACGTCCCCGGCGAGCGACGCCACCACGGGCTTGGAGATCCCCCGCTCGCGGAACTCCGCGACCACGCGCGCGGTGAGTTCGGCGAACACCATGGGCGGGGTGACGATGGTGTGCCAGTAGCCGAGCACCAGCGCGTGGATGCGCGGGTCCTCGAGCCCCAGCCGGATCGTCGCCTCGTACGTCGACGGCGGCTCGCCGCCGGTGATGTCCACCGGGTTGCCGGCCGCC
>MUNG01000632.1 GCA_002154585.1 Streptomyces pseudogriseolus
CACCAGCACACCGGGCGCCCCGGACCGCATCCACGGCTGGCGCATCCGCAGCAACGGACTCCTCCCCCTCACCGCGGGAGAGGTCTTCGACGCCTACTGCACCGACACCGAGACCGGCGAGATCATCCCGCCCGAGTCCAACGTCGACTACTGCGCGTCACCCGACCTCACGGACACCGACCCCGGCCCGGACCACCACCACTGACCCGGACGACACCCGGACAGCGCGAGGGGCGCCCCACCGCAGTGGAGCGCCCCGAGCCCAAGGCCGTACCGGCCCGGCGAGGACTACTCGCCCGACAGCACCGCCTGCGCCGCGTTCCGCGCCTCGTCCGCGCTGTCCGCGGCCCGCGCGGCAGCGGCCGCCCGCTCGCACTGCGCCAGCGTGAACTTCGCCAGCGACGCCCGCACATACGGAATCGACGCCGCACCCATCGACAGGGAGGTGACACCCAGCCCTGTCAGCACACACGCCAGAAGCGGATCCGACGCCGCCTCACCGCACACACCGCAGCTCTTGCCCTCGGCCCGCGCCGCCTCCGCCG
>MUNG01000633.1 GCA_002154585.1 Streptomyces pseudogriseolus
GCGGCACGACTGCCCGCGACTGGGGCGGCCTCACTGGCCGCGGCTAGGGCGGCACCCCCCACCGAAAAGAAAAGCAAGCGCTTAGACAGTTGCGTCCCATCTCACACCGCGTCACCCGTGACCCCGCCCCTACCTCCGGGTAATTTCCAAGCAGCCCGCACCAACCACCCGGTACGCCCCCTGGAGCCGTGATGCCCGAAGCCGTGATCGTTTCCGCCGCCCGCTCCCCCATCGGCCGCGCCTTCAAGGGCTCGCTCAAGGACCTGCGCCCGGACGACCTGACCGCGACGATCATCCAGGCGGCCCTCGCCAAGGTCCCCGAGCTGGACCCCCGGGACATCGACGACCTGATGCTCGGCTGCGGTCTGCCCGGCGGCGAGCAGGGCAACAACCTCGGCCGGATCGTCGCCGTGCAGATGGGGATGGACCACCTCCCGGGCTGCACGATCACCCGCTACTGCTCCTCCTCGCTCCAGACCTCCCGGATGGCGCTGCACGCGATCAAGGCCGGTGAGGGCGACGTCTTCATCTCGGCCGGCGTCGAGACGGTCTCGCGCTTCGCGAAGGGCAACTCCGACAGCCTCCCGGACACGCGCAACCCGCTGTTCGCCGAGGCGGAGGCCCGTACCGCCGAGGTCGCCCAGCAGGAGGGCACCACCTGGCACGACCCGCGCGAGGACGGCCTGGTGCCCGACCCGTACATCGCGATGGGCCAGACCGCGGAGAACCTCGCCCGCTGGAAGGGCGTCACCCGCCAGGAGATGGACGAGTTCGGCGTCCGCTCGCAGAACCTCGCCGAGGAAGCCATCAAGAACGGCTTCTGGGAGCGCGAGATCACCCCGGTGACGCTGCCCGACGGCACGGTGATCAGCAAGGACGACGGCCCGCGCCCGGCGTCACCATGGAGGGCGTCGCGGGCCTCAAGCCCGTCTTCCGCCCCGACGGCCTGGTCACCGCCGGCAACTGCTGCCCGCTCAACGACGGCGCCGCCGCGCTCGTCATCATGAGCGACACCAAGGCCCGCGAGCTGGGCCTGACCCCGCTGGCCCGGATCGTGTCCACCGGCGTCTCCGGCCTCTCCCCCGAGATCATGGGCCTCGGCCCGGTCGAGGCGAGCAAGCAGGCCCTGGGCCGCGCCGGTCTGACGATCGACGACATCGACCTGTTC
>MUNG01000634.1:0-245 GCA_002154585.1 Streptomyces pseudogriseolus
GGGCAGCGCCGGCGGCATCATGATCCGCACCACGCCGGGCGTGCCCGACTCCGTCGACATCATGTTCTTCGACGGGCAGGGCGGCGACCTGTCGCAGGGCAGGCAGCGCAAGCTGGACCGCGTGTTCGCGCGGCAGGAGTACCGGCGTGCCTTCCCCGGTGAGATCGGCGACCTGCACTTCCCGGCGAGCGTCTTCGACTCCTACACCGGGTCCCTGCTGCGGAACGTCGACATCACCGGCATCG
>MUNG01000634.1:284-1209 GCA_002154585.1 Streptomyces pseudogriseolus
GCCGACATGCGCCGCGCCGGCCTGGTACGGCTAGGGGAGATCGTGGCGTCCTCCGGGGCCGCCTTCGGCGTGCGCTTCGACCCGGTCGGCGAGCGGCTGTCCCTCGTCGACGAGAAGGGGCGGATCGTCGAGGACGACCGCGCGCTGCTCGTCATGCTCGACCTGGTCGCCTCCGAGCGGCGCAGCGGACGGGTCGCCCTGCCGGTGACCACCACCCGGATCGCCGAGCAGGTGGCGGCGTACCACGGGACGCAGGTGGAGTGGACGACCACCTCGCCCGACGATCTCACGCGGGTCGGCGGCGAGGAAGGGACGATCTTCGGCGGCGACGGCAAGGGCGGCTTCATCGTCCCCGAGTTCAGCAGCGTCTACGACGGCACCGCGGCGTTCGTCCGGCTCATCGGGCTGGTGGCGCGCACCCAGCTGACGCTGAGCCAGATCGACGCCCGTATCCCGCGGGCGCACGTCCTCAAGCGGGACCTCGCGACCCCGTGGGCCGTCAAGGGCCTCGTCATGCGGCGGGTCGTCGAGGCGGCCGGCGACCGTTACGTGGACACCACCGACGGCGTACGCGTGGTGGAGGCCGACGGGCGCTGGGTCATGGTGCTGCCCGACCCGGCCGAGGCCGTCACCCATTTGTGGGCCGAGGGGCCCGACGACGCCTCCGCGCAGGCGCTGCTCGACGAGTGGTCGGCGGTCGTGGACAGCGCCGGCAGGTGACCCTCCCGAGCTGGACGCACTAGACGCAGTACCGGCGGCGTGCCGGACCGGGACCCCGGAAGGGGCCCGTCCGGCACGCCGCCGGGGTCGTTCGGAGGTCGGGGGCGCGTCGTGCGACGATGTGCGGCATGCCGCAGCAACCCCCCGTTCGGAGCACACCCGCGCGGCCCGCGCGCCCGGACGCGTCCATGTCGTTGATCACCAA
>MUNG01000635.1 GCA_002154585.1 Streptomyces pseudogriseolus
TCGGCCGCCTCGATGTTCAGCTGCTGGGAGAGGCCGAAGGCGGACAGCCCGTAGGCCAGGCCGTACGACATCGCCTTGATCTTGCGGCGCATCTCCGCGTCCACCGCGGACTGGTCGACGGAGAACACCTGGGCGGCGGCCGTGGTGTGCAGGTCCTCGCCGGAGGTGAACGCCTCGGTGAGGCCGGCGTCCTCGGAGAGGTGCGCCATCACGCGCAGCTCGATCTGGCTGTAGTCGGCGGTGAGCAGCGACTCGAAGCCCTCGCCGACCACGAAGCCGCGGCGGATGGCGCGGCCCTCGTCCGTGCGGACCGGGATGTTCTGGAGGTTGGGGTCCGTGGAGGACAGCCGGCCGGTCGCGGCGACGGTCTGGTTGAACGTGGTGTGGATGCGGCCGTCCGAGGCGATCGTCTTGATCAGGCCATCGACGGTGACGCGGAGCTTCGCCTGCTCACGGTGGCGCAGCATGATCACCGGGAGTTCGTTGTCCGTCTGGCCGGCGAGCCAGGCGAGGGCGTCGGCGTCCGTGGTGTACCCGGTCTTTGTCTTCTTCGTCTTGGGGAGGGCCAGCTCACCGAAGAGGACCTCCTGGAGCTGCTTGGGCGAGCCCAGGTTGAACTCGTGCCCCGCCGCCGCGTGCGCCTCCTT
>MUNG01000636.1 GCA_002154585.1 Streptomyces pseudogriseolus
GCGCAGTTCGACGGCGGTCAGGGAGGTGAGGCCGAGGTCGGTGAAGGGCCGGGCGGGCTCGATCTCGTCGGCGGTGGCGTGGCCGAGGACGGCGGCGGTGCGGTCGCGGACGGTGGTGAGCAGGGTGCGGACGCGTTCGGCGGCGGGCCGGGACGCCAGGCGTTCCAGCAGGCCCCCGGCGGGCTGGGTGCGGGCGGCGGCGCGACGGCGGACCGGTTCGGCCGCGGGCGCCGTCTCCCGGGAGGCGGGCGCGGCGGCGGGCGTGCCGCCGGGCACCGGGCGCATCAGCAGGGTGCCGACGGCGAGCACGGGGTCGCCGACCGCGTCGGCCGCGGTGAGGGCGAGGGTGTCGGGTCCGGTGCGGTCGAGGCGGACGCGCAGGGTGGTGGCGCCGGTGGCGGACAGGCTGACCCGCTGGGCGGAGAACAGCACGCGTCCTTCGCCGAGGCCGTCGAACACGCCGAGGCCCAGCGGGTGCAGGGCGGCGTCCAGGAGGGCCGGGTGCAGGTCGTGGCGGGTGGCCTCGTCGGCGGCCGAGGCGGGCAGTTCCACCTCGGCGTACACGGCGGTGTCGTCCTGCCAGGCGGCGCGCAGGCCGCGGAAGACGGGTCCGTAGTCGAGTCCGGCCTCGCGCAGCCGCTCGTACAGGCCGTCCGTGGGCAGTTCCTCCGCGCCGGGCGGCGGCCAGGCGGTGAGGTCGTGCGACGGGAGGGAGCCGGTCTCCTCGGTCAGGACGCCGTCCGCGTGGCGGGTCCAGTCGGCGTCGGCCGCGGGGCGCGCGTACACGCCGAAGGGGCGGTCGCCGCGGGCGTCGGGGGCCTCGACGCGGACCTGGAGGGTGACGCCGCCGTGCTCGGGCAGCGGCAGCGGGCTCTGGAGGACCAGTTCGCGGACCTGCGGGCGGCCCGCGACGGCGCCGGCGTGCAGGGCGAGGTCGAGGAAGGCGGTGCTCGGCAGGACGGCGGTCCCGCCGATCCGGTGCGCGCCGAGCCAGCCGTCGCCGCCGGCGGTGAGCCGTCCGGTCAGCAGCAGGGTGTCGTCGACCGCGGAGGGGACGACCGCGCCGAGCAGCGGGTGGTCGGCGGCGACGAGTCCGGCGGCGGCCGGGTCGCCGGCCGCGGCGGTCGACGCGATCCAGTACGGGCGGTGCTGGAAGGCGTAGGTGGGCAGCTCCACCGGGCGGGAGCCGGGGGCGGTGGCGGCGAGCAGGGCGGGCCAGTCGACCGGGACGCCACGGGTGTGCAGGGCGCCGACGGCCAGGAGCAGGGTCTCGGCCTCGTCCCGGTCGTCGCGCAGCGTGGGCACGGCGAGCGGGGCGGCGCCCTGCCAGGCGTTCTGGGCGAGGGCGGTCAGGGTGGCGTCGGGTCCGAGCTCCACGAGGTGGGCGGTGCCCAGCTCCTCGAGGGCGGCGACGCCGTCGGCGAACCGCACGGTGTGCCGCACGTGCCGCACCCAGTACTCGGGGTCGGTCAGTTCGCCGGGGCCGGCGGGGCGGCCGGTGAGGTCGGACACGACCGGGATGCCGGGTTCGGCGTAGGCGACGCCGGCGGCGACCTCGCGGAAGCCGTCGAGCATCGCGTCCATGCGCGGCGAGTGGAAGGCGTGGCTGACGCGGAGCCTGGTGGTCCTGCGGCCGAGGGCGGTGAAGTGGGCGGCGACGGCGTCGGCCGCGTCCTCGTCGCCGGCGACGACGACGGAGCGGGGGCCGTTGACGGCGGCGAGCGACAGGGCGTTCGCACGCCCGTCGAGCAGCGGCAGGACCTCCTCCTCGGCCGCCTCGACGGCGATCATGGCGCCGCCCTCCGGCAGGGCCTGCATCAGCCGGCCGCGGGCGGCGACCAGACGGCACGCGTCGGGCAGGGAGAACACCCCGGCGACGTGTGCGGCGGCGAGTTCGCCGACGGAGTGGCCGATCAGGCGGGAGGGGCGAACGCCGAAGGACTCCAGCAGCCGGAAGAGGGCGACCTCCACGGCGAACAGGGCCGGCTGGGCG
>MUNG01000637.1 GCA_002154585.1 Streptomyces pseudogriseolus
CTGCGACCGCGCCTTCCGCGCACCCACCCCCACGACCCACTGCCGCGACTGCCGAACCGACCTCCAGGAGGCCGCCTAGCATGAACGTGACGATCCTTGCCCCTGGGTACAGACCACGAGGAGCGAGCGCCATGACCATCGCACCTGACGACGCCCGGCGGAACGCCTTCCCCCTGTACCGGGCCATGCGCGACTTCGTGCAGTCGATGGACGACACGCTGCCCGGGAAGTTCGAGATCACCAAGGAAGGGATCGTCCACGACATCACGGCGCCCGTGAAGCAGCACGAGTTGACCGTGCTGCGTCTCCGGAAGCGGCTGGAGAAGGTCATGCCGGAGGAGATCGTCGCGCACACGGGTGAACCCGACGTGGAGGGCGAACCCGAGGGGATCATGCGCCGCCCCGACGTCATGGTGATCGCCGAGGAGGACATGGAAGGGGACGGCACCTTCGATCCCCGCACCCTGGTGGCTGCGGTCGAGATCGTCTCCCGGTCCAACCCCGACAACGACTGGGTCGGCGAGACGCGTGACCACCCGCTGCTCGGCATCCCCGTCCACGCGGTCTTCGCCCCGCACCGGCACCGGCGCCGTCTTCACCGACATCCACTCCACGCCCGACGGCCCCCGCTACGCCACCCGCAAGGACTTCGTCCAAGGCGAGGACGTCACCATCGGCGAGTGGACCATCCCCGCGGACGGTCTGCCGCGCTACCGCGACGAGGAGAGTGGTCAGGCGTGGCGGCGATCGGTTGACCCGTCTTATGTGAGTAGTCTATTACTTGCTTAGCCGCTGATCCAGCGGAATCCCGTGCGACGTCCCGTCACCCTTGGCGGGGCGGCTCTTCTTCGGCCAGTAAGTAAGCGGTCAACCGCTTACATAAGCAGGAACGGAACCTCCAGCCATGACCGCCACCACCCCCACCCGCACCGCCGCCCGCCAGGCCTTCCTCGATCACCTCGACCACCTCGCCGCCGGCCGGGTCGACGAGTGGGCGGAGCTGTTCACCGAGGACGGCGTCCTGGAGTTCCCCTACGCGCCGCCCGGGTATCCCGCCCGTCTCCAGGGGCGCGACGAACTGCGCGCGCACATGGCCGCCTTCCCCAAGGCGTTCCGCGTCGAGATGAAGGACGTGCGGATCCACGAGACCGTCGACCCGACCCTCGTCATCGCCGAACTGCGGAGCGAGGGCGTCGCCCTGGAGACCGGGCGGCCGTACGACCAGACGTACATCTCCGTCGTCGAGACGCGCGACGGGAGGATCAGCCGGTACGTCGACTACTGGAACCCGCTGGTCGCGATGGAGGCCCTCGGCGGCTCCGTCGGCATGGTCACGGCGTTCAGCCGCGACTGAGCCCCGGCGGAGTTTTTGACGCCACTTTCCTGAAAGTGGTTGATTGCTTCCATGGAACCCAGGACGCGTCAGCGCTCCACCGCCGACGAGCGCCGGGCCACGGTCATGCGGACGGCCATCAAGACCTTCGCCGCTCGCGGCTACTACGGCACCTCCACGACCGACGTCGCCAAGGCGGCCGGTATCTCGCAGGGGTACCTGTACCGGCTGTTCAAGGACAAGGAGGCGCTGTTCGTCGCCCTGGTCGACCACTGCTCCGACCGGCTCCGCGAGGCCGCCGCCACCGCGGCGGCCTCCGTGCGCACCACCGACCCGCAGGCCGTCGTCGACGCGCTGACAGCCGCGTACGACGAGGTCATCGACGACCGGGACGTGCTGATGATCCTCATGCACGCCCAGGGCTGCGCGAGCGAGCCCGGCATCGGAGAGGCCGTGCGCCGCTGCTACGCCAGGCAGGTCGAGTACATCCGCGCCGTCTCCGGCGCCTCCGACGAACAGATCCGCCGCTACTTCGCGGACGCCCTGCTCAGCAACGTGCTCGTCGCGATCGACGCCGCCGCCGTCGACGCCCCCTGGGCGCGCACCCTGCGCGGCCGGACGGGTCCGCGCGACGCGCCCCGCGCCACATAGGCTGGAGCCCATGACGGAACTGCCCGAGCGGCGTCTGATGCTGGTGCACGCGCACCCGGACGACGAGTCGATCAACAACGGCGCGACGATGGCGCGCTACGCGGCCGAGGGCGCCCACGTGACGCTGGTCACCTGCACCCTCGGGGAGCGCGGCGAGGTCATCCCGCCCGAGCTGCGGCACCTGAGCGGCGCCGCGCTCGGCGGACACCGGCTGGGGGAGCTGCGGGAGGCCATGACCGCGCTCGGCGTCACCGACTTCCGGCTGCTCGGCGGGGCCGGGCGGTACAGCGACTCCGGGATGATGGGACTGCCCGACAACGACGACCCCGGCTGCTTCTGGCAGGCCGACGTCGACCGGGCCGCCGGGCTGCTCGCCGAGGTGATCCTCGAGGTGCGCCCCCAGGTGCTCGTCACGTACGACGACGACGGCGGCTACGGGCACCCCGACCACATCCAGGCGCACCGCGTCGCCATGCGCGCCGTGGAGCTGGCCGCCGAGGGCGGATGGGACGTGCCCAAGGTCTACTGGAACCGCGTCCCGCGCTCCGTGGCCGAGGAGGCGTTCGCCCGGCTGGAGCGGGACCTGCCCGGCCTGCCCTTCGACAAGTCCGCCTCGGTGCGGGACGTTCCCGGCGTGGTCGACGACCAGCGGGTCACCACCGCCGTCGACGGCACGGCGTACGCCGGCGCGAAGGCCGCCGCGATGCGCGCCCACGCCACCCAGATCACCGTCGCCGACCAGCCGTACTTCGTCCTGTCCAACGAACTGGCGCAGCCGCTGTTCACCACCGAGTACTACGAGCTGGTGCGCGGCGAGCGGCCCGCCGGCCGGGAGGACGACCTGTTCGCCGGCCTCGGCGGCCCCGGCGCCGGGGAGGCGTCGTGAGCGGCGACCGCGTGCCCGCCATCGCGCAGCCGCTGCGCCCGCCGTCCCCGGGGCGCGCCGCCGCCCTGCTCGGGCTGCTGGTGCTCGGCGCCCTGGTCGGCGTCGCCGGGTCGCTGGTCCAGCCCGCCTGGTTCCCCGGCGGGCTGCTGCTCGCCCTGGCCGGCGAGGCCGGCACGGTGCTCGGGGCGGCGCGGCTTACCCGCGGCCGGTCCGGCGGGATCGCGGTCGCCGCCGGCTGGATGATCACCGTCGTGCTGCTGACGGTCAGCCGTCCGGAGGGCGACTTCCTGTTCGCCGCGGGCAGCGGCTCCTACCTCTTCCTCCTCGGTGGCATCGCCGTGGCTGTGATCTGCGCCACCTTCGGCTCCGGCAGGCAACCGGACGGGGCCGCCGCCCGACTTCGCAAGTGACGTACCACTTCGCCGTACCAGGGGCGTGATGGTCCGGTGTGGGTTTCCCCGGCGGTACTGGGATACGGGCCGGACCGGGCCAGTAAGGTGGTGCGCGCCGCCGAGCCTCCCGCGAACCCTCGGCCTCGCCCGAGCTGGGAGGACCCCCACCGTGAGGTCGTGACGGGCGGCGGAGCCAACCGGGAGAACCTGCCTTGAGTCGTGAAACTGACACTCCGTCCTCCGGGCCCGACGGGCGCGGCGGAGCCGCCTACCCGTCGGGCACGCCGCCCTACGGGATCCCGGCGATTCCGGACGCGGGCACGGACGCGGGCCGTCCGGCCGCGCGGCCGGA
>MUNG01000638.1:0-280 GCA_002154585.1 Streptomyces pseudogriseolus
CGTGCTGCACCCGCAGGGCCTGGTGCCCGAGGGCAACGAGATGATCACCACGCTGTCGCGCATCTACACCGACACCATGGGCCCCTGGGCCGAGTACCTCTTCCTCGTCGGCGCGATCGCCGTCCTCTTCTCCACCCTGATCGGCTCCACCGCCTCCGTGCCCCGCCTGTGGACCAACACCCTCGGCATGCTCGGCGTCGTCAAGTGGGAGGACGTGGCCAGCCGCACCCGCGCCATCCGCATCCTCACCTGGACCCTGCCGCTGGTGTGGGCCTGCTTC
>MUNG01000638.1:309-570 GCA_002154585.1 Streptomyces pseudogriseolus
CGCTCCAGTCCCTGGATGACCGTGGCGCTGGTCGTCAGCAGCGTCGCCATCCTCTGCGTGGGCGTGTACGGCGTCCTCGACACGCTGGGAATGGTGGCGTCCGAATGAACCGTTCCGTCTGCTGCGAGCCCTCTCCGGATTGAGCCGGCACACCCTGCTGCGCGGCACCGCCCTCGCCGGAACCGGAAGCGCCCTCGGCCCCCTCTCCGCCTGCGCCGGCCCGACCGGCACCCCCGGGCCCGGCACCCTCACCCTCGGCCT
>MUNG01000064.1 GCA_002154585.1 Streptomyces pseudogriseolus
GCGCTGAGCGTAGAGGTGCCGAGGGCTCGAAACGCCAGTTGAGCGGCGGATGTTCACCCGCCCGAGTGATCGACTGCCTCGGGCGGAAAGGTGGGGCTCGGTGAGGTTCTTTTCCCCCGAGTACTCATAGGGGAAGGCGCCGACGGCACCGGAGCTTCAGATCTCGGGTTCCGGTGACGTAAGGCGTAGCTCTGCCCACACGGTCTTGCGCGGGAAGCGGTCCTCGGACACGCCCCAGCGGTCCGCGAGCGCCTCCACGAGAAGGAGGCCGCGGCCCGACTCTGCGTCGGTGGCGGGTGGTTGGTGCCGGGGCAGTTGATCGCCCCGGGTGTCGGTGACCTCGATACGGAGCGTGTCGCCCACCACGTAGAACGCGAGACGGAAGTCCCGTCCCGGTACGCGGCCGTGGGTGACGGCGTTGGCGGCCAGTTCGGCCACGACGTGACGTGCGGCCTCCGAGTCGTATCCCCAGTCGCGGAGATGGGCGTCCGTGAGGAGCCGGGCGAGGCGGGCGCTGCGCCGGGTCGCGGACAGCAGCACGCTGAAGTTCCTGACGGGGGCGGCTGGTTCGGCAGTTCGTTGATTCACATCACTCAGCGTGGCGGGAGTTGCGTACCGTGGAGTGTCACTCAGCGCGTGCGTACGGTCACTGTCCGGTGGTTGTCCGGTGCTGTCGTGGCTGTGCCGACGGTTGATGCGGGTAGGGCGCGGGATGCGTCACGCGTCACGCGTCACGGACGGTTCCGAGGGAGAGGTGCGGCATGACGGCGGTCGAGGCGGAGGCGGGTCGGCTCAAGGAAGAGGCGGACGAGCCCGGTTGGGAGGTCGACCCGGACGACGAGTGGGGCGTCGCGGTCATCACCACGGTGGGGCGGCAACTGAAGCTGCGGCGCGAGGCGGTGGGCATGCGGGCCGCCGAGTTCGGCCGGGCGGTCGGCTACGGCGAGGACATGATCTACAAGATCGAGGGCGGCAAACGGATTCCTCGCCAGGAGTTCCTGGACAAGGCGGACGAGGTGTTGGGAGCCGGCGGACTCATCGCGGCGGCGTGGGAGGACGTGAAGAAGGTCCGGTATCCGAAGAAGGTTCGGGCGCTGGGCAAGTTGGAAGGCAAGGCGGTCGAGATCGGCCTGTACGAGTGCAACAGCATCCACGGGCTGTTGCAGACGCCCGAGCATGCGCGAGCACTGTTCGAAGCATGCCAGCCGCCGTACTCGCCCGACGACGTGGAGCGCATGGTGACTGCGCGCATGGACCGGCAGTCCGTCTTCGACCGGAATCCAGCGCCTGCGATCCACTTCGTGATGGAAGAGGCGCCGCTCCGGCGTGAGATCGGAGGCACAATGGTGTGGCACCGACAGCTCGAACGCCTGCTTGAACTGGGCCGGTTGTGGAATGTCACGCTTCAGGTGATGCCGACCAAGAGCGACGCCCACCCGGGCCTGGATGGCAGGATCGAACTGCTGAAGTTCGCAGACGGTACAGCCGTAGGACGCGGAGACGGAGCGTTCAACGGACGTCCCGTCTCCGAGCCCCGGCAGCTCCGGATTCTTGAGCTGCAGTTCAACACCATCCGGGCACAGGCTCTCACTCCCCGGGAGTCACTGGCCTTCCTCAAGCGTCTGCTGGGAGAAACATGATTCACAAGGGATCCGCCGGGGACACGTCCGACCTGGAGTGGTTCAAGAGCAGCTACAGCAGTGGCACCAACGGTGAGTCCTGCGTCGAACTCGCCCTGACCCCCGGCACTGTCTACGTCCGCGACTCCAAGACCAGCGAAGGCCCCCGCATCGCCTTCACTTCTGACACGTGGGCGGCGTTCGTGCCGTACGCGTCCGGAGAATGATCACGCGGCCGGGTCCGTCTGCCGTTCGACGGGCGGGCGGACCGGCTGGTCGACCAACGACGGCAACTCGTGCGTCGAACCAGCCCTGACCCCTCGCACCGTCCACGTTCGTGACTCGAAGGACGTAACAGGCCCGAGCCTGACCTTCACCCCGCCCACCTGGGCGCACTTCGTCCCGTACGCGTCGGAGGCGCGGTGACGGGGCCTGGTACGCCCGGCGCTCGTCACGCGAGCTGGACGGTGCCGCCGGAGCACCGTGAGGATCCGGAGGCCGGGGCCTGATCCGGCACCCCGGCGCTGAAATGCGCGAACACCCCGAGGCGAGCCTCGGGGTGTTCGACAAACCGCGTGCGCGTCAGAGGGACACGCCATGCGCCCGCAGGAACGTCGCCGGGTTGACGGCGGAGCCGTAGTTAGGGGTCGTGCGGATCTCGAAGTGCAGGTGCGGACCGCTGGAGTTGCCGGTGTTGCCGGACAGGGCGATCTTCTGGCCGGTCTTGACGACCTGGCCGACCTTCACGTTCACGGACGACAGGTGGGCGTACTGGGAGTACGTCTTGTTGCCGTGCTTGATCACGATGGCGTTGCCGTACGCGGGACCGTCGCCCGCGCCGTTGCCGCCGGCCTTGACGACCGTGCCGCCGTGGGCGGCCATCACCGGGGTGCCGGTCGGGACGGCATAGTCCTGGCCGGAGTGCTTGTGGGCCCACATGCCGCCGTTCTGCGCGAAGCTCGCGGACAGCGTGTAGTTCTTGACCGGGGAGACCCAGGACGGGGTGGACTTCTTGGCGGCCTGGGTCGCCTTCTTCACCGCCGAGGCCTTCACGGCCTGCGTCTTCGCGGCCTCCGCCTTCGCGGCGGCCTGTGCCGGGGCCGATGCGGCCGGGGCGGAGTTGCCGGTGGAGGCGACCGCGACCCCGGCTCCCAGGACGGCCGTGGAGCCCAGACCGGCTGCCAGGACGGCGGCGCGGGTGCGAGTGACGGTCGTACGGGGGAAACGGGAAATGACGCGCTCGAACATGGAAACCTCATGGGGGAGGGGACGGGGGATGCCATCGGCGGAACGGGTCCGTGCCGTGCTGGCTGTTCCTTGGTAACCGGGACCGCCCAAAAGCCGCAAAGGTGTGACCTACGACGAAACGTCGTAGATACGGCATGAGATGCACGTCTCTTGACGGAGCACCCTCTACGGGGCGAAACCCCCCATTTCAAGCTGATCGATCGGGCTTGTGCGGCAAATGTCCGATTTCGAATCGGGCGTTTCGCCACTATTCCGCGTAGTACGGCCGACAGGTCCTGTGGAGCATGTCACCGAGGGCCCTCTTCGAATGTGGCGTGGGTCTCCGCAATCGCCGCAGAACCGCCCGGGCCGGGCTCACGTGCCGAACAGTTCCAGCGACAGCCACAGCGCCGCCGTCGACGCCACGAGCGCGGCCGGCACGGTGGCCAGCCCGAGCAGGGTGAAGCGCCGCAGGCTCACCTCGTGGTCGTGGTGGTGGACGATGCGGCGCCACAGCAGGGTGGCCAGCGAGCCCGCGTAGGTGAGGTTCGGGCCGATGTTCACGCCCAGCAGCACCGCGAGGACCGCGCCGGGGCCGGACGGCGCGGCCAGCGGGACCAGGGCGAGCACGGCGGGCAGGTTGTTGATCAGGTTGGCCAGCAGGGCCGCCAGCGCGGCGACCGCCAGCAGGGACAGCAGCCCGGTGCCGTCGGGCAGGACCGCGTCCAGCGCGTCGCCGAGACCCTGGTCGAGCACCGCCCGCACGACGACGCCCAGAGCCAGCACGAACGCCAGGAACGGCAGGTCCATCGCGCGCAGGAGCCCTACGACGCCGGTGCGGCGACGGGCCAGGGCCCGCACCGCCATCACTCCCGCCCCGGCCGCCGCGGCCCACGCGGGGTCGATCCCGGCGGCGGACGCCACCGCGAACCCGGCGAGCGTCGCCGCCACCGTCACCAGGGCGAAGAGCGGCACCTCCACCGGCTCGTCCCCCGTGTCCGGCGCCGTCGGTCCGGCCGACAGGTCGGCGGCGAAGAAGCGCCGGAAGACCACGTACTCCACGGCGATCGCCGCCAGCCACGGCAGCAGCATCAGCAGCGCGAAGCGGGTGAAGGTCAGGCCGGTCGCGGTGAACGCGAGCAGGTTCGTCAGGTTGGACACCGGCAGCAGCAGGGACGCCGTGTTCGACAGGTGCGCGCCCGCGTAGACGTGCGGTGCGGGGCGCGCGCCCATACGGGTCGCGGTGGCGAACACGACCGGCGTCAGCAGCACCACCGTCGCGTCCAGGCTGAGCACCGCCGTGATCAGCGAGGCCAGCGCGAACACCGCGCCCAGCAGCTTGCGCGGGCGGTGGTGCGACCAGCGGGCCATCCAGGTGCCGCACGCGTGGAAGAGGCCCTCCTCGTCGCACAGCCTGGCCAGCACCAGGACGGCGGCGAGGAAGCCGATCACCGGGCCGAGCCGCTCGGCCTCCTCCCGCACGGCCTCCGTGGTGATCGCGCCCGTCGCGACCACCACCCCGGCTGCGGGCACCGCGAAGGCCGCCTCCGGCCAGCGGAAGGGACGGACGACGGCACACACCAGCACCACGGCCAGCGCGGCGACGGACAGCGATTCGAGCAGCACAGTGCTGATCATCCACAAGGTGGGCGGCGCCCCGGACACCGCGTCCCCGTGGTGTCGCGGAGCGGTACCTTCGACCTCACGCAGATCAGGGCCCGATGAGGAGAGTCAACGTGAGCAAGTTCGTGCGGCCCGCCGCCGAAGGTGCCGACCCGTTCGGTACGGCGCGTCTGCGGCGTGGGGTCCTGGACGCGTGGGCCACCAGCCCCGCCCGGTTCCGGGAGGACGCCAACGCTGAGGAGGACCTCGTCCTCGGCGGCTACCGGGACCGGCTCGTCGTCGAGCTCGCGCAGAACGCCGCCGACGCCGCCGCCCGGGCCGGCGTGCCCGGACGCCTCCGGCTCACCCTGCGCGACGGGGTGCTGGTCGCCGCGAACACCGGCGCCCCGCTGGACGCGGCCGGCGTCGAGTCGCTGTCCACCCTGCGCGCCTCCGCCAAGCGGGACACCCCCGACCGGGCCGTCGGACGGTTCGGCGTCGGCTTCGCCGCGGTGCTCGCCGTCACCGACGAGCCCGCCGTCGTCGGCCGGCACGGCGGGGTGCGCTGGTCGCTCGCCGAGGCGCGGGACCTCGCCCGGGACACCGCCGGGCACAGCCCCGGCCTCGGCGACGAGATCCGCCGACGCGACGGACACGTACCGCTGCTGCGGCTCCCCTTCCCCGCCGAGGGCACCGCCCCCGATCCGTACGACACGGCCGTCATCCTGCCGCTGCGCGACACCGCCGCCGCCGATCTCGCCGAGCGGCTGCTGCACGCCGTCGACGACGCCCTGCTGCTCGCCCTGCCCGGCCTGGAGGAGGTCGTCGTCGAGACCGGGGACGACGCGCCCCGCACGCTGAGCCGGAGCGCCGAAGGCGACCTGACCGTGGTCACCGACTCCCGCGACGGCGTCACCCGCTGGCGCACCGCCGCCGCGCACGGCGCCCTCACCCCCGACCTGCTCGCCGACCGCCCCGTCGAGGAGCGGCTGCGCCCGCACTGGTCGGTCACCTGGGCCGTCCCCGTCGGCCCCGACGGCGCACCCGCCCGGCCGCGCACCGCCCCCGTGGTGCACGCCCCCACCCCCAGCGACGAGCCGCTCGGCGTGCCCTCCCTGCTCATCGCCTCCCTGCCGCTGGACTCCACCCGCCGGCACGCCGCCCCCGGC
>MUNG01000639.1:0-610 GCA_002154585.1 Streptomyces pseudogriseolus
GCACATCACCCGGCAGGATGATCGCCGTGACGGTGCGCCTGGCGTAGGCGGTGCGGAAGGCGCGGTCGATGAGGTTCGGCAGCTGCTCGGGGACGGTCGCCGTCTCGCAGAAGTCGGAGGCGACGTCCTTGAAGAGGCTCGCGAGATCCACTTCCTGCTGGTAGGAGCCGCCCATGGCACTGCGGTTGGTCTGCCCCACCAGGGCCACGACGGGAACGTGGTCCAGCTTGGCGTCGTACAGCCCGTTCAGCAGATGGATGGCGCCGGGCCCGGAGGTGGCCGCGCACACGCCCACCTTGCCGGAGAACTTCGCGTAGCCGACGGCCTGGAACGCGGCCATCTCCTCGTGGCGGGCCTGCACGAACTTCGGCTCGTTGTCCGCCCGCCCCCAGGCCGCCAGCAGCCCGTTGATGCCGTCGCCCGCGTAGGCGAAGACATGGTCGACATCCCATTCGCGCAGCCGCTGGAGGATGTAGTCGGACACCTTGGTGCCGGCCATGCGAACTCCCTTCCCGATCCCGTCGATGAACGACTGTCCCCGGCGTCCAGTTGTGCCCAGGCAGGCGCGGGGGTGACACGCTTCATGGGTAACCGGCCCGGTACGGGCGAA
>MUNG01000639.1:677-1815 GCA_002154585.1 Streptomyces pseudogriseolus
TGCGGAAACCTTCTCCACAGTGAGATGGGCTGGGGGTGTGAGTGTGACCGTAAGGCAGTGAGTCGACCACTCGACCCCACTTGTCCTCGTCCATGAGTCGTTCAGGTCGATGCCCTGCCTGTGGCCCCTCACGTGTGCAGTGCCGGCCAATCCGTCCCTCAGCCCCTGAGACCGACAGCCTCCTGACTCAGCCCAGAAGTCCCTGAGACATCCCACAGGTGAAGCCGAATCCCCTCCTGGCTCGCCTAAGTACAGGTCAGGAGGGGTATGACGGCGTTGATTCTGGCGGCTTTCAGATGTCCCGGAAGATCTCGATCTGCGCCCCGATCGAGTTCAGCCGCTCCGCCAGGTCCTCGTACCCCCGGTTGATGACGTACACGTTGCGCAGCACCGACGTGCCCTCCGCCGCCATCATGGCGAGCAGGACGACGACGGCCGGGCGCAGGGCCGGCGGGCACATCATCTCGGCCGCGCGCCAGCGGGTCGGGCCCTCGACCAGGACGCGGTGCGGGTCCAGCAACTGGAGCCGTCCGCCGAGGCGGTTGAGGTCGGTCAGGTAGATGGCGCGGTTGTCGTAGACCCAGTCGTGGATCAGCGTCTTGCCCTGCGCCACCGCCGCGATCGCCGCGAAGAACGGCACGTTGTCGATGTTCAGGCCCGGGAACGGCATCGGGTGGATCTTGTCGATCGGCGCCTCCAGCTTGGAGGGCCGGACGGTGAGGTCCACCAGCCGCGTACGGCCGTTGTCCGCGAAGTACTCCGGCGTGCGGTCGTGGTCGAGGCCCATCTCCTCCAGGACCGCCAGCTCGATCTCCAGGAACTCGATCGGCACCCGGCGAACCGTCAGCTCCGACTCCGTCACCACCGCGGCCGCGACCAGGCTCATCGCCTCGACCGGGTCCTCGGAGGGGGAGTAGTCGACGTCCACGTCGATCTTCGGCACGCCGTGCACGGTGAGCGTCGTCGTGCCGATGCCGTCGACCTTGACGCCCAGCGCCTCCAGGAAGAAGCACAGGTCCTGGACCATGTAGTTGGAGGACGCGTTGCGGATGACGGTCGTGCCGTCGTGCCGCGCGGCGGCCAGCAGGGCGTTCTCGGTGACCGTGTCCCCGCGCTCGGTCAGCACGATCGGGCGGTC
>MUNG01000640.1 GCA_002154585.1 Streptomyces pseudogriseolus
ACCGGGCGGGATCCAGCCCGGACGCCAGCAGCAAGGTGGCCGCCTGCCTGCTCAGCCGGCGCACCCGCGCCGGATCGTGGTCCACGGTCAGGGCGTGCAGGTCGACGATGCAGAACAGCGCGTCCGCCCGGTACTGGTCGACCGTGGCCCACCGCCGCATGGCCCCGAGGTAGTTCCCCAGCGTCAGATGTCCGGTCGGCTTGATACCGCTGAAGACCCGAGTCATCACTTCTCCCTCTTCTGTCGAGCGTCGGGACCGCCGTCCGGGGCGGGCCGCCCCTCGAGCTCCGGGGGAGAAAGCGAAACGGCCGCCGAGGCGGCGGCCGTGGGTTGCATACGCAGGACGACCGCCGTCAGGCGGCCCACCAGAACTGGCTGTGCGTACGCGTCGTCATGCCCACGAGACTACGCCCCCGGGGTGGGGGACCGCAGCGAGTTGACACGCACCTGGGGGATCCGTACTGTTCTCCGAGTTGTCCGACGTGAGCACCGACTCCGGTCGGCCCCGGACAGCCATCCCGTGAGTACCACCATGATCGACGTCAGCGGCCTGTCCGTCGGCGCGTCATTGTCGTGCGTATTCACGGAATGAGGAATCCGCACCCGAAAGGGAGCAGGACCCCGATTAGGTCGGGAGCCGGGAATCCGCTAAAGTCTCACTCGTCGGAACGGACCGCAAGGGACGGGAAGACAAACCCCGCTGA
>MUNG01000641.1 GCA_002154585.1 Streptomyces pseudogriseolus
GCCCTGAACCGGTCGGCGCCGGCCCCGCCCTGCTCGACGCGGCCCGCGGGTACGGCGAGCGGCGCGGACTGCCCGCCGCCCCCGGCCGCACGGCCCTGGCCCCGGGCGCGCCCGCCCTGCTGACCGCCCTGACCGCCGCCCTCGACGGCGACGTCCTGGTGCCGAGGCCGTGCGCCGCCTGGTGGGCGCCGTCCGTGCGGCTGCTCGGCCGGCCCGTCTTCCATGTGCCGACCCCTGCCGAGAGCGGCGGCGTCCCCGACCCGTACGCGCTGCTGGAGACCGTGCGCCGGATGCGCGCCGAGGGCCGCGCCCCGCGTCTCCTGGTGCTGTCCGTGGCCGACGACCCCACCGCGACGGTCGCCCCGCCCGAGCTGCTGCACGAGACGCTGGAGGCCGCGGCCGGGGAGGGGCTGCACCTGATCAGCGACGAGACCTGGCGCGACACGCTGCACGACCGGCACGGCACGGTGCTGCTCAGCCCCGCCGAGATGCTGCCGGACCGGGTCACCGTCGTCACCGACCTGGCCGGCTCGCTGCTGCCGCCCGGCTGGCCCGCCGCGGTCGCCCGCTTCCCGGCGGGCGAGGAGGGCCGCGCGCTGCACGCGCGCGTCCTCGACGTGCTCACCGCCCTCGACGCGCGCGTGGCGGCCCCGGTCGCGGCGGCCGCCGGGTACGCGCTGTCCGAGCCGGAGCCGGTCACCGCCCGCGTCGCCGCCGCCGTACGCGTCCACGCGCGGGTGGCCGCCGCCGCGCACCGGGCCGTCGTCGCGGCGGGCGCCCTGGCCCGGCCCCCGCAGTGCGGCCGCCACCTGTACGTGGACCTCTCCCCTCTGGCGCCCGCCCTCGCCGCGCACGGCGTCGGCGACGCCCAGGAACTGGAGGACCTGCTCACCGGCCGGCTCGGCATGCCCGCGGCCGGCGGCCACCGCTTCGGCGACGACCTGGAGACCCCGCGCGTACGGCTGTGCACCGCGCCCCTGCTGGGGGACACGCCCGAGGAGCGCGCGGAGTGCCTGGAGGCGGACGAACCGGAGGAACTGCCACGGGTGGGACGCGCGTTGAACCAGGTGACATCGGTCCTCGACGGCCTCCGTGACGACGCACGGCGATGGGAGTCCTCTCGATGACGCAGCGGCACGAGCCGGCCAGACCGACGACCACGGCATCGGACGCCCGCCCCACGGCCCGCGACGACGGCCCCCACCCCCCGCTCGCCGCACCGCGTCCGCTCGCCGAGCGACGGGTGTGGCCCCGCACCTTCCACGACCGCCTCACCGCCCCGCTGCCCGGCCTCAAGGCGTTCGCCCGCTTCGCCCGCGAGGGCGCGGTGCGGCCCGGCCCCG
>MUNG01000642.1 GCA_002154585.1 Streptomyces pseudogriseolus
GCCCGCCCCCGAACCCGCATCGGCGGGTTCGGGGGCGGGCTGGAGACCAAGCGGCGGCTGCTCGCCCTGGAGGGTGTGCTGCCGGAGCCGCTGTTCTGACACCGCCCTGACGTCCGGGGCGGACGGCGCCGTTCAGTCGTAGTGGCGTGCCTCGAAGATGTTGCCGTCGGGGTCGCGGAAGTAGAAGCTGCGCTTGGCCGGGCCGCGTGCGCCGAAGGAGTCGTGGGCGATGTCCGACACCGGGACCTCCTGCTCCTGGAGACGGTCGAGGAGGGCGTCGAAGGCGTCCGCGGAGAGCGACAGGCAGACGTGGTTGACGGGGTGGCCGGAGCTGTCGGCGGCCCCGGGGAGCATGGTCATGCGATCCGCCTTGGAGCGCGGCATGAGGTCGAGGATCGTCTCCTCGCTGACGCGCACCGAGGGGAACGGCGCCTCGCCGGCCGCGAACTCGGCGAGCCTGACGGGTTCCAGGCCGACGGCCTTCTCGTAGAAGTGCGCGGCGGCGACGGGGTCGCTCACCCAGAGGACGATGTGGTCGAGCCGGGTCGCTGTCATGGTCCAAGCGTCCGTGAGTCGTGTGACGCTCCGCAAGGGTTTGGCCCGGCGTGCCGCCCGCCATGGATGGAGGAAGAGACGTCGGACGGGAGGCAACGCGTGGTGCTTACGGTGTCGGAAGAGGTACGGGACGCGATCGCGACGGGCCGGCCCGTGGTGGCCCTGGAGTCCACGATCATCGCCCACGGCCTGCCCCGGCCGCGCAATCTCCAGGTGGCCCGCGAGCTGGAGGCCGCGGTGCGGCGGGAGGGCGCGGTACCGGCGACGATCGCGGTGCTGGACGGCACGCCGCGGGTCGGCCTGGACAAGGAGCAGCTGGAGCGGGTCGCGAACGAGGACGGCATCCGCAAGCTCGGCCACCGTGACCTGCCGCTCGCGGTGGCCACGGGGGCGAGCGGCGCGACGACGGTCTCCGCGACCGCGCTGCTCGCGGCGCTCGCCGGCATCCGGGTCTTCGCGACCGGCGGGCTCGGCGGGGTGCACCGCGAGTGGACCGTCACCCAGGACGAGTCGGCGGACCTGGGGCTGCTGGCGCGTACCCGGATCACCGTGGTGTGCGCGGGGGTGAAGTCGATCCTGGACGTGCCGGCGACCTTGCAGCGGCTGGAGACGCTGGGTGTGGCGGTCGCCGGGTACGGCACGGACCGCTTCCCCGGCTTCTACCTGTCGGACTCCGGGCATCCCGTGGACTGGCGGCTGGACACCCCGGAGGAGGTGGCCGGGGTGATGCGGGCGCAGGACGCGCTCGGCGGCCCGGAGTCGGCGCTGATCGTCGCCAACCCGGTGCCGGAGGACCAGCAGCTGGATCCCGGGGTGCACGCCCGGGTGCTCGACGAGGCGCTGCGGGCGTGCGAGGCGGCCGGGGTCACCGGCCAGGGCGTCACGCCGTTCCTCCTCGACCACCTGGTCAGGCGCACCGACGGCGCCTCCCTGGAGGCCAATCTGGCGGCGGTGCGCGGCAACGTGGCGCTCGCGGCCCGGGTGGCGGCGGCCTGGGCCGCCGGGGAGTGACCGGGCCGGGCGGGGCGCTGCTGGTCGTCGGCGACGTGATCACGGACGTGGTCGCGCGCCATGCCGGCCCGCTCGCTCCGGGCACGGACACGGCGGCCGTGATCCGCACGGTGCCGGGCGGGGCGGGCGCGAACGTCGCCTGCTGGGCGGCGCGCCGGGGCGGGTGCGAGGTGCGGCTGCTGGGGCGGGTGGGCGCGGACGCGGCGGTCTGGCACGAACGGGAGCTGGCCGCGTGCGGGGTGCGTCCACGGCTGGTCGTGGACGCCGACGTGCCGACGGGGACGGTCGTGTGCCTGGTCGACGAGGGCGCGGCGGCCGAGCGGACCTTCCTCACCGACAGCGGCGCGTCGCTGCGGCTCGGGCCCGAGGACTGGTCGGACGCCCTGCTGGACGGGGTGGGGCGGCTGCATCTGTCGGGCTATCTGCTGTTCGGCGGGAGCAGCCGGGCCCTGGTGGCGGTGGCGCTGAAGGCGGCGCAGGCGCGCGGGGTGCCGGTGAGTGTGGATCCGGCGTCGGCCGGATTCCTCGCCGAGCTGGGCCCGGACCGTTTCCTTGCCCTGGTGGAGGACGTGGACGTGCTGCTGCCGAGCCGCAACGAGGCGTGCCTGCTGACGGGGTGTCCGGACGTGGCCGAGGCGGCGTCGCGGCTGAGCCGGCGGGTGCCGCTGGTGGTGGTCAAGCAGGGCGCGGAGGGGGCACTGCTGGCGCGGTCCGGCGAGGTGTGCGCCCGTGTCCCCGCCGTGCCGGTGACGCCGCGGGACACGACCGGCGCGGGTGACGCCTTCACCGGCGCCTTCCTCGCGGCGCTGCTGGCCGGCGCGGATGCCGGGCGGGCGGCGGAGGAGGGGTGC
>MUNG01000643.1 GCA_002154585.1 Streptomyces pseudogriseolus
TCAGCGCCCCGTCCGCCCCCGCAGCCGCCGCCCGCACCAGCCCACGACCGCGCCGTTGACCAGCGCGCCCGACGCCACCGCGAGTACGAAGGACGGCGCGCCACCAGGCAGGGCGAGGGCGATGACGCTGACCGGGGCCGTGGCGAGGACGGGGATGACGCCGGCGAGGGACGCGTCCTCGTTGTGGCCGGCGCTTGCCGCGAGCGCCCATGCGGTCAGTGCGGCGCACGCGCCCAGGTAGGCGAGGGCGAAGGGGTCGCCGTAGAGGGCGCGCAGGCGGGCGGGGAGTGTGCGGTCGGGGCGTCCGGTCATGGGGGACTCCTCACCTGCCGGCGGAGGGACATGTCCCCGCATGCTCCCCGGACGTGGCGCGGACACACCTCAAGGCCCGCCGGAGAGGCGGGCCTTGAGCAGCGGACCGTGAGCGGTGGCGGGCGTCAGGCCGCCGTCTCCGAAGCCGGGGCCGAAGCGGGGGCCGGAGCCGGTGCCGTCGCCGTGGCCGGCTGCGCCGGGGCGGGGTGGGTGATCCGCCGGCGGCGGCTGGGCAGACCCACGGTCGGGTGGGCGACGCCCCAGGCCGCGCCCTTGCAGATCAGCTCCTTGTAGAGGGCCGCGAAGCGGCCGGTCAGCGCGGCGTTCACCGCGCGGTCGTCCGCGGTGACGTACTGGATGAGTCCGTCCTTGCGGCCGAGCGAGACGCACTGGTTGAAGTACCGCAGCGGCACGTGCGGCAGCTTGCCGCCGGTGAGGCGCGCCGCGATCGCGTCGGCGGCCTGCCACGCGGTGGGCGTGCCGGTCGCGCAGGACATCCGCAGCGGCTTGTCGCCGGGCCCCTGCACGAGGGCCGCGTCGCCGACGGCGTACACGTCCGGGTGCGAGACCGAGCGCATGGTGCCGTCGACCACGATCTGACCGGTGTCGCCGACCTCCAGGGTCGTGGCGCGGGCGATCGGGTGGACGGCGAAGCCGGCGGTCCACACGGTGAGCGCGGACGGCAGGACCGTTCCGTCGGCGGTGACCACGCGACCCTCCTCGACGGCCGTGACCTTGGCGTTCTCGCGTGCGGTGATGCCGAGCCGGGCGAACACCGCCCGCAGGTGGGCGCGTCCCTTGGGCGACAGCCAGTCGCCGAGGCCGTCGCTTGCGGCGAGGGTGACGTCCAGGTCCGGGCGCGACTCGGCGATCTCGGTGGCCGCCTCCAGTCCGGTGAGGCCGCCGCCCACCACGACCACGGGCTGCCCCGCGGTGAGCCCGGCCAGCCGGTCCCGCACCCGCAGCGCGCCGGCCCGCCCGGCGATCTCGTACGCGTGCTCGGCGGCGCCCGGCACGCCCCGGTCGTTCCAGCGGCTGCCGAGGGCGTAGACGAGGGTGTCGTACGCCAGCTCCTCGGCGCCGGAGTCGCCTATGTCGCCGGAGTCGCCGGTCCCGCCGGTGTCACCCGTGACGGTGACGACCTTGCGGTCGACGTCGACGGCGGTGACCCGGGCGACCTTCAGCTCGACGCCGGTCCCGGCGAGCAGGTCGGTCAGCGGGCGGTGCGGGAGCTCGCGGCCGGTGGCCAGCTCGTGATTGCGGACCCGCTCGACGAAGTCGGGCTCGGCGTTGACGAGGGTGAGGGAGACGTCGTCCCGGTGCAGCCGCCTGGCCAGGCGGCCGGCGGCGGAGGCTCCGGCGTATCCGGCTCCGAGGACGATGATGCGGTGCTGCATGGCAGGCTCCTGTCGTCGACTGGTTCGCCCCTTGAACCGGGCGGCCCGCCGATCCCTGACACCCCCACCATGTGACCTGCATCACATCCACACCGGACGGGTCGGAACATGCGTATCGGACGGGTCAGAACACGTCCCGGACCAGCGGCTCCCCGTGGTCGACGGCGGCCCACCGCTCCGTCACACGCTCCAGCTTGTCGGGGTTGACCTGGCTGCGGACCGCCGCGATGCCGTCCTCGGTGACCTCCAGGCACATCACGCCGATCACCCGGCCGTCGACGACCGCCACGACCGCCGGATCGCCGTTCGCGGTCGTCGCGTACAGCTCGGGCGACCCGCCCGCCACGGCCCGCTTGCCGGGGCCCGGCGTGAACAGGCCCCGCAGGAACGTGGCCACCGCCTTGACGCCCTCGAACGCCTTGGCCCGCGCGGGCACCTTCCCGCCGCCGTCGCCGACCGCGACGGCGTCCCGCGTGAGCAGCGCGACCAGCGGCTCGGTCCGCCCGCTGGTGGCGGCGGCGAGGAACTCCTCGACGACCCGCCGGGCCTCGCCCGCGTCGATCTCCCGGCGCGCCCTGCCCTGCGCCACGTGCTTCCTGGCCCGGTGCAGGATCTGCTGGCTGGCGGCCTCGCTGACGTCGAGGATCTCGGCGATCTCCCTGTGCGCGTAGCCGAAGGCCTCCCGCAGCACGTACACCGCGCGCTCGTCCGGGGACAGCCGCTCCAGCAGCACGAGCATCGCGTACGACACCGACTCCCGCTGCTCGGCGGTGTCGGCGGGCCCCAGCATGGGGTCCCCGGCGACCAGCGGCTCCGGGAGCCACTGGCCCACGTACCTCTCGCGCCGGGCGCGGGCCGAGGTGAGCTGGTTGAGGCAGATGTTGGTGAGCACCTTCGTCAGCCAGGCCTCGGGCACCTCGATCCGCCCGGTGTCCGCGCCCTGCCAGCGCAGATACGTCTCCTGCACCGCGTCCTCGGCCTCG
>MUNG01000644.1 GCA_002154585.1 Streptomyces pseudogriseolus
CCTGGTGGTCGCGTTGCTGGGTGTGCTGAAGTCGGGTGCGGGCTATGTGCCGATGGACCCGGGTTATCCGGATGAGCGTGTCGACTTCATGGTCGAGGATTCGCGTGTCTCGCTGGTTCTGAGGTCGGTCGAGGACTTCCCGGACGGGGGCCGTACGGACAGGGTTCCGGTGTCCGGTGGTGGCTCGGATGTGGCGTATGTGATCTACACATCAGGGTCGACGGGGCGTCCGAAGGGGGTGATGATCGAGCACTCCCAGGTCGTGGCGATGCTGTCCTGGGCGGGCCGGGTGTTCTCGCGCGAGGAGTTGGCGCAGACGCTGGCTGCGACGTCGGTGTCGTTCGACCTGTCGGTGTTCGAGATCTTCGCCCCGCTGTCGGTCGGTGGGACGGTCCATCTGGTGCCCGACAACGCGCTGGACCTGATCGCACATCCAGGCCGGTACGAGGACGTGACGTTGATCAACACGGTCCCGTCGGTCGCCCGGGAACTGCTCGCAGCGGGTGCGATACCTCCCCGCGCCCGGACGATGAACCTCGCCGGTGAGCCGCTGGCACCGCACCTGGTCGAGGAGTTGTACGCGCACCCGGTGATCGGTGTGGTCAACAATCTGTACGGGCCGAGTGAGGACACCACCTACTCGACACACGCCGTCACCGTTGCCGGTGACGCGCGGACGCCGATCGGCCGGCCTGTGGACGGCACGCGGGCTCATGTCCTGGACGGGTCTCTGCGGCCGGTGGTCGTAGGCGCGGTGGGTGAGCTGTACCTGTCGGGAGCCGGTGTCACCCGCGGCTACCACGCCCGGCCCGCCCTCACCGCGGAGCGGTACCTCCCCGACCCGTTCTCCTCGGACGGATCCCGGATGTACCGCACGGGGGACCTGGTGCGCTGGCGCCCTGACGGCCAGCTTGATTACCTCGGCCGCGCCGACGGACAGGTGAAGATCCGCGGTCACCGCGTCGAACTCGGCGAGGTCGAGGAAGTCCTGCGCCGCCACCCGCACGTGTCCGAGGCCGTCGTCATCGCCCGACCGGACACGACCGGCTCACTCCGCCTGGCCGGTTACGTCGTCGCCGACAACGCTGTTGCTCCCTCGGATCTTGCGTCCCACGCACGCGCCTGGCTGCCCGACTTCATGGTCCCCTCGGCCCTGGTCGCCCTCGAGGAGTTCCCTCTCCTCCCCAACGGCAAGATC
>MUNG01000645.1 GCA_002154585.1 Streptomyces pseudogriseolus
CCTGGTGGTCGCGTTGCTGGGCGTACTGAAGTCGGGTGCGGGCTATGTGCCGATGGACCCGGGTTATCCGGATGAGCGTGTCGACTTCATGGTCGAGGACTCGGGTGTCCCGCTGGTTCTGAGGTCGGTCGAGGACTTCCCGGACGGGGGCCGTACGGACCGTGTTCCGGTGTCCGGTGGTGGCTCGGATGTGGCGTACGTGATCTACACATCAGGGTCGACGGGTCGCCCGAAGGGGGTGATGATCGAGCACTCCCAGGTCGTGGCGATGCTGTCCTGGGCCGGCCGGGTCTTCTCGCGCGAGGAGTTGGCGCAGACGCTGGCTGCGACATCGGTGTCGTTCGACCTGTCGGTGTTCGAGATCTTCGCGCCGCTGTCGGTCGGCGGGACGGTCCACCTGGTGCCGGACAACGCGCTGGACCTGATCGCGAATCCAGGCCGGTATGCGGACGTGACGTTGGTGAACACGGTGCCGTCGGTCGCCCGTGAGCTGCTGGCGGCGGGTGCGATTCCTCCTCGGGCGCGCACGGTGAACCTTGCGGGTGAGCCGCTGGCGCCGGGTCTCGTTGCGGAGTTGTACGCGCATCCGGTGATCGGTGTGGTGAACAACCTCTACGGGCCGAGTGAGGACACCACCTACTCCACGCATGCTGTCACCGTTGCCGGTGATGCGCGGACGCCGATCGGCCGGCCCGTGGACGGCACGCGAGCTCACGTCCTTGATGGCTCTCTGCGGCCGGTGGTCGTAGGCGCGGTGGGTGAGCTGTACCTGTCGGGAGCCGGTGTCACCCGCGGCTACCACGCCCGGCCCGCCCTCACCGCGGAGCGGTACCTCCCCGACCCCTTCTCCGCGAACGGCGGCAGGATGTACCGCACGGGAGACCTGGTGCGCTGGCGCCCTGACGGCCAGCTTGATTACCTCGGCCGCGCCGACGGACAGGTGAAGATCCGTGGCCACCGCGTCGAGCTGGGCGAGGTGGAGGAAGTCGTGCGCCGCCACCCGCAGGTGTCGGAGGCGGTGGTCGTCGCCCGCCCGGACGCCCTTGGGGCACTGCGGCTGGTTGGTTACGTTGTCGCCGACGAGGCGGGCGCTGTGCCTTCCGATCTTGCGTCGCACACCCGCGCCTGGCTGCCCGACTTCATGGTCCCCTCGGCCCTGGTCGCCCTCGATGAGTTCCCCCTTCTCCCCAACGGCAAGATCGACCGCTCCGCGCTCCCCGACCCCGAACTCGGCGCAGACCGCGCCTTCTTCCGCCCTCCGTCCGGGCCGACCGAAGAACTGATCGCCCAGATCTGGAGCGAACTCCTCGACGTCACCGAGATCGGCGCGGACGACGACTTCTTCGCCCTCGGCGGCCACTCCCTCCTCGCCACCCGCCTCACCCACCGGCTGGGCGAGGCCCTCGGCGCCCACATCCCGCTCCACCTCGTGTTCGAACACCCCACCCTTACCGACCTCGCCGCCCACCTGGACCGGCCGGGCAAGGCCCGCCCGCCCATTCCGGTCGCAGCGCGTATCCCCAACCCCGACGGCACCGTCGTCTTCCCCGCCACGTCCGGCCAGAAGCGACTGTGGCTGCTGTGCGCCCTGGACCCGCAGGCGAATCTGGCCTACACCCTGAACGGCGGCGCCAGGATCACCGGCCGGCTCGACGCCCGGGCCCTGGCACGGGCGATCGAAGAGGTTGCCCGCCGCCACGAGGTGCTGCGGACCACTCTGCGCGAGGAGAACGGCGAGGTCGTCCAGGTCGTCCACCCCGTCTGGTCCGGCACCGTGGCAGACGCTTCCTCCGACGACCCGTACGCGTCCCCGGAGTGCGACGAGGCCGAACTGCTGACGCACTGGCGTCACTCCACGGTGGACCTCGCCGAAGGCCCGCTCTTCCGTGCGCGGATCGTCCGCCGCACCGAGGACGTCCACCTGCTCCTGCTGTCCCTGCACCACACCATCGCCGACGGCTGGACACTCACCCGCCTGCTGGACGACATCGCCGCCGCGTACGCCGCCCTCGACCAAGGCCGCCCCCTGCCCCCGGCCCCCACGCTCCACTACGGGGACTTCGCCCAGATGCGAGCTGCCGAGCCGACGTCCGAGGACGACGAAGGGCTCGCGCACTGGCGTGAGCGGCTTGCGGGTGTGCGCCCTCTGGACGTCCCGACCGATCACCCGCGTCCGGCACGACGCACCCACAACGGTGCGGCCGTCCCGGTGGAGCTGAGCGCCGAGACGGTCGGTCGCATCGCACGCGGTACCAGCACGACCCCGTTCGCCGTCGTCGCCACCGCGGTCACCGTCGTCCTGGGCGCCCTGTCGGGCAGCGACGACGTGACCATCGGCATCCCGACCAGCGGCCGTGCTCACCCCGACACCGCCGGCATCCTGGGCTTCTTCACCAACACGCTGCCCCTGCGCCGGACCCTCGACCCGCGGGCGACGCTCGCGGAGGCACTGCGTGCCACCCACGAAGCCCTCGTGGAAGCACACGAGCACGCCGAGACACCCTTCGAGGAGATCGTCCGGCACACGGCGCTCGCCGCCGACGACGGGCAGGCACGCAGCCCCCTGTTCCAGACGATGCTGGCTCTCAACGAAGCCCCCTCGAGGAACCTGCACCTGACCGGTCTGACCGTCAGCCGTCTCGACATCCCGCCGGCCGGCACTCAGTTCGACTTCTCCCTCCACCTGGAGCAGGGCGAGGACGCGATCACCGGCTACCTCACCTACAACACCGATCTCTACGCCGACAGCACCGCCCGCTACTTCACGGAGCGCCTCGCCTCCGTCGTCTCCGCGTTGGTGGAGTGCCCGGATGCCGTGTTGGCCGAGGTGGATGTGCGGTCGGTGGGGGAGCGGGAGCGGTTGGGTGCGCTGTCGGTGGGTGCGCCGCTGGCAGGCGGTGTGGCGAGTCGGGTGGAGGAGCTCGTTGAGGGGGTGGTTGACCGTCTGGGTGGTGCGGGTGTGGCGGTGCGGTGCGCGGGTGAGGCGTTGTCGTTCGGGGAGTTGGAGGAGCGGGCGAACAGGCTGGCGTGGGG
>MUNG01000646.1 GCA_002154585.1 Streptomyces pseudogriseolus
TGCAGATCTCCGAGGGTGGCTACACCCTCGACCTGCGCACCCCGGCGGTGACCGCCGGCGAGCGCGCCGAGCTGCGGTTCGCCGTGCGGGACGCGGAGGGACGGGCCGTCACCGCGTATAGGCGGGAGCACGACAAGGAGTTGCACCTCATCGTGGTGTCCCGCGATCTGACGACCTACCGTCATCTCCACCCGGAGCGTGCCGGCGACGGCACCTGGAGCACACCGGTGGACCTGCCGCGCGCCGGNNGCCGCGGCCCGCGGCCACGGCCCGGGTGGACGGGTACGACGTGCGGCTGACCGGGGCGCTGACGCCCGGCCGGGAGAGCGAGCTGCGGCTGACCGTTTCGTGCGACGGCGAGCCGGTCACCGACCTCGAGCCGTATCTGGGCGCCTACGGTCATCTGGTCGCCCTGCGCGCCGGGGACCTCGCCTATCTGCACGTCCATCCGGAGGGCGAGCCGGGCGTCGCCGAGCCGGGGCCGCACGTCTCCTTCAGCGCCACGGCGCCCAGTGGGGGCACCTACCGGCTGTTCCTGGACTTCAAGCACGACGGAGTCGTCCACACCGCCGCCCTCACCGTCGAGGCGTCACACGGCCACTGAGCGGGTTTCAGCCCAGCGCCCGGTCCAGGTTGTACGCCGCGCTGATCAGGGAGAGGTGGGTGAAGGCCTGGGGGAAGTTGCCCTGTTGGTGGCCGGTGTG
>MUNG01000647.1 GCA_002154585.1 Streptomyces pseudogriseolus
GGGGTGAGTGGATGAGCGGGGGGCTGCCGATGCGGCCCCGCGACGCCACCGTCGGTCAGGTGTCTCCGGGGGTGACGGTCCTGTCGGCGGCTGGCATGATGTGCCGGTGTTCACGACTCACCCCAAGGGCATGGGGCTCACGCTGGCGCTGGTGTCCGCCCTGGCCTTCGGCGGGTCCGGCGTGGCGGCCAAGCCGCTGATCGAGGCCGGCCTCGACCCGCTGCACGTCGTATGGCTGCGGGTGGCGGGCGCGGCCGTCGTCATGCTGCCCCTCGCCGTACGCCACCGCGGGCTGCTGCGGCGGCGGCCCGCGCTGCTCGCGGGCTTCGGGCTGTTCGCCGTGGCCGGCGTGCAGGCCTGCTACTTCGCCGCGATCTCCCGCATCCCCGTCGGCGTCGCCCTGCTCGTCGAATACCTGGCGCCCGCACTCGTCCTCGGCTGGGTGCGGTTCGTGCAGCGGCGGCCGGTGACGCGTGCCGCCGCCGTCGGCGTGGTGCTCGCCGTGGGCGGCCTCGCCTGCGTCGTGGAGGTGTGGGCGGGGCTCGGCTTCGACGCCCTCGGACTCGCGCTCGCGCTGGGCGCCGCCTGCTGCCAGGTCGGCTACTTCGTCCTGTCCGACCAGGGCAGCGACAGCGAGGAGTCCCCCGACCCGCTGGGCGTCATCGCGTACGGACTGCTGATCGGCGCCGCCGTGCTCACCGTGGTCGCGCGGCCCTGGTCCATGGACTGGTCCGTGCTCACCGGCACCGCGACGATGGACGGCACCCCCGTCGCCGCCTTCCTGCTGCTGGGGTGGATCGTCCTGATCGCCACGGTCGCCGCGTACGTCACCGGCGTGCTGTCGGTGCGCCGCCTCTCGCCCCAGGTCGCCGGGGTCGTGGCCTGCCTGGAGGCGGTCATCGCCACCGTCCTCGCCTGGGTGCTGCTCGGCGAGCACCTGTCCGCTCCGCAGATCGTCGGCGGCGTGGTCGTCCTCGCCGGCGCGCTCATCGCCCAGTCCTCCGCCCCGGCGAAGGCCCCCGACGAGCCCGTGGCGGGCGGCGGTCCCGAACGGGAGTTGTCCACGCCGGGAACCACCGCCTAAGGTGCTGATCATGCATACGCGCGCACGTGTTCTTCCGCCGCCGGCCGCCTGAGGCGGGCCCTCCGGCGCACACGCCCGGCAGCGTGCCGGGCGTCGCGGTGCTGCCCGCAGACGAAGTCCGCGGACCCCGGTCCCCCGGCCCCGGCCGGGCCTGAACCGGGCTCCCTTCCGAACTTCCGCGCCCACGCCTGTGCGTGGGGCGCGCCTCTGCGGAGAGAGAACACGTGTCGAACAACGTCTCCGGCCTGCCCGTCGGGCGTGGCCTGATCTACCTCGTCGTCGCCGGCGCCGCCTGGGGCACCGCCGGCGCCGCCGCCTCGCTGGTCTACCGGACCAGCGACATGGGCCCCGTCTCCCTGTCCTTCTGGCGCTGCGCCGCCGGACTGGCCGTGCTGTACGCGGCGCGGCTGCTGACCGGGTGGTCCGGACGCTCCCGCGCCGCCGCCGCCGCGCCGCTGCCGCTGGGCCGCCGAGTGGGGCGGGCCGCGGCCACCGGCATCGGACTCGCGGTGTTCCAGACGGCCTACTTCGCCGCCGTCTCCGCGACCGGGCTGGCCGTGGCGACCGTCGTCACCCTGGGCGCGGGGCCCGTGCTGATCGCCCTCGGGGCCCGGGTCACCCTGGGCGAACGGCTGGGACGCGGCGGGCTCGCGTCCGTCGCGGGCGCGCTCAGCGGGCTCGTGGTGCTCGTCCTCGGCGGCGGCGACGCCACGGTGGACCCGATGGGCGTCCTGCTCGCCCTGCTGTCCGCCGCCGGCTACTCGGCGATGACCCTGCTCACCCGGTGGTGGGGGCGCGACGGCGGCGCCGACTCGTCCGGCGCGACCGTCGGGGCGTTCGCCGTCACCAGCCTGGTCCTGCTGCCGTTCGCCGCGGCGGAGGGGCTGGTGCCGCACACCGACGCGCCCGGCGCCCTGCTGCTCCTGCTCGCCTACGTCGCGACCGTGCCGACCGCGCTGGCGTACGGGCTCTACTTCGCGGGAGCCGCGGTCGTACGGTCGGCGACCGTGTCCGTGATCATGCTGCTGGAGCCGGTCAGCGCGGCGGTGCTCGCCGTCGCCCTGCTCGGCGAGCGGCTCACTGCGGCCACACTGGCCGGCACCCTGCTGATGCTGGGCTCGGTGGCGGGCCTGGCAGCCGCGGAGGCGAGAGACGCGCGGGCGGCGCGCCGGGCGCGGGGGGATGTTGTGGCGGTGTGAGGTGAGGGGGGTGCCTCGGTCGCCGGCCGGCCGGGGCGCCCCCTCC
>MUNG01000648.1 GCA_002154585.1 Streptomyces pseudogriseolus
CAGCCGGTCGCCCTGGCGGCGGGCCCGGTGCCGCACCAGCACCCGCCGCGACACCGCCACCCGCTCCGCGCGCAGCAACGCCCGCCCGCACCAGCCGACGTCGGTGAACCACCCGGGCGGGAAGGTCAGTTCGTGCTCGGCGATGAAGGCGCGCCGCCAGGGCGACCGGCTGCGGCTGCCCGGGGCGCACCACCACGACCTGCTGGACCAGGCGGAGCGGGTGCTCGAGGAGGCCGCCGGGCTGGAGCTGCCGCCCGAGCGGTCGGGGCCGCTGTTCGAGCAGCTGTTCGCGGCGGTGCTGAAGACGGCCGCGCACCCCCGGCGGCTGCCGTCCGGGCGGCGGGAGTTCTTCCGCCGCGCGAGCGCCCTGTACCGCCGTCACCGGCCCGCCGGGTTCCGGCCGCCGGGCGGCAGCCTGGGCGTGCAGCACCGGCTGCTCGCGGCCGGGTCGTACGAGGCGTTCGCCGCGCTGCGCGACACCCGGCGCGCGGCCGGGCGGGCGGCGGCCGCGCTGCCCCGCCCGCGCGGACTGCGCACCCGGCTGCACTACGGCCTCCAGCTGCGCCGCCCGCTCGACCCGGACCTCGCCGTGTACTGCGCGTACTGGGGCCGGGGGTACTCGTGCAACCCGGCCGCGATCCACGCCAAGGCCCGCGAACTCGCCCCGCACCTGCGGGGCGTGTTCCTGGTGGAGGCCGACCAGGCGCACACCGTGCCCGACGGCGTGGAGTACGCGGTCCTCGGCAGCCGCCGCGCCTGGGAGCTGCTCGCCCGCGCCACGTACCTCGTCAACAACGCCAACTTCGCGGAGGGCGTGGTCAAACGCCCCGGCAGCGTGCACCTCCAGACCCAGCACGGCACCCCGCTGAAGACGATGGGCGTGGACCAGTCGGTGTATCCGGTGGTCGCCGCCGCCACGGGCAGTTTCACCAAGCTGCTCGGGCGGGTGGACCGCTGGGACTACAACCTGTCCTCCAACCCGCACTCCACCCGCGTCTGGGAGCGCGCCTTCCCCGGCTCGTACGAGCACCTGGAGTACGGCTATCCGCGCAACGACGTGTATGTGACGGCCGGCGCCGACGACGTGGCCCGGGTGCGCGCCGAGCTGGGCGTCCCGGAGGGCGCGCGGGCGGTGCTGTACGCGCCGACCCACCGCGACCACCTCACCGGTTTCGAGCCGGGGCTGGATCTGGAGGCGTTCTGCGAGGCGGCGGGCGAGGACGTGGTGGTGCTGCTGCGCGCGCACTACTTCTACGACCGGGGCGGGAGCGGCGGGCGGTCCGGCCGGGTGATCGACGTGTCGGCGCACCGCTCCTCGGAGGACGTGTGCCTGGCCGCGGACGCCCTGGTCACGGACTACTCGTCGATCATGTTCGACTACGCCAACCTAGACCGCCCGATCGTGGTGTACGCCGACGACTGGGAGGTGTACCGGCAGACGCGGGGCGTCTGCTTCGACCTGATGGCCGCCCCGCCGGGCCCGGTCGCGCGGACGCCTCAGGAGCTGGCACAGGTGTTCCGCGACGGCTCGTACGCGGACGGGGAGTCGGCGGCGCTGCGGGCGGCGTTCCGGGAGCGGTTCTGCCCGTTCGACGACGGGCGGGCGGCCGAGCGGGTGGTGCGCCGGGTGCTGCTCGGCGAGCCGCCCGAGGCCCTGCCGCCCGTGATCCCGCTCGCGGAGCGCGTCCCCGCCCCCGCGGCCGCCACCCTGGTGAGGAGCTGACGTGCCCCGCTTCAGCGTCATCGTCCCCGTCCACAACGTGCAGGGGTACTTGCACGCCTGTCTCGACTCGGTGCTCGGGCAGTCGTACCGCGACCTCGAGGTGATCGCCGTCGACGACCGCTCCCCGGACGGCTGCGGGGCGATCCTCGACGACTACGCGGCCCGCGACGAGCGGGTGCGGGTGCTGCACCTGGAGGAGAACGTGGGGCTCGGCCGGGCCCGCAACGCCGGGATGCCGCACGCGGCCGGCGACTTCCTGCTGTTCCTCGACAGCGACGACACCCTCACCCCGGGCGCGCTGCGGGCCCTCGCGGACCGCCTCGACGAGACCGGCGACCCGGACGTGCTGGTCTTCGACTACGCCCGCACCTACTGGTGGGGCGGCACCCGGCGCAACGTGCTGGCCCATGTGCTGGCCGAGGCCGCCGGGAGCACCTTCACGGCCGCCGAGCGGCCGGAGATCCTCGACCTGCTGATGGTGGTGTGGAACAAGGTCTACCGCCGTGACTTCGTCGAGCGGGAGGGCTTCTCCTTCCCGCCCGGCTACTACGAGGACACGCCCTGGACCTTCCCGGTGCTGCTCAGCGCGGAGCGCATCGCCACCCTGGACCGGATCTGCCTGTACTACCGGCAGCGCCGCCAGGGGAACATCCTGTCCACCACCAGCCGCAAGCACTTCGACGTGCACGAGCAGTACGCGCGGGTGTTCCGCTTCGTCGACGCCCGCCCGGCGCTGGCGCACTGGCGGCCGTTCCTGCACGCCAAGATGGGCGAGCACTGTCTCGACATCCTGTCCAAGCCGGACCGGCTGCCGCCGTCGGACCGGGCCGAGTTCTTCCGCCGCACGGCCGAGATGTTCCACGCGCACCGCCCGCCGGGCGCCCGCGTCCCCGCCGACCTGCGGGTCCTGGAGGGCTCCTACGCCGGTTACGTGCTGCGCCGCAGGGCCACGCGGACCGGGCGGGAGCTCCAGCGGCGGGCCCGGCAGGCGCGGGCGGCGACGGCGGCGCGTGCGGTGCGCGCCCGGTCGCTGCCGCGCCGGCCGCTGGACCCCCACCTCGCGGTGTACTCGGCGTTCTCGCACCGCGGGATGCTCGGCGACCCGGCGGCCGTCTACCGCGCGGCCCGCGAACTCGCCCCGCACATCCGGGGCGTGTGGGTGGTCGCCGACGAGGAGCGGGCCGCGGGCCTGCCGCCGGGCACCCCGTACGTGCTGCCGGGCACGCCGGAGTACCGACGGGTGACCGAGCGGGCCACGTACTTCGTCAACAACGTCAACTGGGCGGGCACGCTGGTGAAACGGCCGGGCAGCGTGCACGTCCACACCCATCACGGCACCCCGCTGAAGTACGCGGGCGCCGATCTGCTGGACAAGCCCGGCGCGCGGCTGCACTTCGACGTGCCGCAGATGCTGCGCCGGGCCGACCGCTGGGACCACAGCCTGGTCGCCAACCGCCACTCCGAGCTGGTGTGGGAGCGGGCCTTCCCCTGCCACTTCACCTCGCTGCGGTCGGGCTCCCCGCGCAACGACGTGCTGGTGCGCGGCGACGAGGAGCGGGCCCGCGCCATGCGGGAGCGGCTCGGGATCCCGGAGGGCGACACGGTGGTGCTGTATGCGCCGACCCGCCGGGACTACCGCAGGGACGGGCTGGTGGAGCGGATCGACCTGGCCCGGTTCGCCGCCGACCTGGGCGAGGGCCGCACCCTGGTGGTCCGGCTGCACCCCACGCTCGCCGACGGACCGGCCCGCGGCCTGGGTCTGTCGGAGCTGCACCGGCGGGGCGTGCTGGTGGACGCCACCGACGAGCCGGAGGTGCAGGACGTGCTGCTGGCGGCCGACGTCCTGGTCACCGACTACTCGTCCGTGATGTTCGACTACGCCCTGCTGGACCGGCCCGTCGTGGTCCACGCCGACGACTGGGACGCGTTCCGGGCGAGCCGGGGCGCGTACCTGGACGTCACGGCCGAGCCGCCGGGCCATGTGACGCGTTCCTACCGGGAGCTGGCGTGGCTGTTCGCGTCGGGCGCCTGGGCGGACGAGGAGTCGGACCGGCTGCGGGCGGCGTTCCGGGAGCGGTTCTGC
>MUNG01000065.1 GCA_002154585.1 Streptomyces pseudogriseolus
CCGTTCCGTCTCGGGCCGGTCGGCCAGCCGCCGCACCAGACGCTCGCGAGCGCTCTCGGCAGCGTCGGCCGCCGTACCCGTGGCCGTGCTTCCCGGCGCGTTCTCCGTCGTGCGGCCACCTCCGGTGGCGCCGTCGGCGTCGAGGGCGCGGAGGGTGGAGAGCAGGGGGCTGGGCCGGCGGCTGGTGAACATGGGGACGAACCGCTCCCACTCCACGTCCGCGACCACCACCGCACCGTCCCCGGCCTCCAGCGCGCGCCCCAGTCCCAGCAGAGCGTGAGCCGGCTCCATCACCCGCAGGCCGCGACGCTCCAACTCCACCGCTCCCGCGTCCGTCACCATGCCTCCGCCCGACCACGGGCCCCACGCCACCGACACTCCCGCCTCGCCGCGACCGCGACGTGCTTCCACGACGGCGTCGGCACAGGCGTTCGCCGCCGAGTAGACGGCCTGCCGTCCACTCCCCCACACACCGGCGATCGACGTGAAGACGACGAACGCCTCAAGAGCCCAGCCGCGCGTCAACTCGTCCAGGTGCACCGCGCCCAGGGCCTTCGCCGACCAGACGTCGGCCAGGTGAGCATCGTCCACCTCGTCGATGGGCGTGGCGTCGGGCACGCCGGCGGCGTGGAAGACGGCGTCGACACGGTGCCGGTCCAGCAGTGCGGCGACCGCGTCGCGGTTGGCCATGTCGCACCGTTCGACGTGTACGCGTTCCGCTCCCGCGGCCCGTATCTCCTCCACGAGCGGGCTCACGCCCGGGCTGTCCGGACCACGGCGGCCGGTGAGCACGATCTCGTGCGCACCCTGCTCGGCGAGCCAGCGCGCCACGTGCCCGCCGAGGGCGCCGGTGCCGCCGGTGACGAGCACCCGGCCCGGAGACTTCCAGCCGGTCGCGGTGGCCGGGAGGGCCGGATGCTCGCGGAGACGACGCACGAAGAGGGTGCCGTCGCGCAGGGCGAGCTGGTCCTCGTCCGGGGAGGTGAGGGCTGCCGTGAGCAGAGCGGCCGTGTCCGCGTCGGGCGTGGGCGGCAGGTCGATCAACCCGCCCCAGCGGTCGGGGTGTTCCAGGGCTGCCACCCGTCCCAGGCCCCAGACGGCGGCCAGTTCGGGGTCCGGAGCGCCGTCCGTGGGACGGTCGACGGTCACGGCGCCCGTGGTGACACACCAGACAGGACCGGCGATTCCGGCGTCGCCGAGGGCCTGGACGGCGGTCAGGGCCCAGCCGAACGAGCCGGGCAGCACGACCACACCGGCGAGAGCGTCACCGCCGACGGCCGCGACGAGGTCGCGCGCCAGGGACGTACGGTCGGTGTTCGTGGGGATGGAGAGCGGCAGGCAGTCGGGCAGCGCCCGGACGACGGTGTCGAGCCCTGCCGGTCCGCCGGCCGGGTGGAGTACCAGCCACCGTCCTGTTCCGCCGGCCGTCGGAGGCGGAGTGATCGCCTCCCAGACGACGCGGTACCGCCAGCCGTCCACCTGGGCGCGCGCGGCTCGCTCGCGCCGCCGGGCGGCGAGACCGGACACGATCTCCTCCACGACCTCCTCGCCGACGCCGAGGGAGTCCGCCAGGGCCCGGGACTCCTCGGGATCGACCGTGTCCCAAGGGCCGGTACCGGTGACGGTCTCGATGCTCCCGGTGTCCTCCACCGTCCGCGCCCGCTTCGTCTGCGGCCAGAACCGCTCATGCCGGAAGGCGTACGTAGGAAGCTCCACGCCCGCCGTGGGCCGAGGGCCGATCACCGACGCCCAGTCGACGGTCACCCCCGCCGCGTGGGCGGCGGCCACGCATTCCAGCACGGTGTCCACCTCGTCACGGTGCTTGCGCAGGGTGGAGACGAACAGCGAACGGTCCGCATCAAGCAGGCAGTTCTGGGCGAGGGCGGTGAGGGTGGTGTCGGGGCCGAGTTCGACGAACCGGGTGACGCCTTCCGCCGCGAGGGCGGTCACACCGTCGGCGAAGCGGACGGCCTCGCGGACGTGGCGGACCCAGTAGTCGGGGGTGGTCAACTCGCCCTCAGCGACGAGGCGACCGGTGACGTTGGAGACGACCGGGATGGCCGGAACGGCGTAGGTCAGGCCTTCCGCGACCTGACGGAACTCCGCCAGCATCGGCTCCATCAACGGCGAGTGGAACGCGTGGGAGACGCGAAGGCGGGAGGTGCGGCGGCCCTGGGCGGCCAGTAGCTCGGCGATCGCACTGACGGCCGACTCGGTACCGGCCAGGACCACAGCCCGCGGGCCGTTGATCGCGGCTATCGATACGTCCGCCTCACGCCCGTCGAGCAGCGGCAGGACCTCGTCCTCGGCCGCCTCGACGGCGATCATCGCCCCGCCGTCCGGCAGGGCCTGCATCAACCGCCCGCGTGCGGTGACAAGCGCGCACGCGTCCTCCAGCGACAGCACACCGGCCACATGCGCGGCTGCGATCTCGCCGATCGAGTGCCCGCCCACGAAGTCCGGGCGCACGCCCCAGGATTCCAGCAGCCGGAACAACGCCACCTCGACCGCGAACAGCGCCGGCTGCGTCCACTCCGTACGGCCCAGCCGCTCCGCGTCGTCACCGAAGACGACGTCCTTCAGCTCCGGGCCGACGTGTGCGCACACCGCGTCGAAGGCGTCCGCGAACACCGGGAACGCGTCGTACAGCTCACGCCCCATGCCGGCACGCTGCGCGCCCTGGCCGGAGAAGAGGAAGGCCGTGCGGCCCTCGGTGACGGCACCGACGGTGACCTGAGCGACGGACTCGCCGTCTGCCAGGGCCGTCAGGCCGGACAGCAGTTCTTCGCGGGTACGACCGCGTACGACGGCGCGGTTCTCGAAGGGGGTACGGGTGGTGACCAGGGCCGACGCGATCTTCAGCAGGTCCACGTCGGGGGCCGACCGTACGGTGTCGAGCAGCCGGGCGGCCTGAGCGCGCAGCGCGTCGGCGCCACGTCCGGACAGCGCCCAGGGGATCACGGGCAGCGTCGCGGGCTCGGCGGGAGCGGCCGTCTCCGGGGGTGCCTGCTCGAGGATGACGTGGGCGTTGGTGCCGCTGAGGCCGAAGGAGGACACACCCGCACGGCGAGGACGGTCCACCGACGGCCACTCCTGCCGCTCGGTCACCAGACGCACCGCGCCCGTCGACCAGTCCACCTGCGACGACGGCTCGTCCACATGAAGCGTCGCCGGCACGACACCGTGCCGCAACGCCTCCACCATCTTGATCACACCGGCCACACCCGCAGCCGCCTGCGTGTGACCGAAGTTCGACTTCACCGACCCCAGCCACAACGGCCGGTCCTCCGGCCGCTCCTGGCCGTAGGTGGCCAGCAGCGCCTGCGCCTCGATCGGGTCACCCAATCGCGTACCCGTCCCGTGCGCCTCCACAGCATCCACATCGGCCGCGGCGAGTCCGGCGTCCGCGAGCGCGGCACGGATCACGCGCTGCTGCGAGGGACCGTTCGGCGCCGTCAGCCCGTTGGACGCACCGTCCTGGTTGACCGCGCTGCCCTTCACCACCGCCAGCACCCGGTGACCACGCGCCCGGGCATCCGACAGCCGCTCCACCAGCAGCACGCCGACGCCTTCGCCCCAGCCGGTGCCGTCCGCGCCGTCCGCGAACGCCTTGCACCGGCCGTCCCCCGCCAGACCACCCTGACGACTGAACTCCACGAACGCACCCGGCGTCGACATCACCGTCACGCCACCCGCAAGCGCCAGATCACACTCGCCGGACCTCAGCGACTGCACGGCCAGATGCAGGGCCACCAGGGACGACGAGCAGGCGGTGTCCACCGTGACCGCCGGACCCTCCAGGCCCAGCACATACGCCAGACGCCCCGACAGCACACTCGCCGCGCTGCCCGTGCCCACGTACCCGCCGAAGTCACCCTCCGACATGCCCAAGAGAGCCGGATAATCCTGCCCGTTGGTACCCGCGAACACCCCGACCCGGCCGCCGCGCAACGACCGCGGATCGATCCCCGCCCGCTCCACCGCCTCCCACGACGACTCCAGCAACAACCGCTGCTGCGGATCCATCGCCAACGCCTCACGCGGCGACACACCGAAGAACTCCGCATCGAAGCCGTCGACGCCGTCGAGGAAGCCGCCGCGCGCGGTGTGGCTGGCGTAGGGGTTGTCCGGGTCCGGCGCGAAGAGCCGGTCGAGGTCCCAGCCGCGGTCGTCCGGGAAGTCGGTGATGCCGTCGCGCCCCTCCTCCAGCAGGGCCCACAGACTCTCCGGGGAGTCCACGCCACCGGGGAAACGGCACGCCATCCCGACGATCGCCACCGGCTCGTCGACAGCGGCGACCGTGGGGGCGACGGTCGTGACGACGGTACCGGTGTGGAGGTCGCCGAAGAGCTCGTCGTAAAGGTGAGCGGCGAGAGCCTGCGGTGTCGGGTGGTCGAAGACCACCGTGGCCGAGAGGGTGACACCGCACACGGCGGCGAGGGTGTTGCGCAGTTCGACCGCGATGAGCGAGTCGACGCCGAGGTCGCGGAACGCCAGTTCCGCACCCACCTGTCCGGGGCCGGCGTGACCGAGGGCGGCGGCGGCACGGGTGCGCACCTCGGCCAGCAGTTCGCGCCGGCGGTCCTCGGGGGTGAGGCCGGCGAGGCGGTCCCGCAGTGCGGTCGAGGCGGGGGCGGTGCGGGTCTCGGCGGGGCGGTCGTAGACCTCGGCGAGCAGCGGGCTCGGGCGGACGGCGGTGAACGCGGCGCCGAAGCGGCTCCAGTCGACGTCGGCGACCAAGGAGGCGGCGGAGCCTCCGGCGGCCTGGGCCGCGAGGGCCTCCAATGCCTGGTCGGGGTCGAGCAGGCCGACACCGCCGCGCACCTGGCGGCCTTCGGCTCCGGCGTCGGCGGCCATGCCGCCCCCGGCCCAGGGACCCCACGCGACGGACTTCGCGGGCAAGCCCTCGGCCCGCCGCCGCTCGGCCAGCGCGTCCAGCACGGCGTTGGCGGCGGCGTAGTTGCCCTGGCCGGCGGAGCCGACCGTTCCGGCGAAGGAGGAGAACAGGACGAAGGCGGAGAGGTCGCGGTCCCGGGTCAGTTCGTCGAGGTGCCGCGCACCGGTGACCTTGGCCGCGAAGACGGAGCGGAACGCTTCCGGGGCGAGGCCGTCGAGCACCCCGTCCTCGATGACGCCGGCCGTGTGGACCACCGCGTCCACCGGATGGGCGTCGAGCAGCTCGCGGACCGCATCGCGGTCGGTCAAGTCCAGTGCGGCGAAGGTGACGTCGGCTCCGAGTCGGCGCAGGTCCTCGCCGAGGGCCTCCGCGCCCGGGGCCTGCGCGCCGCGCCGGCTGACCAGGAGGAGACGCTCGGCGCCCCGCTGCGCGGCCCAGCGGGCCACCCTGGCCCCCAGCGCTCCCGTGCCGCCGGTCACCAGGACGGTGCCGGCCGGCTGCCAGGCCGCTTCCGCGGGCGGGGCCGCGGGGATCAGCCGGCGGGCGAAGGCGCCGTCGGCGCGGACGGCGACCTGGTCCTCGCGCGGGTACGAGGGTTCCGTGCTCCCCGTGCTCCCCGTGCCGCGCGTGCCGTCCGTGCTGTCGGCGAGCAGGGCGACCAGCCGCTCGGCGGAGCGCCGGTCGAGCTCGGACGGAAGGTCGACGAGACCGCCCCAGCGGTCGGGGTGTTCCAGGGCGGCCACGCGACCCAGGCCCCAGACGGCGGCCTGCGCGGGGTCGGACGCCGGGTCGTTCGCGCCGGCGGCGACGGCGCCGCGCGTGAGCGTCCACAGCGGGGCCTCGACACGGGCGTCACCGAGGGCCTGGAGAAGAACCACGGTGGCGGACGCGCCTGCGGTCATGTCGTCCGCCGGACCGCCGACGGCCGGCACGGAGAGGACCCCGGTCACCGGGGCGTCCTCGGCGGCGGCGGTGATACGACGGGAGAGTTCGGTCCGCCGGTCGAGGTGGTGCTGCTCGACGGTGACCACGTCGGCCCCCGCCGCGCGCAGCGCGACGGTCAGCACGTCGTGCCAGGCGTCGTCGCCGTCCAGCGGGGTGGAGCGGACGAGCAGCCAACGGCCCGACAGCCGCGCGGTGTCGGGAAGCCCCTGGGCCGGAGTCCAGATGATCTCGTGATGCGGCCCGGACAGTCGGGACGGGACGGCGGCGGCGCCGTCCTCGGTGTACGAACGCTCCAGCCAGTAGCGGTCGCGCCGGAAGGCGTAGGTCGGCAGGTCGACGACATCGGCGCCGGGGAGCAGCGCGGGCCATGACACCGCCGCACCGTGCAGATGCAGACGGGCGAAGGCACCGACCAGGTGCCGGGCTTCGGATCCCTGCTTGCGCTGGACGGGCAGGAACAGCAGCCCATGGTCGTCCGGCACGCAGGTGCGGGCAAGGGCGGTGAGGGTGGTGTCCGGGCCGACCTCGACGAACCGGGTGACGCCTTCCGCCGCGAGGGCCCTCACACCGTCGGCGAAGCGGACGGCCTCGCGGACGTGGCGGACCCAGTAGTCGGGGGTGGTCAACTCGCCTTCGGCGGCGAGGCGACCGGTGACGTTGGAGACGACCGGGATGGCCGGAGCGGCGTAGGTCAGGCCTTCCGCGACCTGACGGAACTCCGCCAGCATCGGCTCCATCAACG
>MUNG01000649.1 GCA_002154585.1 Streptomyces pseudogriseolus
GGGCTGCGACGCCGGGGCGGGTGCGGGAGCCGGCCGCCGTCGGGCCCGTCGCCGAGGCCACCCGGGAACGGCTGGCGCTCGCCCAGACCGCCGTGCTGTCGTCGCTGGTCGCGGGGACGCCGGTGCCGGAAGGGTTCGACCGGACGCGGATGCGGGTGCAGGCACGGGCGCTCGCCGCCAAGCGGGCCGACGTCGTCGCGAAGGTGGCCCCGGAGCTGGCGGAGATCCTCGGCGACGGCTACCGGCCGGCCTTCCTCGCGTACGCGCGGACCCGCCCGATGACGGGCGGCTACCGGCAGGACGCGATGGCCTTCGTCGACCGACTGCTGCACAGCGGAACCCTCGAGGACCCGCGGACGCGACGCGAACTGCGCGCGTGGTGGCTCGACCGCTCGGGCCCCCGCCCCCGCGCCCACCGCCCGGCGACCCGCCTGGCCCGCGCGACCCGCCGCGCCCTCCTCCGCCGCTGAGGCGTCACCAGGCGGTACGCGCACAACGCCGGCCTCGCACCGCGCGACGAGGCCGGATGCGCGCCACAGACCGGCACATCGCGTCCGGATCGTGAACAAGGCATGGTGTTTTCGCGACCATGTCCCTTACAAACAGTCCATGTTCTGGGTACCTCTTCTGCTTCTGGCCTGGGTGATCGCCGGGGTCGCCGGGTTGCGGCTGTGTCGTGCCGCGGTGCGTGAGGCGGCGGCCGGCCGTGACGACGCGGGAGGGGGTTGGGAGCTGACGCTGTACGAGGCGGCCTTCCTGTCGGGCGGGCCCGGCCGGGTCGCCGACCTCACGCTCGTCGCGATGGCCCGTCAGCGGCGGCTGCTGCTCGCCCACACCGGCTGGGCCACCGTCGTCGATCCGCGCGGGCGGGACGACATGGAGCGCACGGTGATAGGGGCGATCGGGCCGGACGGGCAGTCGCCCATAGCGCCGGTGCGGAAGGCGGCGGNNCCGGGCTCGCCGTGCCCGAGGGCGACGGACGGAGCGTCACGGAGGCGCTGCGCGGGCTGCGGCTCGCCGTGCCGGCCGTGGCCGGTCTCGCCGCCGCCGCGCTGCTCCTTCCGGCGCCGTCGCAGATGCCGCGCCTGCTGGTCGCCCTGTGGTTCGCGCTGCCGCTGGCGTTCACGCTGGGCGCTCTGGCCATCGCGCGCTTCGAGCTGAGCCCCGCCTCGCGCTGGGCGTCCCCTGCGGGGCAGCGGCTGCTGGACTCCGT
>MUNG01000650.1:0-2773 GCA_002154585.1 Streptomyces pseudogriseolus
GCGCTGACCCCGCGGGCGGGGGACCGGCCGGTCCCCCGCCCGCGGGGTCAGCGCAGCGACATCGAGGCGTAGACCTTGCCCTTGGTGTTGCGGACGGTCACCTCGGAGACGAAGTGCCAGGAGTCGTCGGCCGGCACGGGCTTCGCGGTGGCGTACCAGACGCCCCAGCCGGGACGGCCGGGCAGCTCCAGCAGCTTGCCGCGCACCGGTCCCGCCGCCGTCTCGAGCTCGACGACGGACGCCGTGCCCTTGCCGCCGTAGTACAGGCCGGAGAGGTAGACGCGCTCCGGGGTGCCCTCGGACTGGAGGGAGACGCCGGGGGTGGTCAGGTCGATGTTGCCGTCGACCACGCTGCGGAACTGGCCCTCGGGCATGTCCGGCGTGGTCCAGTGCTTGCCCTCGGGCGTCAGCCACAGCTCGAAGCCGGGCGCGCCGGTGACGCGCTCGCCGGGCTGGACGATGCGGGGTGTGGGGGCGTGCGGCCTGGCTGCCGCCGGGGCGGCGGCTTCGGCAGCTGCCTCGGCGCTCGCCGCCTGCGGCGCCTGTGCCGTCGCCGCCTGCGTCGTCGCGGAGTGCGCCGCGCGGCCGGCCGTGTCGTGGGGCGCCGCGTACGCCAGGGTGGCCGTGCCGGCCACCGCGGCCGTGACGGCCGCACCGGCCAGGTACTTCAGTGTCCGCTTCATGAACGGGCAACTCCTCGTGGAACTCGGGCCCTTGTGGACCCGGGCGATCTGATGGACGGAGGGCGCCTCTCCATCCGTACAAACCCCGGCACCCGGCCCGCCGGATGACACCCGCGGGGGAAATTCTCCACGCGGTTCCCCAGGGGCGTCCGGGGGCCCTCCGCCGCCGCTCGGGGCCGTTCGGCGGGCCGGTACCCGCGTACGCCGGGACCGTCCGAGTTGCCCCGTGCCGGTGATGCGAGAAGGTGAGAGGAGGCCGGGAGGGGATGGGCCCGTGAAGGGAGTCTGCCGTGCCGGACGGCCCCGTCGACGACGCCGCGGTGCTGGACGCGCTGTTCGCCGGCTCCTCCCAGGGGATGTTCCTGCTCGACGGCGACCGCAAGGTCACCCGGTACAACCCGTCCGCGCGCGGGGTGAGCGGCCTGCCCTCCGGCGATGTCGTCGGTCACGACGTGCGGGACTTCGCGCCCGACGTGGAACCGGAGATCGGTCATCTCATCGACGAGGTGCTCGCGACCGGCGAGCCCCTGCGCGGCCGGCTGCTGCGCGGCCGGAGCCCGTCCGAACCGCACCGGACGATGGCCGTGGAGGTGGCGCTGTTCCCGCTGCGTGGCGGCCCCGGCGTGGTCGGTGTGGTGGAGGACGTGACCGAGCGGCAGGCCGCGGCGGACCGTCTGGCCGTGCTCAGCGCGGTGCACCTCACCGTCGGCGCCACGCTGGACGTGCAGGCCACGGCGGACGCCCTGGTCGACGCGTTGGTGCCGGCGTTCACCGACGCGGCGGCCGTGGACCTGCTGGACGACGACCCCGCCGGCGCGGCGCCCCCGTCCGGTCCCCTGCCGACGTCCGTGCCGCTGCGCCGGGTCGCGTTCGCCGCCCCCGACTCGGTCGAGCCGGTCCGGCGCACCGGCGACAGCCGTCCGTTCCCGTTCCCCACGCCGTACACGCAGGCCCTCAGCGACGCGCACGCGCGGCTGGTGCAGGTCACCCCGGACGACCCGTGGCTGGCGACGGACCCGGACGGCTTCGCCGCCCTGCTGGGACGCCAGGTCCACTCCATGATCGTGGCGCCGCTCACCGCCCGGGACACCGTGCTGGGGCTGCTGACGCTGTACCGCGCCCGGGTCGACGCCTTCGAGGAGGCCGACCTGGACGTGGCCCGGCAGGCCGCCGCCACCGCGGCCGTGCACCTGGACAACGCGCGCAGCTACCGCCGTGAGCACGCGGTGGCGTCCGCCCTCCAGCGGCGGCTCCAGCCGGGCGTGACCCCGCGCCTCACGGCGGTGGAGATCGCCCACGTGTACCTGCCGGAGAGCGCGGGCGGCGCCTGGTTCGACGTCATCCCGCTGTCCGGGACCCGGGTGGCGCTGGTCGTCGGGGACGTCGCCGGTCACGGCATCGAGGCGGCGGCCACCATGGGGCAGCTCCGCGTCGCGCTGCGCACCCTGGCCTTGCAGGACCTGGAGACCGACGAGGTGCTGACGCATCTGGACGAGGTCGCCGGGCAGCTCACGGCCGCCGACTCCCGCGACGGGCACCCCTACCTGGCGACCTGCGCGGTCACCGTCTACGACCCGGTCTCCCGGCAGTGTTCCATGATGCGGGCCGGGCATCCCGCCCCGATCCTGGTGGACCCGGACGGCTCGCCGATCGGCGTCGACGTGCCGCTCGGCCCGCCGCTGGGCGCCGAGGAGGGGGCCGCCTTCCTGCCGGCCGTCACCCGCCTCCCGCCGGGCTGCCTGATCGCGCACGTCACCAGCGGCCTGCTGGGCTCGGAAGGACTGGGCGACGGCGACGCGGACGCCGTGCACCGCCTGGAGCACGTACTGGCCACCCCGTCCCGGCCCCTCCAGGAGCTGTGCGACACCGCCCTCTACCGCCTGACGCCCTCCCGGTACGACGACGCCGTCCTGCTGCTCGCCCGCACCGGGTGTCTGCCGCCGGACCGGGTCGCCGACTGGACGCTGCCCGCGGACGCGTCCGTGGTCGGCACGGCCCGCCGGCTCACCGGGCAGCAGCTCGCCGTCTGGGGCCTCGACGACCGCGTCTTCACCACCGAGATCATCGTCAGCGAGCTCGTCACCAACGCC
>MUNG01000650.1:2828-2953 GCA_002154585.1 Streptomyces pseudogriseolus
GGGCGGGGCCTGTTCATCGTGATGCGCCTCAGCACCCACTGGGGCGTACGGCACGCCCGCGACGACAAGACGGTCTGGTCGGAGCAACGGCTCGGCGAGGGGACCCCGGACGACCTCTTCGCGGC
>MUNG01000651.1:0-591 GCA_002154585.1 Streptomyces pseudogriseolus
CGGCCCGCACCAACGCCGGTGGCTGTTGCCCCGTGGGCGAGGACGGCGGCGCCCCGTGTCAGTGGGGCGTGGCAGGATCGGACACGTGGCAGAGACAGCAGCGAAGAAGACCGACCAGCCCCCCGGCGGAAGCCGCCCGCGCCTGATGCTCATGGACGGGCACTCCCTGGCCTACCGCGCGTTCTTCGCGCTGCCCGCGGAGAACTTCACCACCGCGACGGGCCAGCCGACGAACGCGATCTACGGCTTCGCGTCGATGCTCGCCAACACCCTGCGTGACGAGGCGCCCACGCACTTCGCGGTCGCCTTCGACGTGTCCCGCAAGACATGGCGTTCGGAGGAGTTCACCGAGTACAAGGCGAACCGCTCCAAGACGCCCGACGAGTTCAAGGGNNCGCTCGCCACCCAGGCCGAGGCCGAGGGCTTCGAGGTGCTGATCGTCACCGGTGACCGCGACTCCTTCCAGCTGGTCTCCGACCACACCACGGTGCTGTACCCGACCAAGGGCGTCTCCGAGCTGACCCGGTTCACCCCGGAGAAGGTGTTCGAGAAGTACGGGCTGACGCCCGCGCAGTACCCCGACTTCGCCGC
>MUNG01000651.1:607-884 GCA_002154585.1 Streptomyces pseudogriseolus
CTGGAGTCCGTCAAGCTCAACCGCCGGCTCACCGAGCTGGAGCGCCAGGTCGGCCTGCCCAGGGGCGTGCGCGACCTGGACCGCACCGCCTACGACCGCAAGGCCGTGGCGATGATCCTCGACACCCTGGAGATCAGGAACCCGTCGCTGCGAGAGCGGCTGTTCGCCGTCGACCCGGGCGCCGAGGAGGCCGAGACCACCCCGGTCGTCGCCGACGGCGTGGAGATCGACGGCACCGTGCTGGGCACCGGCGAGCTGGCCGGCTGGCTCGCCGAGC
>MUNG01000651.1:933-1333 GCA_002154585.1 Streptomyces pseudogriseolus
TTCCGCGCCTGGCTCGCCGACCCGGCCCGCCCCAAGGTGTTCCACAACGCCAAGCGCGCGATGCGCGTCTTCCCCGAGCACGGCTGGACCGTCGAGGGCGTCACCATGGACACGGCGCTCGCCGCGTACCTGGTCAAGCCCGGCCGCCGCTCCTTCGACCTGGACGCGCTGTCCCTGGAGTACCTGCACCGGGAGCTGGCGCCCGCCGCCGCGCCCGACGGGCAGCTCGCCTTCGGCGCGGACGACGGCGCCCAGGCGCACGCGCTGATGGTGCAGGCGCGCGCCGTGCTGGACCTGGGAGAGGCCTTCGAGGGCCGCCTCGCGGACGTCGGCGCCTCCGACCTGCTGCGCGACATGGAGCTGCCCACCTCCGCCCTGCTCGCCCGCATGGAGCGGCACG
>MUNG01000652.1 GCA_002154585.1 Streptomyces pseudogriseolus
CGACGTCACCCTGGACGCCGACCTGATGCGCCGCGTCCAGGAACTGGCCGACAGCAACGCGATGACACCCTTCATGGTGCTGCTCACCGCCTTTCATCTGACGCTGGCGCGGACGGCCGGACACTCGGACATCACCGTCGGGTCACCCATCGCCACCCGAGCACGCCACCACGCGCCGGGCGCCATCGGCCCCCTCGCGACCATGCTCGCCCTGCGCACCGACACCACCGGCGCGCGCACCGTCCGCGAGGCGCTCCACGCGGTCCGCGACACCTGCCTCGACGCGTACAGCGGCGCCCATGTGCCCATCGAAACGGTCGCGGAGCAGCTCGGCCGGCGGGGCGCCGCCCTGTTCGACGTCCTCTTCGTGCTCCAGCCACGACCGGCCGAGGCCCGCCTCGGGAACCTGCCGGTCCGCCCGATGGTGATGGCACCCGTCACCATCCGCAACGACGTCGAGCTGTACCTCTTCCAAGGCGACGACGGCATCAGCGGCTTCCTGGCCTACGACACCGACCTGTACGCCGCCGACACCGCCGCCCTCCTCGCCGACCGCTTCCTCACCGCTCTCTCCGCGTTGGTGGAGTGCCCGGATGCCGTGTTGGCCGAGGTGGATGTGCGGTCGGTGGGGGAGCGGGAGCGGTTGGGTGCGCTGTCGGCGGGTGTGCCGCTGGCGGGCGGTGTGGTGGGTCGGGTGGAGGAGCTCGTTGAGGGGGTGGTTGACCGTCTTGGCGGTGCGGGTGTGGCGGTGCGGTGCGCGGGTGAGGCGCTGTCGTTCGGGGAGTTGGAGGAGCGGGCGAACAGGCTGGCGTGGGGCTTGCGGGGCGCGGGTGTGGGGCCGGGTGACGTGGTGGGTGTGTTGCTGCCGCGGTCGGTGGACCTGGTGGTCGCGTTGCTGGG
>MUNG01000653.1 GCA_002154585.1 Streptomyces pseudogriseolus
CATCGGGTCCGCCTTGAGGAACCGGTGGCCGTGCCGCGAGTGGATCTCGAACTTGTAGCGGGTGCCTTCGCCGACGCCCGGCAGGAACAGCTCCCACACCCCGGACGAGCCCAGCGAGCGCATGGGGAACGCCGTGCCGTCCCAGTACGTGAAGTCCGCGGCCACCCGCACCCCGAGCGCGTTCGGCGCCCACACGGTGAAGCGGGTGCCGGTCACGCCCTGATGGGTCATGGGGTGCGCGCCGAGCGCCGTCCACAGCTCCTCGTGCCGGCCCTCGCTGATCAGGTGCAGGTCGAAGTCGCCGAGCGCGGGCAGGAACCGGTACGGGTCATGGGTTTCGGACGGCTCGTCGTCCCCGTACGCCACCGCGAGCGTGTACGCGGGAATCCCGTCCAGCGGCAGCACGGCGGAGAACAGCCCGTCGCCCTCCGACACGAGGGGGGTGCGCCGCCCGTCGACGACCACGCTCACCTCGCGGGCGAAGGGCCGCAGCGCCCGGAACGCGATGCCGCCCGGCACCGGGTGGGCGCCCAGCAGGGCGTGCGGATCGTGGTGGGCGCCCGCCAGCAGACGCCCCCGGTCGTGCGGGTCGAGGGCGGGGGCGGTCGTCCCGGT
>MUNG01000654.1 GCA_002154585.1 Streptomyces pseudogriseolus
GGCCGTCCTCGTCGCCCCCCACGAGGACCACCCCCTCGCCTCCTACGTGCTCCGCGTCAACGGCACCGACCGGCCCGTCACCGACGCGTGGATCGGCGAGTCGCTGCTCTACGTGCTGCGCGAGCGGCTCGGCCTGGCCGGCGCCAAGGACGGCTGCTCGCAGGGCGAGTGCGGCGCGTGCAACGTGCAGGTGGACGGCCGGCTCGTCGCGTCCTGCCTGGTCCCCGCCGTCACCGCGGCCGGCAGCGAGGTGCGCACCGTCGAGGGACTGGCCCAGGACGGCCGCCCCTCGGACGTGCAGCGCGCCCTCGCCCGCTGCGGCGCCGTGCAGTGCGGCTTCTGCGTGCCCGGCATGGCGATGACCGTGCACGACCTGCTGGAGGGCAACCCGGCCCCGACCGAGCTGGAGACCCGCCAGGCCCTGTGCGGCAACCTGTGCCGCTGCTCCGGCTACCGGGGCGTGGTGAACGCCGTGCAGGAGGTCGTCGCCGAACGCGAGGCGCACGCCGAGGCCGAGGCGGACGACGGCGACGGCACCGCCCGCATCCCGCACCAGGCGGGCCCCGGCGCCGGCGGGGTCAACCCCTCCGCGTTCGGCGTCGTACCGCAGGACCAGCCCTACGGCCAGGACGGAGGCCAGGCGTGAGCAACGAGGCAGCCACCGTGCAGACCGCCGAGGCGGCTGCCGAGGAGGAGGCCCTCCCGCGCGGGCTCGGCGCCTCCCTCCCGGCCGCCGACGCGCGCGCCAAGACCGAGGGCACCTTCCCGTACGCCGCCGACCTGTGGGCCGAGGGCCTGCTGTGGGCCGCCGTGCTGCGCTCCCCGCACCCGCACGCGCGCATCAAGTCCATCGACACCACGCACGCGCGCGAGATGCCCGGCGTCCGCGCGGTCGTCACCCACGAGGACGTCCCCGGCACCCCGGTGCTCGGCCGCGGCACGGCCGACCGCCCGGTCTTCGCCTCCGAGGTCGTACGCCACCACGGCGAGCCGCTGGCCGCCGTCGCCGCCGACCACCCGGACACCGCGCGCATGGCCGCCGCCGCGGTCATCGTCGAGTACGAGGTGCTCGACCCGGTGACCGACCCGGAGCAGGCGTTCGAGGCCGAGCCGCTGCACCCCGACGGCAACCTGATCCGGCACATCCCGCTGCGCCACGGTGACGCGGACGCGGTCGGCGAGGTCGTCGTCGAGGGGCTGTACCGCATCGGCCGCCAGGACCCCGCCCCCATAGGGGCCGAGGCCGGACTCGCCGTGCCCCGCCCGGACGGCGGCGTCGAGCTGTACCTGGCGTCCACCGACCCGCACGGCGACCGGGACACCGCCGCCGCCGCGTTCGGCCTCCAGCAGGACCAGGTCAAGATCGTCGTCACCGGTGTGCCCGGCGCCACCGCCGACCGCGAGGACCAGAGCTTCCAGCTGCCCCTCGGGCTGCTCGCGCTGAAGACCGGCTGCCCGGTGAAGCTCGCCGCCACGCGCGAGGAGTCCTTCCTCGGCCACACCCACCGCCACCCCACCCTGCTGCGCTACCGCCACCACGCCGACGCCGAGGGCAAGCTGGTCAAGGTCGAGGCGCAGATCCTGCTCGACGCGGGCGCCTACGCCGGCACCTCCTCCGACGCCCTGGCCGCCGCCGTCGCCTTCGCCTGCGGCCCGTACGTCGTGCCCCACGCCTTCATCGAGGGCTGGGCGGTGCGCACCAACAACCCGCCCTCCGGTCATGTGCGCGGCGAGGGCGCGATGCAGGTGTGCGCCGCGTACGAGGCACAGATGGACAAACTCGCCAAGAAGCTCGGCCTGGACCCGGCCGAGGTGCGCATGCGGAACGTGATGGCCACCGGCGACGTGCTGCCCACCGGCCAGACCGTCACCTGCCCCGCCCCGGTCGCCGAACTGCTGGAAGCCGTACGGGACTTCCCGCTGCCGCCGCTGCCCAAGGACACCCCCGAGGACGAGTGGCTGCTGCCCGGCGGCCCCGAGGGCGCGGGCGAGCCGGGCGCGGTGCGGCGGGGCGTGGGCTACGGCCTGGGCATGGTGCACATGCTGGGCGCCGAGGGCGCCGACGAGGTGTCCACGGCCACCGTGCGCGTGCAGAACGGCGTGGCGACCGTGCTGTGCGCGGCCGTCGAGACCGGGCAGGGCTTCTCCACGCTGGCCCGGCAGATCGTCCAGGAGACCCTCGGCATCGACGAGGTGCACGTGGTGCCCGTCGACACCGACCAGCCGCCGGCGGGCGCGGGCTGCCGCGGCCGCCACACCTGGGTGTCGGGCGGGGCCGTGGAGCGCGCGGCCAAGATGGTCCGCACCCAGCTCCTCCAGCCGCTCGCGCACAAGTTCGGCATGTCCACCGAGCTGCTCCAGATCACCGACGGCAAGATCACCTCGTACGACGGCGTGCTGTCCACCACCGTCACCGAGGCGATGGACGGCAAGGAGCTGTGGGCGACCGCGCAGTGCCGGCCGCACCCCACCGAGCCGCTGGACGAGGCGGGGCAGGGCGACGCCTTCGTCGGCATGGCCTTCTGCGCGATCCGCGCGGTCGTGGACGTCGACATCGAGCTGGGCTCCGTCCGGGTCGTGGAGCTGGCCGTCGCGCAGGACGTGGGCCGGGTGCTCAACCCGGCGCAGCTCGCCGCGCGGATCGAGGCGGGCGTCACCCAGGGCCTCGGCGCCGCGCTCACCGAGAACCTGCGCACCCCGCGCGGTCTGATCCGCCACCCCGACCTCACCGGGTACGCCCTGCCGACGGCGCTGGACGCGCCCGACATCCGGATCGTGAAGCTGGTGGAGGAGCGGGACGTGGTCGCGCCGTTCGGCGCGAAGGCGGTCAGCGCGGTGCCCGTGGTGACCTCGCCGGCCGCCATCGCCTCCGCCGTGCGCGCCGCGACCGGCAGGCCCGTGAACCGGCTGCCGATCCGCCCGCAGGCCGCCGTGGTGACCGGCAGCTGAGCGCGATGCACGGCGTGATCGCCGTCTCCTGGGCGATCCTGGGCAACGCGAAGGGCCTCTCGAGCGTCTTGTAGGACAGGGCGCAGGCCGCGCCTTCGCGGTTCTGAGGCGTTGTCAGTGGTGCCGCGTACTCTTCTGAGCAGTGGGGGACGGCCGTGGGCCCGGCAGGGCGCGGGCCGTCCTGCCCGGGGCGGAACGTTCGCGGGCCCGGGACCGAGCACACGTATCGCGGGGGAATCATGAGCACGACCGACACCGTTGTCGCGAGCGCGATCACACTCACCGAGGACGACCTCGGTCCCCGGATCACGCACGCCTCGACGCGGCGCTGGCTGACCGGACCCGGACTGCCGTGCGAGAACGGCCTGTTCCGCTTCACCGGGCTGACCCGCCCGGGCGGCCCGCACACGGTCGCCGAGGCGACCGGCGCGGCCGACCGGCTGCCGCCCGCCCTGCGCGACCAGCTCGTCATCGGCGCGTTCGCCGTCCCGGCGGGCCTGGAGCCGGAGTCGGTGCTGCTCGACGGCGCGACCGGCGAGGTCTCCAGCGCGTACGTCCAGGACCGGCCCGACCTCATGAACTGCCGTCCGCTCGCCCCGTCCCTGCCGACGTTCGTCCGCTTCGCCGCGGCCACGGACGAACTGGCTGGACTGCGCGGCCAGTTCGCCGCCTACGCCGGCCGGTACGGCACCAAGGCGGTCGCCGAGGCCTCGCGGCAGCTGCTCGAGGTGTTCGAGGAGGGCGCGGACGGCGAGCCCGCGCCGTTCTGGCGGATGGCCGCGCTGATCCGCCCCCTCGCCCTGGTCGCCGGCCCCGGCACGGCCTCCGGTCTCGCCCTGGACCTCCCCCTCCGCCTGCTCGACGAGGAGTTCGGCCGGCGCGGCGTGGTCCGCTTCGAGGACGTCGACTTCCCCGCGACGCTCACGCACGAGCCGACCCGCCGCTTCCTGCGCGAGACGGGCCTGCCCGAGGACGGCTTCCTGTTCTCCCTGGACACCGACCAGCCGCTGCGCACGCTCACGGAGTACGCGGCCGACGACTGCGGGGGCGGCTTCCCGCCGGGCCACCTCCCGGCCCACGCCGACCGCCTGATACGCGTCGGCCACCTGATCGACGACCACTGCCTGGTCGTCGACGGGGCGACCGGAGCGGTGCTCAGCTGGAGCGAGGGGGACGGGGCGCTCCGCCCGCTGAACACCGACATCTCCACGCTGGCCTTCACGCTGTGGCTCCTGCACCGCGAGCGCTCCCTCGACGAGGCCTCCGGCCACGCGCTCACGAGCGACGCCTACGACCAGCTCGCCCTCACGATGATCCAGGTCCTCGCCTCGGTCGACCCCACGGGCACGGGGTCGGACACGGACTGGCACTACTGGACGTGCCTGTTCCAGGACGAGGCGGGCGGGGTTCTCTGACCCGCGCGAAAGGGCGGACGTTCCGCAGAACGCCCGCCCCATCGGAGGCCGTGGCGGGAATTGAACCCGCGTAACTCCCCGCGAGCGGAGCTTGCTGAGGGATGCAGCGCAGGCGAGCCC
>MUNG01000655.1 GCA_002154585.1 Streptomyces pseudogriseolus
TGCCCTCGTTGTCCGCGAGGGTCTCGATCTGGAGGCGCTGGAGGCCGCGGACGACGAAGCCGTAGTAGCAGAGGGTCGCGACGACGTCCGTGCCGTAGCCCTTGCCGCGGGCGGCGGGGAGCAGGCCCACGCCGATGTGGGCGTTGCGGTTGTGGGTGTCGATGCCCCACAGGTTCGCCGTGCCGATGAGGGTGCCGCCGTCGAGCTCCACGACGGAGAAGGGCGCGAGGTTGTCCGGGGGGCTGTCGACGGCGAGCCGCGGATCCTTCGCCGTGACCGGCCGCCACGGGCCGCCCTCGGCGCGCGCGGCGTTGACCACGTTGTTGTAGAGCTCGGCCCGCAGCACCGGTATGTCGTCGTCGTGCCGGTCCCGGAGGCCGACCCTGGTTCCCCTCAGCATGCGGCCCTTCCTACCCCCGCGTGCCGGCCGGCGGCAAACGATTAAGGCGTGCCGTACGCGCGCCGGTTCCGCCTCGACGGGGCGGCCGGGCGTCCCGGTCGGCCCCGGGGCTACCCTGGGCGCATGGAGTGCTTCGCCGCCTTTCGTACGCGTCACTGAGGACCCCGCTCACCAGCGCCGTTCCACGGCCGGGAGCGGGGCGACCGATGCCCTTGTCCCGTCCGGGCGTCCAGCCCTCAGCCTGAAAGGCACACTCCCATGCGCATCCGCGCGTTCACCCCGCAGGACCTCACGGCCCTGACCGACCTGACCATCGAGACGTTCCGGCCGTTCTACGAGGAGTCCTTCCGCCCGCTGGTCGGCGAGGCCGTCTTTGCCAACCAGCACGGCGACTGGCGCGACGACTACCGTCGGCAGGTCCCCGGACTCCACGCCCCCGAGCGGCACCTGTACGTCGCGGTCGCCGAGGACGGGGCCGGCGACCGCGGCCTCGCCGGGTATGTGGCGTGGAGCGTCGACCCGGCCCGCCGTAACGGCACCGTCAGCCACCTCGCCGTCGCGGCCGGGCACCGCCGCCACCACGTCGGCACCGCCCTGTGCGAGCACGCCTTCGCCCGGATGCGGGACCTCGGCGCCGAGGTCGTCGAGATCGGCACTGGCGGCGACCCCTTCCACGCACCGGCCCGCGCCCTCTACGAGCGCCTCGGCTGCACGGCGCTGCCGACGGTCGTCTACTACCGGCGGCTCTGAGCGGAACGGCCCGGGGCGGGCGCGCCTTGCGTGCCCGCCCCGGGCGTCCCGTCACTCGGCGCGGACCGTGAACGCCACCGACGCGCCCAGGCCGAGCATGGCCAGGCCGCCGGTGCCGCCGATCACCGCCGCCCTGCGCGGTGACCGGCCCGGCCAGTCGCGTGCGGTGGCGGCGGTCAGGCCCCGGACGCCGTCGGAGAGCAGCTGCAACAGGGCGCCCGCCAGGCCGAGCACCAGCATCGGCGCGGTCGCGTGACCGGCCTCGCGGTCGACGAACTGGGGCAGGACGGCGGTGAGGAACACGACGCTCTCCGGGTTGGTCACCCCGGCCCAGAACCCCGCCCGGACCGAACCGGCCGTACCGCCCTAGCCCTGTGTCGTCCTGCCTGGTTCCCCGCTGTCCGGGTCCGCGACGGAGGCGGCGCGGCGTTTCCGGTTGAGGGTGATGAGCTCGTCGAGGGACTCGAGAGTACGCGTGAGCCCGGCGATGTGCGTGACCAGCTTGTCGCGTTCTTCGACCAGGCGGTCGAAAGCACTGTCGGAGGTGGCGGCGCTCGGCGATTCCAGGCAGGGAAGCAGACTGAGGATCGTCTGGCTGGACAGCCCCGCCGCGTAGAGACGCTGAAGGTACGCGACCCTGTCGACGCCTTCCTCGTCGTAGTGGCGATGGCCACCGGGACTGCGGCTGCTGTCGAGCAGACCCTGCTCCTCGTAGTAGCGCAGGGAACGGACGCTCACGCCGGTCCGCGCCGCCAGGTCGCCGATCCTCATCCGATCTCCGGTGTGTTCGTCGTCACAAACAGTTGAATCTCACATGGATGTGAGGTTCTAGCGTACCGGTCATGACGTACTCGAACCTGTCGGCCATCGGCGTCGACATCCAGCACGGCGTCGCGACCGTGACGATCGACCATCCTCCCCTCAACCTGCTCGACGGCACGCTCATCGCGGACCTGATGGCCTTCTCCGCGCAGGTCCGCGACGACGACACGGTCAGGGTCGTGGTGTTCGAGAGTGCCGACCCGGAGTTCTTCATCGCGCACGGGGACATGCACTTCCTCACCGATCCGGCCCTGATGGCCGCCGATGGCGAACTGCCGCCCGACACCAACGTGGTGCAGGCCGTGAACGAGGAGATCCGGTCGCTGCCGCAGGTCACGATCGGCAAGATCGCAGGCTTCGCACGCGGCGGCGGCAACGAGTTCGCCATGGCGCTGGACATGCGCTTCGCGGCGATCGGAAAATCCGCACAGGCGCAGCCGGAAACCCTGATGGGCATCTACCCGGGCGGAGGCGGCACGCAGTACATGACCTCCCTCGTCGGGCGCGCCCGCGCACTCGAACTGATCCTCGGCGGCGAGCTGGTCGACGC
>MUNG01000656.1 GCA_002154585.1 Streptomyces pseudogriseolus
GGCCGGGGCCGGGGCCGGTACGGCCGCGGACGGGCCGGGCGGGTCCGGGCACCCGGCGGCGGGGCGGTTGCCTGTCGGACACTTCCGTCACCTGCCAGGGGTCGAGGCGTGCGGGAAACTGGGGGATGCCTCCGGGGACGGCGGCGGGGCCGTCGCCGTGGCCAGCGCCTCGGGCGCGAGGACGAGGGGGGCGCGGGCGGCGGAGGCCTCGCCGGGGACGCCCTTGACCTTGCCGTCGGGGCCGAGGAAGGCGGGGTCGCCGCCGGGCACCATGCCGAGTTCACGGGCGCGGCGCTGGAGGGCGTCGGGGGCGGAGTAGGCGTCGATGTCGCGGCGCAGGGCCTGCTCCTCGTCCGTGAGCTCCTTGGTCTCCCGCTGGAGGTCGTCGAGGCGGAACGCGCCCTCGCTGAGCGCGGAGTTCAGCACCAGCAGACCGATCAGGCCGCCGCCGAGGAGCACGACCACCAGGAGCACGAAGGGGGTACGGGCCGCCTGGGCGCGTCCGGTGGGCAGGAGGTGCGCCAGCCGGGCCGCCCTGCCCCGCAGCTCGGGCCGCCCCTTCAGTTCGGGTTTCCTGGTCACTCACGCTCTCCTGAGTCCGTTCGTCCCGTCCGTCGCCCGGCCGTCGCCCGCTCCGGGGCCGGCCCGTGCCTCACCGCGGCCGCCTCACTCGACGTCCTCCCGGATGCGCTCGGCGCCGCGCAGCCGCGCGGGGGCCGCACGGCGGTTCTCGGCGATCTCCTCCTCGGTGGGAAGTTCGGCACCGCGCGTGAGCAGCTTGAGCCGCGGCTGGTACTGCTCGGGGACGACCGGGAGTCCGGGCGGGGCGGTGGTGGCGGCGCCCGCCGCGAACACCTGTTTGACCAGCCGGTCCTCCAGGGAGTGGTACGCCAGCACGGCGATGCGGCCGCCCACGTCCAGCGCCTTGACGGCGGCCGGGATCGCCCGCTCCAGCACCGACAGCTCGCCGTTGACCTCGATCCGGAGGGCCTGGAAGGTGCGCTTGGCCGGGTTGCCGCCGGTCCGCTTGGCGGCCTGGGGCAGCGCGTCACGGATCAGCTCGACCAGGCGGGCGCTGGTGGTGAACGGCTCCTTGTCGCGTTCGCGCACGATCGCGGAGACGATCCGCTTGGCCTGCTTCTCCTCGCCGTAGGCGCGCAGGATGCGGACCAGCTCGCCGGGCGGGTAGGTGTTGAGGACCTCGGCGGCGCTGACGCCGGTCGTCTGGTCCATGCGCATGTCGAGGGGGGCGTCCTGGGCGTAGGCGAAGCCGCGGTCGGCCTCGTCGAGCTGCATCGAGGACACCCCGAGGTCGAACAGGATGCCCTGGACGCGCGGGACGCCGAGCCGGGCGAGGACGTCGGGCAGCTCGTCGTAGACGGCGTGCACCAGGGTGGCCCGGTCACCGAACGGGGCGAGCCGCTCGCCGGACAGGCGCAGCGCCTCCTTGTCGCGGTCCAGGGCGACGAGCCGGGCGTCGGGGAAGCGGGTGAGCAGCGCCTCGCTGTGGCCGCCGAGGCCGAGCGTGCAGTCGACGACCACCGCGCCGGGCCGTTCCAGGGCGGGCGCCAACAGGTCCAGGCACCGGTGGAGCATCACCGGCACGTGCCGGCTCTGCCCTTCCTGCCGCCCGTCACCGCCCTCGTGCGGAAGCGCTTCGCGCCCTTTCACTTCGGCCCTCTCAGATCCGGCGTGACGCTCACGCACCGCCGGTTCCCCGCCCTCCCCGATGAGGGGGCGGCCGGCGCCGGAGGCGTCGGCCGGGCGGCGGCGGGAGAAGGCCGAGCCGTACGTACGCGCCGCGCACGCGGGAGATCCCTGGTCGTCGCCGGGGGATCCGGGGAAGTCGTCGCAGCGGGCGGTCTCACCTCCCGCTTCGCGTCACTTTAGTCCACGGCCCCGCCCGGTCAATCAACCGGACTGCGCGTCGCGGCCCGCGCGGGTCAAGAGGCGGATCGGGCACATCACCCGTAGGCAGGGGGTCACACCACTCCTGTGGGTTACCTCACACCAAACGCGGCTGACGTTCTTTGTCCCCTCTCACAACGGGCTCGACGCCCTCGTGACCAGTACCGTCAGGAGTATGACGACTTCTGCATCCGTGCCCGCGGGCCCCGGAAACGCCTCCGCCGCCCCCGGCACCGTGACCGACCGTCTGGTCGAAGCCAACGAACGTTACGCGTCCGCCTTCACCGACCCGGGCATGGACGCGCGCCCGGTGCTCCACGTCGCCGTCGTGGCGTGCATGGACGCCCGCCTCGACCTGCACGACGCGCTGGGCCTGTCGCTGGGCGACTGTCACACCATCCGCAACGCCGGCGGTGTGGTCACCGACGACGTGATCCGCTCGCTGACCATCAGCCAGCGGGCGCTGGGCACCCGCAGCGTCGTCCTCATCCACCACACCAACTGCGGTCTCGAGTCCCTCACCGAGGACTTCCGGCACGACCTGGAGATGGAGGTGGGACAGCGCCCGGCGTGGGCCGTGGAGGCCTTCCGGGACGTGGACCAGGACGTCCGCCAGTCGATGCAGCGGGTGCGGACCTCGCCGTTCCTGCTGCACACCGACGACGTGCGCGGGTTCGTCTTCGACGTGAAGACGGGTCTGCTGCGCGAGGTCGACCCCGCCTGACGGCGGCCCCGCCTCACCGGGCTGCCCGTCGCGGGCCGGCCGCACCCGGAGAGCCGTCGAACGTCGTAAGAGCTGACATATCACTGTCAGTTGTCCACAGGCGAGTGACACGAATCGGTAACGGCGGCAAGAATGCGGAAGTGGTGTCACGCGGAACTTTCCCCGCGTGGTGCCCGTGATTCGGGGTGGGCCGGTCCGCTGGGCACGGGATCGGCCGGCACATTTGGGGAACTCCCCGCTCATCGCGGAGCGGGGAAAGGCCGAGGAGGGCCGGGTGACGACCTATGACGATCGTGCGAGCCATGGGGGCGCCCCCGACCGGGCATACGGGACGGTCGGGGAGGACCTGACCGCCGTCGTGGAGCGCGTGCGCGGGTCGGTGGAAGGCGTGATCGAGGGGAAGCCCGAGGTCGTACGGCTCTCGCTGACCGTGCTGCTCGCCGAGGGACATCTGCTCATCGAGGACGTCCCGGGAGTCGGCAAGACGATGCTGGCGAAGGCACTGGCGCGGTCCATCGACTGCTCGGTGCGGCGCATCCAGTTCACACCGGACCTGCTGCCCTCGGACATCACCGGTGTGTCCATCTGGGACCAGCAGCGCCGTGACTTCGAGTTCAAGCCGGGCGCCATCTTCGCGCAGATCGTCATCGGCGACGAGATCAACCGCGCCTCGCCGAAGACCCAGTCCGCGCTGCTGGAGTCGATGGAGGAGCGCCAGGTCACCATCGACGGCAAGACCTACGAACTGCCCAGCCCCTTCATGGTGGTGGCGACGCAGAACCCGGTCGAGATGGAGGGCACCTACCCGCTGCCGGAGGCCCAGCGCGACCGCTTCATGGCCCGCGTCTCGGTCGGCTACCCGAGCGCGGAGGCCGAGCTCCAGATGCTCGACGTGCACGGCGGGGTCTCCCCGCTGGAGGACCTCCAGCCGGTGGCGCACGCGCACGACATCGTGAAGCTGATCGAGGCGGTGCGCGGTGTGTACGTGGCCGAGCCGATCCGGCGGTACGCGGTCGACCTGGTCGCCGCCACCCGCACGCACCCCGACCTGAGACTCGGCGCGTCGCCGCGCGCGACGCTGCATCTGCTGCGGGCGACGAAGGCGGCGGCGGCCCTTGCGGGCCGTGACTACGCGCTGCCGGACGACGTGCAGGCGCTCGCCGTCGCCGTGCTCGCCCACCGTCTGCTCCCCACCGCGCAGGCACAGCTCAACCGCCGCACCTCCGAGCAGGTGGTGCAGGAGATCCTCCAGCGCACCACGGTGCCCGCGGCGGCAGGACAGCCCGCCGGGTTCGGCCTGGGCCGCGGAGGCTACGGCCAGCAGCCGCCCCGGAGGCTGTGATGAGCGCCGCCGGCGCGGTCCACGCCGACGACGACCGGGGCGACCGGAGCGGGCTGAGGGCCGCCCTGGCGGGGCTCACCACCCGGGGGCGCTCCTTCCTCGCGGCCGGCATCGCGGCCGCGGTGTGCGCGTACGTGCTCGGGCAGAGCGACCTGCTGCGGGTCGGTCTGCTGCTCGCGGCGCTGCCGCTGGTGTGCGCGGCCGTGCTCCACCGCACCCGCTACCGGGTCGCGGGCAGCCGCCGGCTCTCCCCCGGCCGGGTGCCGGCCGGCGCCGAGGCCCGCGTGCACCTGCGCATGGACAACGTCTCCCGGATGCCCACGGGCCTGCTGATGCTCCAGGACCGGGTGCCCTACGTGCTCGGCCCGCGCCCCCGCTTCGTGCTGGACCGGATGGAGGCGGGCGCGCGCCGTGAGGTGTCCTACCGGGTCCGCTCCGACCTGCGCGGCCGTTACCCGCTGGGCCCCCTCCAGCTGCGGCTGTCCGACCCGTTCGGGATGTGCGAGCTGAACCGCTCGTTCTCCTCGTACGACACGCTGACGGTGACGCCCCGGGTGGAGGCGCTGCCGCCGGTGCGGCTGAGCGGCGAGTCCAAGGGGTACGGCGACGGGCTCCAGCGCTCGCTGGCGCTGGCCGGCGAGGACGACGTGATTCCGCGCGGCTACCGCTACGGCGACGACCTGCGCCGCGTCCACTGGCGCTCCACCGCCCGCTACGGCGAGCTGATGGTGCGCCGCGAGGAACAGCCGCAGCGCGCCCGCTGCACGGTGCTGCTCGACACGCGTGCCGTCGCCTACGACGGCGCCGGCCCGGACTCGCCCTTCGAGTGGGCGGTGTCGGGCGCGGCCTCGGTGCTGGTGCACATGCTGGAGCGGGGCTTCTCGGTGCGGCTGCTGACGGACACCGGCGACTCGGTGCCGGGCGAGGGCGCCGACGGCTTCTCCGGGGTGCACCAGGAGTCGGCGGACGCGGCCGGGCTGATGATGGACACGCTGGCCGTGGTGGACCACTCCGACGAGGAGGGCCTGTCCCGCGCCTACGACGTGCTGCGGTCCGGGGGCGAGGGGCTGCTGGTGGCGTTCCTCGGCGACACGGACGACGAGCAGACCGCGGTGCTGGCCCGGATGCGGCAGCGCACCGGCGGCGCCGTCGCGTTCCTGCTGGACAGCGACGACTGGCTGCGGGAGCCGACGGACCCGCCGGGCGACGCGGAGCCGGGCGAGGAGCGGCTGCGGGTGCTGCGCGAGGCGGGCTGGACGGCCGTGGCGGTGCCGCGGGGCGCCTCGCTGGAGCAGCTGTGGCGGCAGGCGGACCGTGAGCGCTCGGGCCTGGTGGCGGCGAGCGGCGGGGAGGGACCGTGATCAGCTCACTGGCCAGGCTCACGGTGCGCGCGTGGGCGGCCTCCCTGCTGGCGGCCTGTGCCCTGCTGCCGCTGGTGGAGTCGACGGTCTGGCTGCTCCAGGCGGCGCTGCTGCTGGGCGTGCAGGCGGGCGTGGGCGCGGCGGCGCGGCGGGTGCCGCTGGCGCGGCCGCTGACGGTGGCGGCGCAGGTGGTCGTCACGCTGATGATGATGACGCTGATGTTCGCGCGGGAGCACGCGATCGCCGGGCTGATACCCGGGCCGGACGCGCTGAGCGCCTTCGGGCAGCTGCTGGAGCAGGGCGGCCAGGACGTCAACCGGTACGCGATACCGGCGCCGCTGAGCGACGGCATCCGGCTGATGCTGGTCGGCGGGGTGCTGGCCATCGGCCTGCTGGTGGACGTCCTCGCGGTGACGTTCCGCAGCGCGGCCCCGGCCGGGCTGCCGCTGCTCGCCCTGTACTCGGTGGCCGCGGGCCTGACGGACAACGGCATCGAGTGGCTGTGGTTCCTGCTGGCCGCGGCCGGCTATCTGATGCTGCTGCTCGCCGAGGGCCGGGACCGGCTCTCGCAGTGGGGGCGGGTGTTCGCCGGGCCGGCCCGCGGCCGGGTCCGGGAGACACCGGACGCGCCGTCGCCGGCGCCCGCGCGGTTCGGGCACCGGATCGGGGCGGTGGCGCTGGGCATCGCCCTGGTGGTGCCGCTGGCGCTGCCCGCGATGAACGGCGGCCTGCTGGACCCGAACGGCCGGGGCGTGGGCGCGGGGGTCGGCGGGGGCGGCACGATCTCCGCGGTGAACCCGCTGGTGTCGCTGCGGGACTCGCTGAACAACGACGACGACCGCACGGTGTTCTCGGTGCGCACCGAGATGGAGAACACCTCGGACCTGTACCTGCGGATCGTGTCCCTGGACGACTTCGACGGCACCACGTGGAAGCCGTCGAAGCGGGCGATCACCCAGGTGCCCGAGGGCTTCCCGGCCCCGGCGGGGCTCGGCTCGGACGTGGAGTTCACGGAGGTCGGCACGTCGGTCTCGGTCGCCAAGTGGTACGGCCAGACCTGGCTGCCGATGCCGTACCCGCCGAGCCGGGTGAGCGTGCAGGGCGACTGGCGTTACGAGCCCGTCGGCATGACGCTGGTCGGCGACCACGGGCAGGACACCCGCGGCCTGACGTACGAGGTGCGCAGTCTCGACGTGCGGCCCACGGCGGAGCAGCTGGCCGGGGCCCCGGAGCCGCCGGCCGACCTGGTGCGCGAGTACACCGAGCTGCCCGACGAGCTGCCTTCCGTGATCCACGAGACCGCGCGTGAGGTGACCGCCGGCGCGCAGAGCGACTACGACCGCGCGGTCATGCTCCAGGACTGGTTCACGCTGAGCGGCGGCTTCCAGTACGACACCCAGGTCGACGTCGGCAGCGGCTCGCAGGCGATCGCCCGCTTCCTGAAGGAAAAGCGCGGCTTCTGCGTGCACTACTCCTTCGCGATGGCGTCCATGGCGCGGTCGCTGGGCATCCCGGCGCGGATCGCGGTGGGCTTCGCACCGGGCTCCCCGCAGGCCGACGGCACAATCTCGGTCGCGATGCGGGACGCGCACGCCTGGCCCGAGCTGTACTTCGAGGGCGCGGGCTGGACGCGGTTCGAGCCGACCCCGACCCGGGGTTCGACGCCGGACTACACCGTGCCGGACGTCCAGGACAACGGTCCCGCGGATCCGGCCCGGCCGTCGCAGGCGGTGCCCTCGGACCCGGAGGAGACGCCGTCGCGGAGCACGGACTGCCGGGCGGACGGCAGCGACCCGGGGTCCTGCGAGAGCGAGTCGCCGCAGGCGGCCCTGCCGGTGGACGACGACGGTCCGAAGTGGCAGGCGGTGCTGCTGTGGGCCCTGGCCGGGCTGCTGGTGCTGGCGCTGCCGCTGTCGCCGCTGCTGTGGCGGACGCGGGTGCGGGGGGTGCGGCTGGGCGGCCACGGCCGTACGGAGGAGGACGTCGCCCCGTATGTGCTGGCCGCCTGGGAGGAGCTGACGGACACGGCCTGGGACCACGGGATCGTGCCGGACGAGTCGCTGACCCCGCGTGGGGCGGCCGACCGCATCGTGCGGACGGGCGGGCTCGACGGGGACGCGGCGGCGTCGGTGCGGCGGCTGGCGGGGGCGGTGGAGCAGGTGCTGTACGCGCCGCGGCCACGGCCGGCCGTGGGGCTG